>JBJXEZ010000098.1:0-6968 GCA_046153695.1 Saprospiraceae bacterium
TTGGGCAGTCGGATTTTGGGTTGGCGGGCGGGTTGTAGTTGTTCAGGCAGAGTTGGAACGTCCCGGTAACGTCGTTGGCACCCTGCACGCGGATCAGGTAGGTGGAACCGACAAGCAGCCCGCTTTCAGTGGCTTCTGCGATATGGGAGTTGTTGTTGGAGTTAAAACACTGTACCTCATTGAGTACACCGCCGCAGGAGCCGAAATAAATGGCAATCTGTGGGTTGCGCAGTGTGCCACCGGGGGCCTGAGCTGCAGCCCCGCGCACTACGACCGTTACATCGGTGAACTGAGGAATGAAAGAAAACCACACATCGTTGCTGGGCGTGCCGAAACAATTGGCAGCTCCGTATCCGGAAAGGGTAGCGTTTACGTTGGTGAAGGCGGCAGCCGGACTGCAGTAATTGACCACGGAAGTGATCGGGATGGCATTGGCACAGTTGTCGTTTGCCGGTTGGGCAACGGCGACGGAAATGGCGATCAACGCAAACAGGCAGGCAAGTAGGGATTTTCTCATAATCCGTTCGTTCATAATTTTTTGGATAGACGCGAGCGGGCCGCTTTTTGTTGGCTGGCACCTGGGTGAATTTTCAGTAAAATGCCAAAAAATGCAAAAACATCCGAGCAGCGTATCCGCTACGTGCCCGGGGATAGCTCCAAAAAATAAACTCCTCGCCTCTGTGCTGTATTTTGTTTTGCTCACATACGCGGAGAGGCGGTATAAACCGCCAAAAAAATCAACGCCATTTTCATGGGCTGCGATACGGAATCGTCCAGCCGGTCTTCAATGGCCCAGTCGCGGGGGTCGCCCTCGGCGAGGGTGTACAGGTAGAAGGTGCCCCGGTTGTTGTCTTGTACAAGCCACTCGTCGTGTTGCCCGCTCCATCGGGTGCGGAGGGTCAGGGAAATCGTGTTGTCTGTGACACGCCACTCGGTTGGATCGCCGCTCCAGGCCGCTCGCATGGTCACAATGGTGCCATCGTAGCTGCGCAGTTCCCATTGCGAGGGGTCGTCCTTCCACTTCATGCGGATGGTGCCGTTCCCCCCGCCGAGGCTGTAGTCCCAGTCCGTCCAGTCGTCACGAAGGTTAAGCCAGCGGAGTTTGAGTTCGCCGTACAGTTCCTCGTCGGGTGGCTCGGCTTCTTCTTGCTCGTCGCCTTCTTCAGCAGGCGCTGGCTCAGTAGCAGGCTTTGCATACAATTCCCATTCCACGAAAGAATCGCTCCATCGAGTACTGATGCTCGACAGGACTTGTGCCGACGAAAAGGCGCTGCCCAAAAGCGTGAAGACCAATGAGAGCAGTATTTTCATGGCGTTAGATTTTGATGACTGGAGTATTCTGGAGACTACTCCCGGTTGCCCATAAACCGGAGAAGCAGGTACAGGAACTGCAACAATGCAGCCAATGCAGCAGAAACGTAGGTCATAGCAGCCCAGAAAAGCGCGTCTTTGGCTCCGGTGTACTCTTCGCCACGGGCCACGCCTGTGTTGTCGAGCCAAGCCAGTGCACGGCGGCTGGCATCAAATTCCACAGGCAGGGTGATCAGGCTGAACAGACAGGTTATGCCGAACGCCACCAGCACTACCAGCATAATGATCGGGCTTTTCAGGAACGACATACCGACCAGACCAAACATGAGCAGGTACTGCTGCAAGGATGCGGCGATATTCACGACGGGCACGAGGCTGGAGCGCATTTGCAGCATACTGTACGAGGTGGCGTGCTGTACGGCGTGCCCGCATTCGTGGGCGGCCACAGCAGCGGCGGCTACATGTCGGCCATGGTACACGTCGTGGCTTAGGTTCACCGTCTTGTCGGCGGGATTGTAGTGGTCGGTCAGTTGGCCTTCCACGGAAATGACGTTTACGTCGAGGATGCCATAGTGCCGAAGCATGGTAGTGGCTATTTCGGCGCCGGACATACCGTTGGAAAGCGGCACCTGGCTGTACTTGTTGAACTTGCTGCGTAATGTACCGCTCAGGATCATACCGATCACGGTAAAGAGGACGCTGATGATAATGAGACCCATAATTTTACGATTTGAGTTTGCCCGCCTTTGCCAAGGCTGTGGCGGGAAAAGGTTTTTTTGAAAAAATTACACCGAATGAAACTGTTGTTTGCAAAAAAAGTTTGCGCCAACCCAACAGGCTTTTAAACGATCATTTTAAATCCAGTGTATTTTTGGAGGGCTTTGGGGATTCGGATGCCCTCGGAGGTCTGGTTGTTTTCGAGCAGGGCGGCTACGATGCGCGGCAGAGCAAGGGATGATCCGTTCAGGGTGTGCGCCAGTTGGATGCGGTTGTCGGCATCTCGGTAGCGCAGTTGCATACGGTTGCTCTGGAATGTCTCGAAATTTGACACCGAGCTCACCTCTAACCAGCGCTGCTGAGCGCCCGACCACACCTCGAAGTCGAACGTTTTGGCGGAGGCGAAACCCATGTCACCGCCGCACAGAAGCAATATCCGGTAGGGCAGTTCGAGCTTGGTCATCAGGCGCTGCACATGGCGGATCATCTGGATATGTGCCTGATAGGACCGCTCCGGGTGTGCGATTTGTACGATTTCTACTTTGTCGAACTGGTGCAGGCGGTTCAGCCCGCGTACGTGCGCACCCCATGCACCGGCCTCGCGCCGGAAGCAGGGCGTGTAGGCCGTCATGCAGATGGGCAGGTCTTTTTCGGGCACGATTGCATCGCGCAGGATATTGGTCACCGGCACTTCGGCAGTAGGGATGAGGTACAGACCGTCGCGTTCGCAGGTGTACATTTGAGCCTCTTTATCGGGCAACTGGCCCGTTCCGCGAGCGGAGTCCTCGTTCACTAACAAGGGCGGGAGGATTTCCTCGTAACCGGCCTTGATATTTTCGTCGAGGAAAAACGATATGAGTGCGCGTTGCAGTTTGGCACCTTGGCCGCGATACACCGGGAAGCCTGCACCGGTCAATTTTACGCCCAGGTCGAAATCGATGAGGTTGTATTTTTTAATGAGGTCCCAGTGCGGAACGGCATCGGAAGGAAGCGAAGGAAATGGTTTGTCCCAAGCGCGGTAAACCTTGTTGTCATCGGCACCCACACCTTTTGGCACGGACTTGTGCGGACAATTGGGCACCGTGTAGAGCAAGTCTTCAAGGTTCTTTTTGGCGGTCTCAAATTGCTCTTCGGCGTGTTTGGTTTGGTCCTTCAAAGCGGTCACCTGGGCCTTCATTGCTTCTGCCTCATCGCGTTTCCCCTGGCCCATGAGTTGGCCGATTTGAGCCGACAGGCGTTTGTTTTCGGCAAGCAGATCGTCCAGTTTTTTCTGGGATGCTCGGCGGTCATCGTCCGTTTGTAAAATTTTGTCAATGACCCTGATCTGTTGAGCCGTCCAGTTTCTTTTGCGCAAGCCGCTGACAATGCGCTTTTTGTCTTCTCGAATATTTTTTACTTGGAGCATTTTTATCTCAGATTTTTTCTTGGGCACAAGGTAGTGTGAATTTCAAAATACGTTTACCTTTGCCGCGTTCATTTCCAAACGGTCTGTGTCTTAACGTCCTCAAATCGGCACACCCCATTGCCCGTCCCGCTCTGTTTTGGTCTGATTATTGGCAACTGTCAACAAGGGATGGTCAGTTTGTTCGAGGATACAACCCTGTTGCGCCATCATTCACCCACAATGACATTACGGTTTGCCGCCCACAACGCTGGGCCGGTTCCCGCCGCACGATTTAGCACTTTAGATACGTTGTTGATCGTCTCGAATCGCCTCTGATAGCTTTCAATCTTTTCTTTCCGTCACAACCTGACCAGGCAACCCTGCCTTTTTTCTTTAAAACCCGCTTTTCACACTCATCTCCCATCACCGCTCTTCCCAACTGTATGTACGATATTTTGCAGCTAAATGATATGCTGGTCACCGAACTCAAAGAGGTCGCGGCCAAGCTGGGTATCAAGGGTTACCACAAATTTGCCAAACAGGAAATTATCTATAAAATTCTCGACGAGCAGGCGCTCTCTTTGAAAAAAACCGGCGGCGACAAAGTCCCCGTGGTGGAAGAACCCGCCCCTGGCCGAAAAATAGTGGTTCGCAATGCGCCCGCCCCCAAACCGGAGCCTAAACCACAGCCCGCCCCCAAATCCATACCTGATGCTGCTCAGGCACCCCAGCGCCGGTCGCGTAAACCCGTAGAAGCACCGGAAACTCCCGCAATACCGCCGCCGCCGACAGCAAACACCGACCGTCGCGAACGGAACCCGCAAAACCGAAACCAGGATGACCGCAAACCGCAGAATCGGAACGACCGCGATCAGCCAGCCCGCGATCAGCCCGCTCGCGATCAGCGCAACCAGCCCAATCGTGACGATCGCGACCAACCGGCCCGCGATCAGCGCAACCAGCCTAACCGCGACGACCGCGACCAACCCGCTCGTGACCAGCGGAACCAGGCCAATCGTGACGACCGCGACCAACCCGCTCGTGACCAGCGGAACCAGGCCAATCGTGACGACCGCAACCCACAAAACCGAGATCGTAACCCTCGAAACCGAGACGATCGTGACCAACACAACCGCCGCGATTTCCGCGACCGCAACCGATCCGGCAATCCTAACCTCGTGGACCCCGATGCCGCCAAACTGAATACCGCAGAGGAGGAGGATTTCCTCACCGCACCCATGGGCGAGGACGATGACGATATGATGATGACCCGGATGCCCGTCCCCAATGGCGACAATCAGGATCAGCCCATCAGCCAACAGCGCCATGAAGAACACGTTGTTATGCCTAACATTGAGCGTTTCGACGTGGAATTGGACGGCATCATCGAGGGCGAAGGCACGTTGGAAATGATGCCCGACGGATACGGTTTCCTCCGTTCGCCAGACTACAGCTACACAACCAGCCCCGACGATATTTATGTGTCACCCTCCCAGGTCAAACTTTTTGGCTTACGTACCGGCGACACGGTGAACGGTGCCATCCGTCCGCCAAAAGAGGGCGAAAAATACTTTGCCCTGCTCAAAGTCAGCCGCATCAACGGCTTCGATCCCAAAGACGTGCGCGACCGCGTGCCCTTCGATTACCTCACGCCGTTGTTCCCCACTCAAAAGTTCAACTTGCTGACCAGCCCAACCGGACGCGACTTCGGTACCCGCATCATCGAGTTGTTCACCCCCCTTGGCAAAGGCCAACGCGGCCTCATCGTGGCACAACCAAAGACCGGAAAAACCTTCCTGCTCAAAGACATCGCCAACGCGATCACCAAAAACCACCCGGAGTGCTACGTCATCATCCTGCTTATTGACGAACGCCCGGAAGAGGTGACCGACATGCGCCGCAGCGTAAAGGCCGAAGTGGTGGCTTCCACCTTCGACGAGGCCGCCGACAACCATGTACGCCTGGCCAACATCGTGCTGGAAAAGTCCAAGCGAATGGTCGAATGTGGGCACCATGTCGTCATCCTGCTTGACTCCATCACCCGTATGGCCCGCGCCTATAACACAGTTGCCCCTGCATCCGGCAAGGTGCTCTCGGGTGGCGTAGAAGCCACGGCCCTGCAAAAGCCCAAGAAATTTTTTGGTGCCGCTCGCGCCATCGAAAACGGCGGATCGCTCACCATACTGGCTACTGCGCTCATCGACACTGGCTCCAAAATGGATCAGGTCATTTTCGAGGAATTCAAAGGAACCGGCAACATGGAACTACAGCTCGACCGCAACCTGGCTAATCGCCGCCTCTACCCAAGTATCGACCTGACCAAGTCAAGTACCCGCCGGGAGGAACTGTTGCTGGATAAAGATACCCTGCAGCGCATGTTTATCATCCGAAACCACCTCGCCGACATGAAACCGGAAGAGGCAATGGAATTTATGAAAAAACAGATGATGCACTCCACCAGCAACGAGGAGTTCCTGGAGTCCATAAACCGTTGATCGGCATTTTTTTGCAACTAACCTCTAAAGGGCAGTCAATGCAGGCGACCACGGTTTTTTTGTCACCGTTGGTCTAAACGCCCATCTCGCTGCACGGCAGTCAGCAAACAAGGCACTATTTTCGCTGCGTCAATTTTACCCGCTACTGCTCGGCGGGTACCGACCGATTGCGTGTCCTCTTCTGGTTTATGCAAAAAAAACTGTCGCAATGCGTCTGCTCTATTCTGTGTTCTTACTCCTGGCCCCGCTATGGGGCAACAAAATGACCGGTGTCATCGAGGTCCCTCCGGCGCAGAACCTCATGGGTATAGACGTATCCCACCACCAACAGCGAATTGACTGGGCCACCGTCGCCCAAAAAAACGACCTGCACTTTGCTTTCGTCAAAGCCACCGAGGGCAGCGACTACCAGGACAGCCTTTTCTGTACAAATTGGGAAATGTTGCAAAAGATAGGCATCCGCCGGGGAGCCTATCACTACTTCCGATCCTATGGGTGCGGGCACGACCAAGCGCTACATTTCCTGCAAACAGTAGAACTCGCTCCCGGCGATTTAGCACCCGTGCTCGACTTGGAAACCACGGACAAAATGCCTGTCGAGATCATGCTCGAAGAAGCCCGTATTTGGCTCCAAACTGTAGAACGAAGCCTGAACGTGCGCCCCATCATCTACACCAACCAGCATTTTTACGAAACCTACCTCGCCGGAATTTTTGACAACTACCCTTTGTGGATCGCCCGATACTCCGACAACGAGCCTAACCTCAGCAACGGCGTTCCCTGGCGGTTTTGGCAGTACTCCGAAAAAGGCTGCGTTCAGGGTATTTCCCAACAAGTGGATCTCAATATTTTTCGCGGCACACCGCAAATGCTCGACCGCCTGAGCTGGTTCCCGTCCGAAACCCTGCCTATGCCGCACAATACTACGGCGGCTCCGTAGCTAACTAATGTGTTTCACAACAGGCTTCCATGCGTTTTTTTGAGGCCATAATGTGTTCAGAAAAAGGTGTCAGAGCGGCTCACAGAATATGTGAGCCGCTCTGACACCTTTTTTTATGATT
>JBJXEZ010000099.1:0-4250 GCA_046153695.1 Saprospiraceae bacterium
GTTAAACCGAGCCGCTTGTTTTTAAAAGGGACTACCAATGTCAACAAGTTTGCATGCGAATGCGAAGATCAGTTTGTTCTTCAGGAATTAGAAATAACGAAGGGCAACGATGCGCGTATACAGTTTCAAAATGCCCGCTTGAGTATGACGACTCGGAAGTTCAACTGCCGCAACGAGAAAATAGACCGCGATATGCAAAAGGCCCTGAAAGCCGAAGAGTATCCAAAGATTGTAATTGACCTGTTGGAAACCTGCTCAAAAAACGAACAAAGTAACAGTCAGGAATCCGGCTGGTTCGATATAGAGGCTAAAGTCAATGTGACAATTACAGGTGTTACAAAGGAAAAACAGATCATGGCAATTGCCAGGAAACTGGATAACGGTCAGTTTGCCTTAAAAGGCTCCGAAACGCTCCATATGTCCGAGTTTGGTATCGTGCCACCAACGGCTATGTTCGGCCTCATAAAAGTCAACGATCAGATTACTCTTCACTTTGACCTGACCATTCAACTCGATTGATTTATTATGCAAAAATTTTTCATCAAAGGCTTTGTAGCGGGCGTGATTCTGCTCGCCCTCAGTTATGTATCCCTCTTGATTTTGGTCCGCTTCCTGCCCGATATGGCAGAAGAATACTACAACCCGGTCTTTGACATGGAGGGCAACAAAGTCTTACTTTATTTTTTGCACCCATTCATTCTGAGCTTTGCTCTGGCGTGGTTTTGGCGGCGTTTCAAGACGCTGTTTCATGGCCCATTCTGGTGGCGCGGCATAGAATTGGGTTTGGTTTACGGCTTGATCGCCACCCTACCCTCCATGTGGATCACGTTTAGCGCCTTTACAGTGCCACTATCTTTGGTGCTGACATGGTTACTATATGGCGTGTTTCAGGCCATTATCGTAGGAATGGTGTATGCCAAAATCAGCCCGTAAGTCCATCCGGGTACAAGCCCGCTAAGGCAGCTTGTACTGTACCCTTGTCGGCCGGATATGTCACGCCGTACCATTGGCTGTCGCACGTCTTCACGCGAACACGTACTTTTCCTGCATGTAGCAGGTTGTTAACCACCGTTGGGATATAGAACTCGGCTTTCGGTCGTTCCAGGTTGTCGTGTACGAAAGCCCGGAACTGTGCATCTAATTCTTGAAAAATGTCCGGGTGAAATCCCCAAAAATTCATGGATACAGGGGTGTCGTCGGCCAAAAGGTGCTGGCCGCCGGACTCGTCGGCAAAACAAATGCCCTGCGGAGAACGCTCAATTTTGGTGCGCTCGGTCACCTCTGTAAGGTACCCGTCGGGGCCTACGGTGCATACTCCTCGCGACACAGCGCCGTTTTCCGAAAGCGTGTTGCCCAATTGATAGGCCACCATGCCGTATCGGTCTGACGTGCATTCGTTTCGCAGAAAATCAGCCATAGCCTGAAAGGCATCGGCACCGTAAAAATCATCGGCGTTGATGGCGGCAAATGGGTCGGACACCTTGTCTCTGGCTACGAGAATGGCATGGCCCGTACCCCAGGGTTTCTCGCGGTACGGCACCTGCGGAAGCCAGTCGAGGGCTGCCCCCATTTCCTGAAAAGCGTATTCCACATGAATCTGCTGCTCAATTTTGTGCCCCAAACGTGTGCGAAATTCGTCCTCGATATCTTTTCGGATAACAAAAACGACCTTTCCGAACCCGGCATCCCGGGCATCTTTTATCGAAAATTCGAGGATGGCTTCGCCTTTTGGGCCAATGCCGTCCACTTGTTTGAGGCCGCCGTATCGGGAGCCGATTCCGGCGGCAAGTACGAGTAGTGTGGGTTGCATGGCGCAAAGGTAGTTTTATACGGAATATGCCAAACCTTACCAGCGAACCATCTTGCCCACGGCCCGGTCCGCATCTGTTTCCACTGAATAAAATAGCATGCTCGAGCCAGTGCCTAGGCCGTCGGCAAGTACAGTATTTCGGCCTGCCGGACAAGCCTGTGTTTTTTCCAAAAGCAATCGCCCGGTACTGTCCCAAACCCGTAACGTTGCCGTTTTTGCCTTCGGTAAATAAAAACTGATTCGGGTTGATTCGGCGAACGGATTGGGCTGGTTTGGGAACAACTCAAACTCGAAAGGCGCCAGTGTTTCGTCTGGGCCAAAGCGCAAGGCCATAGCCATAGGCTCCAGCATTTCTGTGTATGCCTCACTGCGGGCGATGCGGTCAGAAAGCCGAAGTATATTGCGCACCCGGCCCGCTTGCTGCGCCCGAAAACGAAGTCCAAATACCGCAACTCCGCCCCGTTCCCAGCTCATGGCCAGGCTGTTTTCGGCATTAAAAATGGCAAAATGCTCCTTGTCCAGCCCCTCTCCTGGCAATACTTCCAGCACTTCCATCCCCGGAAAATTGAGCGAGAATTGCATGCCTGCTACCGGTTTTTCTGCCCGGAAAAACAAATCAAACACCTCTCCCCTACCCACCGTGCGATCGTCAACCTCAATAGTCAGAACGGCCCGATCACCGCGGTCGTCGGCGTTTTGATTGCTAAACGAGGGGTTAGCATTACCGTTCACGTCACCCAATTTGAAGCCGGTGAAATCGTGTACGGCCGGGCCTGGCGGCGCGTCGTTCACGGTTATTTTTTCCAAAAAACCACCCGTAAAGGGGTTAGCCGGATTGGAAAAAATATGCCCGGCGGGCAAAAAACGCCAAGAAGGCAGGTTTGGTAGTTGCTGGTAAATACCCAGGATCAACTTGCGAAACTCCACGATGTCGAAAGTCGTCACGGAGTTCGACTTGTTTGCGTCGGCGGCCAGCGTCCTGTACGGTGAGGAAATGGTTTCCAACCCCAGCACATGTTTGTTGATCAACAACAGATCAAACGTGGACACACCGTTTAGCGGGCTGATGTCGTGAAACGGGGTGATCGTATAATTGGCACCCGCCGCCACATCGAACGCGTATGCCCCCTGGCCATCCGTCAGGGCAAAATTGGTAAACGGAGGCAGACTGGGATGCGTACCACTGATCTCGACAGCCACATTGGCGATGCCCGCGCCGGTTTCCGTGCGGATGTGCCCGCTTACCGTCAATGCTGTTGGCGAGCAGGTTCCATCGGGGTCTTCCACCCGGAATGCGTACGAGCAGGTGGTCTCGTTTCCGCAGCCGTCGTACACCGTCCACTGGATACTATGGTCGCCCAGGGGCAATTGCAGGGGCACGTCTGACGTAGGTGAAGCCGCGGATTGCCAGACGAGACGAACAACGAGGTTGCGCCCCACTGTGTCAGTCCGAAGTGCAAACTGGTACTTGTCATTCTGGTTTACTGGCCGCTTGTCGTACTCACGGGCCAGGCCGCCGCCGCCGGCATTATTGTACAAAACCGCTCCGGGAGCGGGTAAGTCGGTGCTGTTCACCAGGGTTTCCGGAGAACCGTCGCCGTCCAAATCCAGAGCGAGTTGGTAATCCACACCCACTCGTGGGCCGTAGCAAGCGTCACTAACAGTCAGACGCAAATCGGTAGCGCCTTCGCAGAGGTCTTGTTCGGCAGCGCCAGGCGAGGCAGAATAGTTGGCGTTCCACAAAAACAGGTCGTTGGCGCTGAGGTCAACAAAAACCGGCTCGGTAGCCGGGCAGTAGGCTACTGGCATTTCGAGGTCAATCACGCGGATGATCTGTTTGTATGTGTAACCGTTCACGGTTGCCGACCAATAGGTATTGAAGTTGGTGGGTTGCGGGCTGTTGGGCGCGATTTTAGAAACTGTTGGCGCCCAAGGTCCCGTTGTTCCTGCTTCCGATACCACTGGTCCGGGCAGGTTTTCAGCATGTGTAGGCACGGCGTGTGGATTAGGATTGGGCACAGCCACCAAAGACATCGTGGAGTCAAAGGCGCAGCCGTTGTATATTTTCCAGGTACGTTCGATGCGAATGCAGGCATCGGGTGTGCCGTATTGGGCTGTTTCCGTAAACGAAACGGTCATTTTTTCGCACTTGTCTCCGAAAAATACCGGCTGACCGTAGCTGTTTCCTGCGGTATCACACTGTACGACGGACAGATCATCGGGAAAACGGACGTAGTAGTGTTGCGCGTTTTGGACTACGATTTTAGGGGCGCAATGTGCGCTTGTTCCTGCAGCGTCGAAAACCCGAAACGTCCGTGTGATCGTGCCCCGTTGGCAAACGGTATCGAACTGGATGTAATTCGTCAGTACTGCTACCGAATCCACTACGCAGGTGATGCTTGCTGTTCCGTAAGCGACCAGTGTAGGATCGAACGAATCG
>JBJXEZ010000106.1:0-52626 GCA_046153695.1 Saprospiraceae bacterium
AATATGAATTTTGCCAAATTTGTACCCCTATTGTACCTGATTTTCATAAGTGATTGATAATCAATACACATTACTTTTTGTATTGGAAAGTAGGCACAATACAGTTACCAAAACCAAACTCAATTTCCATTCCTGACCACATTGGTGAAAAATTCGGACTTTTGCCAAAATATCAACCCGCCTACGAGCAGTTGCGGCTTTTCAATGAGCAGTAGCGGCATTTGCCGGGTAAAAAAATAGAACTACGCCACCATGTCCGTCATCGTCCGTAACCTCACCAAAACCTACGACACCCAACGCGCCGTGGACGGTATTTCGTTCTCCGCACGCAAGGGCGAAGTGCTCGGCTTCCTTGGCCCCAACGGCGCGGGCAAGACGACCACCATGAAAATCATTACCGGTTACCTGCCCCAAAGTGGTGGCAGTGCCGAGGTGTGCGGCCACGACGTGACCACAGAGCCCATGCAGGCTCGCGCCTGTGTAGGTTACCTGCCGGAACACAACCCGCTGTACCGCGACATGTATGTGCGCGAGTACCTCGAGTTCACCGCCGGTATCCACCGCGTGCCCAATGCCCGCCAACGGGTAGCCGACATGGTGGAGCGCACCGGACTGACCACCCACCGCCACAAGCGCATCGCTGAATTGTCCAAGGGTTACCGACAGCGGGTAGGCTTGGCTCAGGCTATGCTGCACGACCCACAAGTGCTCATCCTCGACGAGCCGACCTCGGGCCTCGATCCCAATCAAATTGTGGATATCCGCCAGCTCATCAAAGAACTGGGGCGCGAAAAAACCGTGATCCTGTCCACCCACATCCTTGGTGAAGTGGAGGCTGTTTGCGACCGCGCGATCATCATCAACAAAGGAATAATTGCTGCCGACGCGCCCATCGCCGAGCTCAAGCGTCAGTTCACCGGCCAAAGCCTCGTCACCGTGGAGTTTGGCGAAAAGGTGGACGAAAAACTGCTCAAGTCGATTGCTAATGTCCAGCAAGTGAAATCGTTGGGATCCAATCGCTGGCAACTCAGCGCCGAAACCAGCCACGACCTGCGCCCTGCTATTTCGGCATTTGCCTCCAAAAATAACCTGACCCTGTTGGAACTGCACAAAGAAACGTTCAGCGTGGAGGATGTCTTCCAACAGCTCACGCGGGAATCATTGACCGATTGAGCGATTACCATCCCTGTCCACCGTCTACTGTCAGCCATGCTTGCCATATTTTTCAAAGAAATCAACGCCTTTTTTTCCTCGCTCATCGGGTATATCGTCATCGGCATTTTTTTGGTGCTGATGGGCCTGTTGCTGTGGGTGTTCCCCGAATACAGTATCCTAGAAGGCAACTTTGCCGACCTCGATACGCTGTTTTCCATGGCACCGCTTATTTTCCTGTTCCTCATCCCGGCGGTCACCATGCGCACGTTTGCCGAAGAGATGCAAACGGGCACCATCGAGCTGCTTGTGACACGCCCGATCTCCGACTGGCAGATTGTGGGCGGCAAGTTTTTGGCCTGTTTGACCCTGGTCGCCTTTGCGGTGTTGCCCACGGTGTTGTACTACGTCACGGTTCACAACCTCGGCGCCCCTCCCGGCAACCTCGATTCCGGTGGTATTCTCGGCTCTTACATAGGGCTGCTGTTTTTGGCAGCAGCATTCGTCGCCATAGGTATCTTCTCTTCGTCGCTCACCAACAACCAGATTATAGCCTTTCTTTTGGCTGCGTTCCTGTGTTTTTTCGTGTTCCAGGCGTTTGACCTGCTCAGCCGCCTGCCCGTTTTTTTCGGAAAAACAGACGACATCGTGCAGGCCATCGGCATCCAATACCACTACGATTCGCTTAGCCGGGGTGTTCTTGACTCCCGCGACGTGGTGTACTTCCTTTCGCTGATCGCAATTTTTCTGGCAGCTACGGTGCTGTCACTCGGGCGACGGCGTTGGTGAGCGGTTGTTTTATCCAAATTACTCCGGCTTACGTTTTGAGTACCGGATAAGATTCCTTCAAGTTCTTGTGGCTATTTGTGGCACGACTTGGGTGAATTAGTTCTTGCGCTACCATGGCCTACAAAAACATTCGATTGCACCCCTTTTTGCGGCTGATCTACCTGCTCCTTCGTGTGCTGGTTCGTGTCAGTGTGCGCGTTTTTTACCGTCGCCGCCTCGTATTGGGCAGCCAAAACCTGCGTTTCGACGGGCCAGCCATCGTTATCGTCAATCACCCCAGCACCCTGATGGACGTACTGAACCCTGCCATTGAGGTGCGGCAAGAGATGTTTTACCTCGCCAACTACGGCCTGTTCCGTCACCCGGTAAGCAAGTGGCTCCTGGCCCGGCTGTATTGTATACCGGTCATGCGCAAGGAAGACGTAGCAGTAGGTGAGGCTCGCAACAATAACGACGCTTTCGAGGCCTCGTACCAGCATTTAGAAAAAAACGGTGTGCTGTTCATCGCCGCCGAGGGCGTGAGCTGGATGAACCGTTTCGTGCGCCCGCTCAAAACCGGTGCTGCTCGCATCGCTCTCGGCGCCGAGGCTCGCAACGAGTGGAACCTCGACGTAAAAATCGTACCCATCGGCCTGTCGTACCCTACGCCACACCTGTTCCGCAGCGAAGTTGTCATCCATGTCGGCGAGCCGGTACCCGTGCGCAATTGGCGTTCCGATTGGCAGAAAAACGCCACAGATACCGCTTCTGACCTCACGAACTACCTCGAAAATCAACTCAAGGCGCTCAGTATTCATGCCCGTGATGAGGCAGGCGATCATCTGCTGGCCCGCCTGGAGGAGCTATTGCAAAATGAAAACCCATTGCCGCAAAAAGCCGCCTTCGAACGTTCGCAGGGCCTGGTTAAAACAGCACTCGACAATGCCAGTCTGCGGGAACAAACTGCCGCCTATTTTGCCCTTCTCGAACAGTACGGTCTCGAAGACCGCGGGGTTTGCGAAGTACAAAAACAACAACAGCGCATTTGGCGCTTGCCAGTACTGATGCTCGGCTTTCCGCTTTTTGCCGCCGGGTATATATTTTGGTTTTTGCCCTGCTACCTGCCCTGGTTGCTGAACAAAAAAATGGGGCTTTATGTCGGCTACTCCGCTACAATCAAGATTTTGGCTGGCGTATTCACGTTCCCTCTGGCCCTGTGGGGGTGGTTCCGGTTGGGGCTATTGGCCGGGCTAAGCACTGGTTGGGCATTCGCCATGCTGGCGATCTTTGTCGGACTGGGCTTCTTTGTGGAAATGTATTTGGACTGGTGGGCGCAGTGGCGGGCAGCCAGACGGGCGAGGAGCGCGATGAATGTAAATGAAGCGATACAACAGAGGCAGGCTATAATCGCCCTATCTTCGCCCCCGAAATGACGACACCCACCTTTGAATTTTTAAACCTCAACGCCCCGTTGCTCAACGCCCTGCATGATTTGGGGCTGCAACACCCCACGCCCATACAGGAAAAAGCCTTCTCTGTTGTGATGTCTGGCCGAGACGTGGTCGGTATCGCCCAAACGGGCACCGGCAAGACGTACGCCTACCTGTTGCCTATCCTTCGCCAGTTGTCTTTTTCCAAACAAAAAGACCCGAGGGTGCTCATACTCGTGCCCACCCGCGAACTGGCTATTCAGGTGGCTGCCGAGGTAGAGAAACTGACGACCTACATGACTGTGCGCACGCTGGCTGTGTACGGCGGCGTGAATATCAACACCCAAAAACTGGCGGTGCAGGCTGGTCTGGACATCGTCGTTGGAACCCCCGGCCGCGTGCTCGATATGGTGCTAAGCCGATTCCTGTTGCTCTCGTCCGTTCGCCAGTTGGTCATTGACGAGGTGGACGAAATGCTCAATCTTGGCTTCCGTACCCAGATCACCGGCATGCTTGACCGCTTGCCGCCACGCCGCCAAAACTTGCTTTTTTCAGCCACCATGACGGAAGAAGTGGACGAATTGATCGATGTGTTTTTCAATGGCCCGGTGGCAGTAGAGGCGATGCGCATGGGCACGCCGTTGGAGAAAATCCGACAAAGTGCTTACCGCGTGCCCAATTTCAATACCAAAATCAACTTGCTTGAGCACTTGCTGCGTACCGACGAATCCATCAGCAAAGCACTCATATTTTGCCCCAGCAAACGCCTCGCCGATGTGGTTCAGGAACGCCTCGAAGCCGGATTCCCGGACCAGTTTAGCGTTGTCCACTCCAATAAATCGCAAAATTTCCGAATCAATGCCGTGAACAAGTTCGCAGACGGAACGCTGCGCGGCCTCATCACTACCGACCTACTCGCCCGCGGCCTAGACGTGACCGACGTGACCCATGTGGTGAACCTGAACACGCCGGACACACCGGAAGCCTACACACACCGGATCGGGCGCACCGGTCGCGCCGACAGCGATGGTGCCGCCATAACGTTCGTTTCAGATGCCGAAATCGATTTCCAGGCGGCCATCGAGGCGTTTATGGAAAAAGAAATTGACATGCTGCCTCTTCCCGAAGCGCTGCCCGTTTCCATGGAATTGATCCCGGAGGAAATACCCTTTGCGCCCATGGTGAATTACCTGCCGCAGCACTCGCTCAAACATTCGCAGGGTGCGTTTCACGAAAAAAAAGCCAAAAACAAAAAAGTAAACCTCGGCAACCGGCGGATCAATGCAAAAAAGCAGAAGTACAAGAAGCCGATCAAGAAAAAACGTTGAGCCTGTTGTTTGCTCAATACCCCAGGGCCGCACCGTCCTTTCGGCTTTCGCTGGCTCCGAAATACACCTTGCGTACGGGATCCCGGCGAATGGCCTGATAGCCGCCATAGCCGCCTAAGCCATAGCCCACCCGGTGCCCCATTTGCAGGAGCTGCCGGATGGTTTCGTACGGATGGCCGCTTTCCAACAAAATTTGCCCGCCGCCCGTGCTGCTGCCTGTGGCTGCGCCGGTGGGGTCGCTGTTGCCGCCCTGGTGGTCTATGCGCGGAGCATCGCCGGCCTCCTGGATGTTCATCTGAAAATCGATGATATTCATTACGATCTGGACATGGCCGAGCGGCTGGAAATCGCCGCCCATCACGCCAAAACTGAGGAATGGCTCTCCGTCTTTGGTCACAAATGCCGGAATGATTGTGTGGAATGGGCGTTTTCCGGGGGCGTACACATTGGCATGCGCGGAATCGAGACTGAACAATTCGCCCCGGTCGTGCAGCATGAACCCCAACCCTGGTGGCACCATGCCGCTGCCCATGCCCCGGTAGTTGCTCTGGATAAGGCTCACCATGTTGCCCTCCCGGTCGGCCACAGTCAGGTAAATGGTGTTGTTGGCAAACGGATCGCCAGCTGCCACGCGCGTGCTGGCCCGGTCGGGCGCGATGAGGGCGCGGCGGCGGGCGGCGTAGGCTTTGTCGAGTAATTCCCGCACAGGAGTTTTTGCGAAATCCGGGTCGGCGTAGTACCTGGCCCGGTCTTCGAAGACCAATTTTTTGGCTTCTGAAAACAAATGGATATGCCGGGCTGTACCGAAATCTTCCGGCTTAAAATCGTAGCCTTCGAGGATATTCAGCATTTGTAGCGCAGCGATGCCCTGGCCGTTGGGCGGTAGTTCCCACACGTCATACCCGCGGTAGTTGACGCTCGCCGGTTCGATCCACTCGCTGAGGTGGGCAGCCAGGTCGCCCGTGGAGAGGAATCCGCCCTGTTCGCTGATGAATTTGGCTATAGCGCGGGCAATGCTGCCTTTGTAAAATTCGTCGCGCCCTTTTTCGGCCAGCAGGCGGTAGGTGCTGGCCAGAGCGGGATTTCGGAAAATGTCGCCCTTAGCGAGTGGAGTCCCACTCAGCGTGTACGTTTCTTTAAAATTCGGGTAATCGGCAAACCGGCGGGTGCTGGCCTGGAGGTAGTAGGCTATGAGTTCCGTGACGGGAAACCCCTGTTCGGCATACCCGATGGCAGGCTGAAGCAGGTCGTGCATGGGCAATTTGCCAAACCGGCGGTGCAGTTCGTACCAGCCGTCCACGCAGCCGGGCACCGTCACGGGCAGTGGTCCGTACGACGGGATGCTCGTGAGGCCCTTTTCCAAAAAATAAGCGCGGGCGAGTGTCTTTGGGCTTCGTCCGCTGGCATTCAGGCCGTGCAGTTTGCCGCTTTTGGCATCCCAGACGATGGCAAACAGATCACCGCCGATGCCGCTGCCCGTAGGTTCCATGAGACCAAGGCAGGCGTTGGCGGCAATAGCCGCATCTATGGCCGAACCGCCCTTTTTCAGGATGTCGAGGGCTACCTGGCTGGCCAGCGGGTGGCTGGTGCAGGCCATGCCATTTTGGGCGATCACCTCGCTGCGCGTGGCCCATGGGCGGCCGGTAATACGGTCTTGGGCAGCGGCTGGCATCAGAGAAGCGAGCAAGAAAAGGGCGGGCAAGGTGCGAAAAAAAGTGGCAGGCATGTCGTTTCGATTTGTGAGGCAAAACTAAGGCGGTTCGAGGGTGATTTGGCCGCTGGTTTTTTTTATTGAAACCCGGCAACAAAGTAGAATTCAAACAGCCTCTAAAATTCAGTCGCCGGGCTGCAAGCGGCGAATTTTGCTTCATACTGCGTTGAAAATTTCACCTTAGACAACCACGATGCCTTCAATTTCGCCTTGCCTGAAACAGAATTCGCGCGCTTTCGCCTCGAAACTGCAATTTAAACACGCTCGTAAAATTTTTTCATCCCAAATCCTCAAAAAAAAGCTCACCGATTATTTATACTTTTGCACCCGATTTTGCCGCAAGTGCCCATCAGCGGCGCGGCCCCAACTGGGGCAACAAACACAACGTCAGGTTTTAGCATACATGGAAAAGAAGCGTTTGCTTATTGTCACCCAAGAGATGGAGCCGTATACCGAAGGCACACTAACCTCCGCCCTGGTGGCCCAATTGCCCAAATTTTTTCAAGACAATGGTTACGAACTGCGCATACTGATGCCGCGCTACGGCGTGGTCAACGAACGCCGGCACCGTTTGCACGAGGTTGTGCGCTTGTCGGGCATGAACATTATCGTGGACGACGACGACTACCCTCTCATCATCAAAGTAGCCTCGTTGCCCGGCTCGCGGCTACAGGTTTACTTTTTGGACAACGAAGATTTTTTTAAGCGAAAGTTTGTGTTCGACGATGAAGCGGGCAAGCCCTTCGAAGACAATCCCGACCGCGTGGCCTTCTTTTGCAAGGGGGCCATCGAAACAGTAAAAAAATTCGGCTGGGCACCTGATGTCATCTTGTGCCAAGGCTGGCTCACCAGCCTGATGCCGCTGTATTTGAAAACCGCTTACAAAACAGAGCCGTTGTTCGCGCAGGCAAACGTGGTGTATACCGTGTTTCACGACAACCATGAAACCCAGGGTGCCGATCGTTTTTTCCAAAAAGCAGCCATCAACAACCTCTCGCAAACCGATCTGGAAGCCTTCCGCTCCGGCGACGGGGTCTCGATGCACAAAGGGGCCTGCGCTTTTGCCGATGCCATTGTTATCGGCAGCGAAGACGTGGATCCAAACGTTGAGTACCTGTCTGTAGCTCAGGACAAGCCCGTGCTTCCCTGGAAAGGGGAGGATGGCTTCCGCGAACACAACCTCGACTTTTTCAATCAACTGAACGCGGTCGAGGTTTCCTAATCGTAACCGAAAATATGAAAATTGCTATCCCATTCCACTCGATGGCCTTGCTCCTCGCCGGAGCAGGTTTGGCTTTGGTCGCCGCTTGCACCAAGCCCACAGCATTCGGTGCCGAGCGGCTCGACGAGGAACTTGCCGAGTTCGGTTACATCGATACCTTGACCCTGCAGTGTACTATTTTGCCCGAAGACAGCCTCGTAACTTCAGACCGTTCCTCCAACTCGGGTGTCTTCTTTTGCGGGCAAATCAATGATCCCGTCTTTGGTCGTTCGCAAGCCGATTTGTACTCCCTTTTTCGCATGCAAGACCTCGGCCCCAATTTCAAGAATGCCAAGGTGGATTCCATCGTAATGTTTCTGCGGTATGCCTCTGGGGCCGTATATGGAGATACTCTGGCTGAACAAATGCTCGAAGTGCGCCGAATAGCCGCCGGGTCAAACCTGCGCTGGGACCGCGACTTTTACTCCAACGAATCGCTCCCATCGGGCGATCTGATTGGTAGCGCCACATTTTTTCCGCAGCCGACAACATTGGTGAATTTGTTCGACACGATTACCAAGGGTGCGTACATACGCATCCCGTTGGACAACGCCTTCGGACAAGAGCTGCTCGACACAGACAGCCTGACCCTGACCTCTGACACGCTGTTTTGGGAAAAACTGCGCGGCCTGCACATTTCTGCCCGCTCGACTGCCAACCCCGGAGCCATGCTGGCTTTCGATCTGAATAACGCGACCTTTAGTCGGGTACGCCTATACTATAAGTACGACCCCGACACTGTCGCTACCTCGCGCATTTTCGAGTTCTCCTTCGTCGGCGGAAACAAGTTCGTGGGCTTTCAGCACGATTACGCTGGCTCCACTGTGGCACCCTACCTCGGCGGTCAACCGGCGAACGACTACCTGTTTGTGCAAGGCATGAGCGGGCTGCGTGTCAAGGTCGAAATCCCCTACGCCCACCTGCTCGAGGATATCGCTGTCAACAAGGCCGAATTAGAACTGACCGCCGCTACCTTGCCCAATGACAACCCGAATCTGAAACTGGCCGATCAACTAGTTTTCACGGAGATCATAGGTGACACGGTTACAACACTCACTTCTGACGTGCTTTACTCCCTTGGCTCCACACTTACGGGCGGCTTCAATTTTTTTGGAGGTTTCGCGGAAAAAGAATCGCCGGGTGGCACTGCGGTAGATCGCTACAGGATGACGCTCACACGGCGTTTTCAAAAAATGGTGGACAACACCTCGGGCAGTATCAAAGACCAGACCTTGTATGTGAACGTGTACCCGCAAAGCCGTTCGACCAAACGCGCCGTTTTTTACGGCCCCAAAAACACAACCTTCCCGGCTAAACTCACGGTTAAATACACCCGAGTCCGTTGATTCGGATTTATCCTTCATCATTTTACCATTAATCTCTTTGACATATGTGTGGAATCGTCGCCTACATCGGTCCCAAGCAAGCCTATCCGATCATTCTAAAAGGCCTTCACCGACTGGAATACCGCGGTTATGACAGTGCTGGAGTAGCGCTTCAGAACGGCGAGCTCAACGTGTACAAGAAAAAAGGCAAAGTCTCCGAGCTCGAAGCGTATGCCGAAAGCAAGGACACCAAGGGTACCGCCGGCATGGGCCATACCCGTTGGGCCACGCACGGCAAACCGGACGATATCAACGCCCACCCCCATACCAGTGGCAACGGCCGCATCGTACTGATCCACAACGGTATCATTGAAAATTATACCCTGCTGAAAAGCGCCCTGCAAAACCACGGACATACGTTTCAGAGCGAAACCGATACCGAAGTGCTTGTGCACCTCATCGAAGAAGTACAACAACGCGACAACCTCCGCCTGGAAGAAGCCGTCCGGCAAGCCCTCACACAAGTACACGGCGCATATGCCATCGTAGTCATGGACCGCAATGAGCCTGACAAACTGGTGGCCGCTCGCAAGTCCAGCCCTTTGGTCATTGGCATTGGAAAAAAAGAGTTTCTCATCGCCTCCGATGCAACGCCGATCGTAGAGCATACTAAAAAAGTGGTTTATCTCAACGACGAGGAAGTGGCGACGGTGACCCGCAGTGGGGATTTGACCATAAAAACACTGCGCAACGAAGAAATGACGCCAACCACCCAGGAGATCGAATTGGAAATCGAGCAACTGGAAAAAGGCGGCTACGAGCATTTTATGCTCAAGGAAATCTTCGAACAGCCAGCCACTATCGCCGAGTGTATGCGCGGCCGCATGAATGCCGAAGAAGGGTGGGTACGCCTCGGCGGCATGGAGGAGCACAAAAAGCGTATGGTGAATGCCCAACGCATGATCATCCTCGGCTGCGGCACCTCGTGGCACGCAGGAATGATTGGCGAGTATCTGTTTGAGGAACTGGCCCGTTTGCCCGTTGAAGTAGAATACGCTTCCGAGTTCCGCTACCGCAAACCCGTTGTACGTGAACAGGATATCGTGCTGGCTATTTCTCAGTCCGGCGAAACTGCCGACACGTACGCGGCCCTCGAGCTGGCCAAAGAACACGGTGCTATCACCTATGGGATTGTCAACTCCGTCGGTTCGTCCATTGCCCGCCTTACCCACAGCGGCTCGTACATCCACGTAGGCCCGGAAATTGGCGTGGCATCCACGAAGGCTTTCACTGGCCAAGTCACCATGTTGACAATCATGGCGCTGATCCTTGGTTACGAACGCGGTTTCCTACCCAAATCGCAGTACCAAAAATTGGTTCAAGAACTGGCGCTTATTCCCGGTAAGGTAGACCGACTGCTCAAGACCTGCAACGAACAGGTCAAGTACATCGCAGGCGAGTTCAAAGACAGCCCCAACGCGCTGTACCTCGGCCGCGGGTATAATTTTCCAGTTGCGCTCGAAGGTGCGCTCAAGCTCAAAGAAATCTCTTACATCCACGCCGAAGGCTACCCTGCTGCGGAAATGAAGCATGGCCCCATTGCCTTAATAGACGAAAACATGCCTGTTTTTGTCATTGCTACCAACCTGAGCGCGTACGACAAGATCGTATCGAATATCCAGGAGGTAAAAGCCCGCAAAGGCGTCGTGGTGGCTGTTGTTACGGAAGGCGATCAGACAATCAAAAAACTGGCGGACTACACCATCGAGATACCCGCAACA
Source organism: Saprospiraceae bacterium (assembly GCA_046153695.1). Taxonomy (GTDB): domain Bacteria; phylum Bacteroidota; class Bacteroidia; order Chitinophagales; family Saprospiraceae; genus M3007. The sequence continues at coordinate 10,757 of JBJXEZ010000106.1, forward strand.
GAAGATCCGCTCACGCCGTTATTGTCCGTTGTGCCGCTTCAGCTGCTGGCCTACCACATCGCCTTACAGCGCGGCTGCAACGTAGACCAGCCCCGCAATCTGGCGAAATCGGTCACCGTTGAGTAAATTCACCGGTTTCGAGCACGGGCGCTTAACAGCCCGGCGCGGAACCCAAATTTTTTTACAGTGAACAACTTAAACATCGCTTACAACACCGAAAGGGAAGATATCCGGTTCCCCGAATACGGGCGTGCCGTGCAGGAAATGCTGGAATACGCCAAGACCATCCCGGAGCGCCACAAGCGCCAGAAGACAGTGGAGGCTATCATCGGACTGATGATGCAGCTTAATCCTATCGGAAATCGAAACATGGATGACTACCGGGACAAACTCTGGAACCACGCCAACGCTATCGTTGGCTACGATCTGGATGTTACGCCCCCATACGGTATCGTGTTGCGCCGACTCGAAGACAAACCCCAAGCCGTGCGCCCCGACTACCCGCCTACCACTCAACGATTGCGGCACTACGGTTACAATGTGCAGACCCTCATAAAAAAAGCCATCGAAATGCCGGAAGGCACTAAAAAAGAGGGCTTCGTGGAGGTCATTGCCTCCTACATGAAACTGGCCTACAAGACCTGGAACCGGGAGCATTATGTATCCGATGACGTAGTGAAGGACGACCTCGAAATCCTGTCTAATAGCCAGTTAGAACTGCATGAGGGCCACAGTTCGCTCGATATTCTGGCATTTAGCGCCAATAAGAAAGACTTGCAGATGCAACAGCACCGACAGGGGCAACGCAAGCGCGGCGGCAAAAATGGTGGCAACAACGCTGGAAACGGTAATAGCAGCGGCGGCAGCGGCAGCGGAAGCGGCGGGCGTTCGCGCAAACGGAGCTACGGCAATTTCCGCAAGCGGAAAAAATAGGCTCACCCTTGCATGTAAACCACCCATTTTTCCTCGAACCACGGTTCGGGGAAAAAGTCTTGCACCGGAAAATGTTCCAGGTAGTTCTTTGCACGCCCCGGCAACGCTGATACCTCTTCGCGCAGGTCCCCGCCCTTAAGCGCCACAATCCCGTTGGGGTAGGCGTGCTGATGTTTTTTGCTGAGTAAAGGCTGGCCCCAGGCCAGGAGTTTGTCCAGCGGAGCCACGGCCCGGGTTACGACAAAGTCGAATGCTGCTCGAATTTTCATTTCTTCGGCCCGCACATGAAGCGCCTCTGTGTTTGTCAGCCCCAGTGCGCTGGCAACCTCTTGCACCACGGCAATTTTTTTTCCCGTCCCGTCAATCAGGGTGAACTGTACCTCCGGAAACAGGATGGCCAAGGGTATGCCGGGAAAACCGCCGCCTGTCCCCAGGTCAAGCACCTTTGCGCCTGATTTGAATGCAAATGCCTTAGCTATTGCAAGTGAGTGCAACACATGCCGCAGTTCGAGGTTCTCGATATCCTGGCGGGAAACGAGGTTCACTTTGGTATTCCACTCGGAGTACAGACCGGGTAACGCTTCGAAGCGTGTGCGTTGTTCCGGGGTAAGAGCGGGAAAGTATTTTTCCAAAAATTGCATGGCTACTTGGACAGGTTTTTCAACATGGTTTCCATTCTGACGCGGCGTTTTTCGTCGCGCATGTTTCCGATGGCTTGCTCCACAGCACGGATAGCCCGATCGCGTAACAGGGGGCTGCCTTTGGCCATTTGTACGAAGGCAAGGGCCTGGTACCAGTACAGGTCTTCACCGTAGCGGTCGATGTCTTCAATCTTGGCAAAGCACTGTACAGCAGTTGTCGGTTCTTCCATTTGCAATTCAATGATGCCGAGAAAAAACCACGCATCCGATTGGCAAAGAGATGAAGAGTCGGTGATAATAAGCAGCAATGGATCCATTGCCGATTTGTAGTCGCTGGCTTGGTAGTAAGCATCAGCTTCGCGCAGCAGCATCATGCACATACTGGGATGTGCGGTCACGGAGTCGTTGCCCATTTCCGCGCCGTAGCGTTTCTGGAGGTCAGCTATCAGGCTGCCGGGCGGAGCGAAGTTGTCGGCGTAAACTTCGGCGGCGGTTTTGGGCCGCAAATAAAACTGATAAACACTATAACCAACGACTGTGACAAAAAACACAGCCACGACCCACCGCCATATTCGGTTGGATTCCGGTGGAACGGGCGGCTTATCGGTGCGCCAGCCTTGTTCCAGAGTTTGCATGCGATTCCAAATCATGTGGCCGTCCACATCGCGCAGGGCTGTGAGTACCCATTCGGGCAACTCGGCGTAAGGCGAGGTGTTTTTTGCCGTGAGGGCTTGGAGAATGTATTCTTTACAGGACTCCCGTTTTTTCAGCCACTCAACATCAGCGCCGGCTTCTTCCGGTTCCATGATCAAAGCCGAGCGGCAAGCCGGATCAAGGTCTGGCAGGCAAGCCCAGGCTTTAGCATTGGCTTGTGTCTCGCGCAGCACGGCGGGCGCGGGCATGTCGGTCCAGCCAGATGATACGCCAGGCGGTACCTCCAAGGGCAGTTCTGCCACGCCTTTCGACGCAAACAGGTGCGCTGTAGCCAGCGCTTGCAAAAAGTCGGGGAATAATACGCTTGCAGGTATTTCACTACGTCGGGCCATACATGCCGCATCAACCACCGCCGCCTGGAAAAAAAAGACGGCATCCTTTTCCGTCACGCCCATGCTCAAAAATGCGCGAAGTATCGGCGTGCGAAATTCGTTGTACACCACGGCAATACTCGATTCCGGGTCGTTTTGCAGGCCATCAAGGTACGTTTCGCTCGGGAATTGTCCGGTAATCGGCATTGGCTGGTTGTGTTGAGAAAAAACATCGGCCGGTTTGGGTGCGTAAAAGTAGGGCTTCTGCGCCGAAATGAAAAGAGCCAGGGCATTGCTGCCCCGGCTCCATGAAAACACCTAAAACCCTATTTACTAACTTGATGAAAAAAAGGCTGGTTGGTTAACCGGCGAAAAATGCCGAATACCGATTCAACCGATCTCGATGGTCTTGGTCACGGCCACGGCCTCGTTTTTTTTCGGCAGGGTCACGTTCAAAATACCGTTTTCGTACACCGCCTTCACAGATTCCTGGTTCACCGTTTGGGGTAGTTTGAACGAACGTTGAAAAGACTCGAACCGAAATTCGCGGCGTGTAAAGCGCTCGCCTTCCGTTTGTTGTTTTTGCTCGCGGTTGGCGTTCACAGAGAGGTGGTCGTTTTCGACGCTCACGGTGAAATCCTGTTTTTCATACCCCGGAGCGGCAATCTCCAGACGAAAGTCGGTGGGCGTTTCCAGTACGTTTACCGCTGGCTGGCTGGCTACCGCGTCGGTTCCGATGAAGTCGCCGATAGAGCGGTTGAAAAAGTCGTGAATAAAACTGCCAGGCAGGAAATTGGTTGATGGGTACGTGCGAATTTTTGCTATGTTGGCCATAGTTTGACAGATTTGAACAGTTTAAATGTTGAGTGAATACTTGTTTCCACTCTTTTTCAATCGCTGTACCAACCGGTATTTTAGGATTTATTGGCAGCGCCGGGTGTACAAAAAGTGCCATTTTGGCACTTTGTTTTTATTTTAATGCCAAAATGGCATTTTTTCATAAAGCCGGTGCCCGTAATATTCCAGCGAGATTTTTCCAAAAAGATAAAGTCCACGGGTATTTTGGCTACTTTTGCGCGCCCAAAAAGGCAAGTCGGCCAGATCAGGCGTAAACAAATCAACCAGCCAACAAAAAATGAGTGCAATCCGCGACATCATCGCCCGCGAAATCATTGATTCGCGTGGCAACCCCACCGTGGAGGTGGAAGTATGGACCGAGGCTGGCTTCATGGGCCGTGCCGCTGTGCCTTCGGGTGCCAGCACGGGCGTACATGAGGCCGTCGAAATCCGCGACAATGAAGAAGGCCGCTACCTCGGCAAGGGCGTACGCGAGGCTGTAAAAAACGTAGAAAAAGTATTGCGCGAGGACTTGTCGGGCTGCGAAGTGTCCGATCAGATCAAGATTGACCGCATGATGATTGACCGCGATGGGACGCGGAACAAGAGCAAGGTCGGTGCGAACGCAATTCTTGCTGTATCGCTTGCTGTGGCCAAAGCTGCGGCCGAAGAGTTTGGTCAGCCATTGTACCGCTACCTCGGTGGCGTGAACGCCCACGTCTTGCCTGTGCCGATGATGAACATCCTCAACGGCGGCGCACACGCTGATAACGGTATTGACATTCAGGAGTTCATGGTTATGCCTGTAGGTGCCGAGACGTTCAGCGAGGGCCTGCGCATGGGGGTCGAGGTTTTTCACCACCTCAAAAAAGTGCTCAAGAGCAAGGGCTACGCTACGAATGTGGGTGACGAGGGCGGCTTCGCCCCGGGCATCAAAAATAATGAAGAAGCCATACAAATGGTGATGACCGCCATTCAGGCCGCCGGATACCGACCACTCGACGATATTGTTATCGCCCTTGACGCTGCCGCTTCCGAGTTTTACGACGTCGAAAAAGGCGAATATGTGTTTAAAAAATCTACCGGCGATCGCCTCAGCCGAAACGATATGGTGGCTTTTTGGAAAGACTGGTGCAACCGCTATCCGATCCACTCCATAGAGGACGGCTGTGCAGAGGACGACTGGGACGGCTGGAAAAGCCTGACCGAAACCCTCGGCCATCGTATCCAATTGGTGGGTGACGACCTGTTTGTTACCAATACCGAGCGGCTTCAGCGCGGCATTGACGAAAAAATTGCCAACTCGATCCTCATCAAGGTCAACCAGATCGGAACCCTGACAGAGACCATTGATGCCGTTAACCTCGCCACGCGCCACGCCTACACCTCTGTTATTAGCCACCGTTCCGGCGAAACTGAGGACACGACAATTGCCGACCTTGCTGTGGCACTCAACACCGGTCAGATCAAGACCGGCTCAGCCAGCCGTTCCGACCGCGTGGCCAAATATAACCAGTTGTTGCGCATTGAGGAAGAACTGGGCGAGGCGGCCACATACCCGGGACGGTCTCTGTTCGGACTGTAAACAGATCCGAGCGGGTTTCGCACACCATGCTCGCGCTTCAACTATTTTAGTAACTTTGCGCCGATTTTTTGTTCATATTTTAAATTTTCAAGCCTTCCAACGCTAACACGATCAAGGGCAATGGCCCGTTTTTGAAACAAACAACCTAAGTCAACTTTTTCAATTTAGCAGGAAACAATACTGCATGGCATTAAAATTAATTAAGGTAGCCAAGGATTTCAACGTCGGTCTGCACACTATCGTGGAGACGTTGCGCAGCAAGGGCTTTTCCGAGGTGGAAGAAAAACCGACCGCAGAGATTACAGACGAAATGTTGACTGTGCTCCAAAAGGAGTTCAAAGGTGACATGGCTATCAAAAAGGAGGCGGACAAGTTGGCCCGTCCGGCCTTGAAAAAAGAATTCTCTCCCACTACCCCCAGCCCAGGTACGCATCCGGCACCGTTGGCCCGCCCTTCGTTTTTGCCGCCCCGGGAAACTGAAGCCCCCAAACCAACGGAAATTCCCTCCCCAACAGAGGAACCTGAAGTACACAAACGGGAGCGCCCGGCGTTGCGCGTAGTCGGAAAAATTGATTTGGAGGCATCCAAAAAGCCCGTGGTCAAAGAAGAGACCCATACGCCTAAGCCTGCTGAACAGCCCGTAGCAACGCCAAACGAGGCACCAACACCGCCCAGTGTAAACGTGGCTGAAAAGGAAAAACCAGCCGAAACGGCGCCAACGCCGCCCCCACCTCAAGAAAGTAAAACACCTGAGCCAATAGCTCCGCCAAGTGAGACCCCCAGTGATGAACCAGCAGCAACAGAACCGGATTTTTATCGCGCCGATGCTCCTCAACTGCGCGGTCTCAAAATCCTCGGCAAGGTCAATCTGGAACAACGCCCCGCCCCGGCACCCGTAGATCGGAACAAAGGCCGTGATAATAAAGCCCGCGGTGGCCGCGACAATAAAACAGGCAGCACAGCACCCGGCACCCCACGTCCCGGAGGCAACCCCGGCGATCCCCAGGGCCAGCCTGCAACAGGTGCCGCCAGCGACGCCGAGCGCCGCAAACGCAAGCGCAAAAAAATTCAGCAACCGATCACTGCTGCAGCCATTCAGGCTTCCCTGAGCACCAGCCAGGGAGACAAAAAAGGCCGCGGACGGACGGACTCAAAAGAGGTTTCTCAAAAGGAAATCGAAGATCAGATCCGCAAAACCATGACCCGCATGGGTGCGGGTGCCAGCAGGAAACGCCAAAAAATTCGCCGCGACAAACGCGACACTATGCGCGAACGCGCCGAAATGGCCGAACTCGCCGATAACGAAAAACTACTTCAGGTTACAGAGTTTGTCTCCGTGTCCGACCTGGCATCGCTGATGAACGTGAAACCCGCCGACATCATCAAGGCCTGTATGTCGCTCGGCATTTTTGTCTCCATTAACCAGCGCCTTGATGCCGAAATAATCGAAGTCGTGGCCAGCGAATTTGGCCATGAGGTCGAGTTTATCAGTGCAGAAGAACAAGTGGAGGTAGAAGAGGAGGAGGTGGACGACCCCAACGATCTGCGCCCGCGTCAGCCTATCGTGACTGTGATGGGCCACGTTGACCACGGCAAAACCTCGCTGCTTGACTACATCCGCAAAGCTAAAGTAGCCGAGGGAGAAGCGGGTGGTATCACCCAGCACATCGGTGCATACGAGGTCATGGTTGGCGAGGAAAATGACGAAAAACGCATCACGTTCCTCGATACACCCGGCCACGAAGCGTTCACCGCTATGCGTGCACGCGGTGCTAAAGTGACTGACATTGCCATCATCGTCATCGCTGCCGACGACAGCATCATGCCGCAAACCCGCGAGGCTATCAGCCACGCACAAGCCGCTGGTGTACCGCTCGTGTTTGCCATCAACAAAATTGACAAGGATGGTGCCGATGCCGACCGCATCAAAAACGAACTCGCCCAAATGAACCTCCTCGTAGAGGAGTGGGGCGGCAAATACCAAAGCCAGGATATTTCGGCCAAAAAGGGCACGAACGTGGACAAATTGCTCGAAAAAGTCCTGCTCGAAGCCGAATTGCTCGAACTCAAAGCCAATCCGTCCCGCCGCGCCACGGGCACCGTGCTCGAAGCATCGCTCGACAAGGGCCGCGGTTATGTCACCAAAATCCTGGTCGAAAACGGAACCCTCAACGAGGGCGACCCGATCATTGCGGGCGAGCACTCGGGCAAGGTCAAAGCCATGTTCAACGAACGGGGCAAAAAAATCAAGTTCGCTGGCCCCGCTACCCCTGTACTCGTACTCGGTCTCGGCGGTGCACCACAAGCCGGAGAAAAAATCAAGGAAACCGCAACCGAAGGGGAGGCCCGCGAGATCGCCTCGCGCCGCGCCCAGATCATTCGCGAACAGGCCAACCGCGCCAGCAAGCGTATCAGCCTCGAGGAAATTGGACGCCGTCTTGCATTGGGCAATTTCAAAGAACTCAACCTCATCGTCAAAGGCGACGTGGACGGCTCTATCGAGGCACTCAGCGACTCGCTCATCAAACTGTCCATGGAGAAAATCCAGGTCAACGTCATCCACAAGGCCGTTGGTCAAATCGTGGACAGCGACGTGATGCTGGCCTCCGCATCCGATGCCATCATCATTGGTTTCCAGGTACGCCCCTCGCTTACCGCTCGTAAACTGGCCGAAAGGGAAGGCGTTGAGATCAAACTTTACTCCATTATTTACGAGGCCATTGAGGAAGTCAAGGCCGCTATGGAGGGTATGTTGGAGCCGACCAAAGAAGAGGAAATCACCGGACAGGCCGAGGTACGCGATGTATTCAAGATCTCCAAGGTGGGCACTGTAGCAGGCTGCCTCGTCCAGGAAGGCAAGATTACGCGCAATCAATATGTGCGGATCATTCGCGACGGCATCGTTATTTACCCCGTACACGAAGGCCAGCACGCCGAGCTCACCTCACTCAAGCGGTTCAAGGAAGACCAAAAAGAAGTGCGTGCAGGCCTCGAATGCGGTATGACTGTACGTAATTTCAATGACATCAAGGTTGGCGACGTGATTGAATCGTACGTCATCAAGGAAGTCAAGGCAACGTTATGAAAGGCATCATCCTTGCCGGGGGCCTTGGCACCCGCCTCTACCCGCTGACGCTAGCCGTGAGCAAACAGCTCATGCCCGTATACGACAAGCCCATGATCTACTACCCGCTCAGCACGCTTATGCTGGCGGGTATTCGGGACGTTCTCGTCATTTCCACCCCCTATGACCTGCCCAAATTTCGCCAACTTTTCGGCGACGGCAGCGACCTGGGTATGAATTTTTCCTACGTCGAACAGCACTTGCCCAACGGACTTGCTCAGGCATTTGTACTCGGTGCAGATTTTATCGGTACCGATCCCGCCGCACTGATCCTCGGCGATAATATTTTTTACGGCGCAGGCCTCGGCGAAATGGTGCGCAGCTGCTCCAACCCCGAAGGCGGCATTATCTTCGCCTATCAGGTAGCCGACCCGGAGCGTTATGGAGTGGTTGAGTTTGACAAAAACAACCAGGCACTCAGTATCGAGGAAAAACCCGCCAGGCCCAAGAGTCACTTCGCCGTGCCTGGACTTTATTTCTACGACAATTCCGTCGTGGATGTAGCCCGTAACCTGGCCCCCAGTTCCCGAGGCGAGTACGAGATCACCGATGTGAACCGGCATTATCTGGCACAAGCCCGATTGCAAGTGCGCGTTATGGGCCGCGGTTATGCCTGGCTCGACACGGGCACCCACGAATCACTCATGCAGGCAGGCCAGTTCGTACAGGCTATTGAGGCCCGCCAAGGACTCAAGATCGGGTGCATTGAGGAGATAGCCTGGGAAATGGGCTTTATCGGCGATGCTCAACTTGAACGGCTCGGGCAGAAATACTTGAAAAGCGGGTACGGCGAGTACCTGTTGAACGTGCTTAAAACGTCCTGAAAAAGTTTTTTTTGAAAAAATAACGGAAAAAACAACCTGGTTTTTTCAACAAGCAAAGGATAATGACTCTAAATTCTTTGCTGGGTAAATAGGTTAAGGTTTTGAAAGACAAACTTTTAAAATTTTCAAACCGCATTTGCCCCCCTAGAACCCCCGATTTTACTACTCAACAAACGCATTTTTTTGTCCTTTGCTACTGGTCGAGTGTCTCGCACTTTTGTATCGTCAATGAAAGACAACGGCGGCGAACAGGAAAGAAGCGGTAAACATTGACCAACGACTATGTGACTTTTCATGAGATTATACGGGAAACCGCCGCGGCGCAAACGAGCGCCGCGGTTTTTTTTTGCCCCTACATGATGGGGCTAACTCGCCATAGCATAACTGGATAAACACGCACTTAGCGATTCACAGGGAACCCCCTCGACAGCATATACCTGTGGCCGTATTCTCAACATTAATACGCCCCGAAGTAGCGCCGCAGAAACCACTCCACCGACAACATCAGTGCAAGCAGCAGGAAAATCCACTTCAGGTTGATGAGGGGATTGGTACGTGTGCTTTGGTACACCACCGGCTTGATGGCTCGCGCTGATTTGATTTTTTCCGCAATGCTGGCCATGGTTGCAGGAGCCACAGTCTCGCCGCCGTATAGGGCGCTCAGTTGGCGCAGCACGGCATGGTTGGCCGTAGTGGCAAACAGCTCCAGTTGGATGGGCTGCACACTGAAGCGGCCCTCGTACAGCATGTTTTGGCTGTTGAAATTGGTAGTGGCGCGGAAAGTGTAGTTGCCAACCGGTAAAATGCCCGCGTTGAGCGTGTAAGCCTTGCCCAGTTTATTGAACGTGAATAAAAACTCCTTCCCCTGCGCATTGCGGACGGACAGCGCCACGTCCGAGTTGTTCGTGAGCTCGTAGTTGTCGTTGTACAGCTCGGCGGCGAACATGACCGCTTCGTTTTCGTTGAAAATGTTTTGGTCGAGCGAAACACGGAACTTGCGCTTGTCTTCTTTGAGGGTTAGATACTGCACCGTTTTGCCCACCAATTCTTCAAAAATTTGGTGGTTGTTGTGTTGCAAGTAGTCGAATAACCGCCATTTCCACAGGCCTTCTCCGAGGAAAAGCCCGGTCTTGATGCCATCCGTTTCACCGAGTACGAGCAGGGGCTGGTCGGTGTCCACCTTGCCGATACGTTTCCAGAGCACCACTTGTGCCTGCGGCGTGGCGGCAAAATTGCCGAAGGCGCTAGTCACAGGGTTGAATTTGGGCAGTTCGGATGCCAGTTCGGGGCTGATCGAAAAAGCAGCAAACTGGGTTGAAACCTTGCCCTGCACATCGTCACTTTGCTGGGTATTGCTTTGCACACTGGCCAGGTTTTGCGCCCGTGCCAGTGCGCCATAGTTTGTCTGCATGCCTGCGACGAACAGTCGGGGTATACGTTTGGTGTTTAGCGCAGCCAGGGTGCCGGAAATATCGCCACCATTGGAAGGAAGGTTGTGCATAACCACAAAATCAAACTTCGACACGTCTAGGCCTGGTTCGCCGATGTATGCCACAGCCACCTGGTAATTTTTATTGCCCTCTAAAGTTTGGCGGAGCGCAGACAAGTCGGGGTGGGGGCTGTTGGCGAGGAGCAGGATTTTTTGGCGGGCATCCAGCACGTCAATAAAAATATCGCGGGCGTTGTTTACCCCCGACCGCTCGCCCGGCACTTTGGCGAGGCTGACCCGGTAGTGTGCTACACCGGGTTGGTCGGCATCAAGCAGTACTTCCTTGGTCAGGAAAAAATCATTGCTGGCCACCGATACCGGAAATGACTGGAGTGTACGAGCGTTGTCGCCGTCCATTTTGGTAACGGAGAGCACGGTTTGTGTCCCGGTACAGTTGGATGCGGCTACGTCAATTTGGATAGAAAACTTATCGCCGAGGTAAGCGATCTTGTTGTGAAAAACCCGTTTCAAAACCAGGTCTTTGCGCGGGGTAGTATCGCCTAGGGCTACGGTAAAAACGGGGGCTGAAATTTGCGAACTGGAATAGGCCGGGTTGCTACCCTGGTTGTAAATGCCGTCGGAGGCCAGTACCACTGCACCGAGGTTTTGGGCGCCATACCGGTCATACACTTCGCGCATCACCGAGGAGAGGTTGCTGATCTTGTCGGCAAAGGAAAAATCCACCCCCTCGCGCACATCGTCTCCAAAGGCCAGTTCGTGTACCTCGTAGTCTTGGGCGAGGTTGTCGCTAAGGCCTTGCCAGTCTTTTTTGTACTGCTCCAAGGCCTGGCCGGTCAGATCGGCACCTACGCTCTCGGATTGGTCTTGGGCGAGCACGACAATGGGCTTCTTGGTTTCTGTGAGTATGCTCTTGAGTAGTGGCGACAGCAGCAGGGCGCTGATGATGGTTACCACCAACCACCGCAGCACGCCCAACCAGCGGTTGAGCGTTGGGGCCTGTTCGCGGAAAGTGGTGTCGCGGTAGTACAGTAACATGGCGTACCCCAGTCCTAAAATAGCGCAAAAAATGAGGAACCAGGCGGGGTATTGAAACGAAAGGTTGGGCATTGCAGTCGAAAGTTCTATGGATCGGTCAAACGAGACGCAAAGGTGGGGAAAATGTTCAATACTGGCGGAGCGAGGTTGGGCAAGTGAGAATTAGCGCAAGTTGAAAAAACCTTTTTGTTTAATAACAGCGCGAACACCGACATTTGGCGGGAAAACGCTTCTGGCAGTTTGATCATTATTTTCAGTCACAAAGATCCCGTCATGTTCATACTCCGGAAGGATCTCGTTTTTTGGGTACTTCAAATGGACTAAAGTCGAATAAAAAAACAAACGATGCGGTTCTTGATCTCGATCGCCTTACTCGTTTTGCCAGCCTGCACATGCTTAACCGCGCAGGGTTTGGATGATTTGGAACACTCTGTGGCCGAGGCGGACGACCTGTTGCAACGGGCCAGGGCTGCGCATACCGATGGTGATATGTTTGTAAAGGCTAACCAAAGCCTGTCCATAGCACGCGATCTGCGCTACGATGGCGGCATCGCTCGCGCATCGGTGTTGTTGGCCCAGGTTTGCGTGCGTACCAACCGTATCGAAGCGGCATTGCAGTTTTTTTTGGAGGCCGAAGAAAAACTTACACCGGGCGGCGGTAATATGCCCCTGGTGTTGGACAGATCAACGTTGCTTGATGTCTATCTCGGCCTCGCCGATCTTTTTTTTCAGGAAAAACTGTTCGGAAATGCTCGAAGGTACTACCGTCGCGCATTGGAATTTAACGCCGGCAATTATTCGGTTCTCGGAAAAGTCGCCGATACATTTTTGCAGGAAGCCCGTTATGACAGTGCTGAACTGGCCTACAAACCGCTGATTGTTCACTTCGATGAACAGGGCGACTACCCGCACCTGGTACAGATTTATCAAAAACTGGCCAATGCAGAAGGGCGGCCAGCGGTCGATACGTCTGGCTTGGTGTACTACCGCCTCATCGAAAAAATTCTCGAACAACACGGCTACCCGGAGGAACGAGCCGTGATGTACAACAATGTAGGTAAGCAGTATGCCATGCGCAGCGATTATGTGCGGGCGCTGGAGTATTTTCGCAAAGCCGAACTCCAGTGCGCATACATCAATTGCGATTACCTCGATGTCGTGTATGCCAACCTCGGTATTGCTTTGCACAACACCGGCGATACCAAAAAGGGCATCGGCTACTTGCTGGATGCGGCAAAAGTTCTTACCACCAAGAAAGACTGGCATTCCCTGGCAAGTCTGGAGCACCTGATTGCCGGGGTGTACTTCAGCGACCGCGATATCTACAATGCGCTTTCACACGTCAACGAGGCTATCCGACTAGCTAAAGAAACCAATCAAAAGGACGTGCTGGCCCGCAGCTACAGCACCGCCGCCGATGTACACTACCAGCTCTACGATTTCGAAAACGCCTACAAAGCCTATCGGGAATACCTCAAATTGGATGAGTCCATGCGCCAGCAGCACCAGGCCAGGCAGCAGCGTATCGAACAGCAACGATCTCAACTTAGCGCTGCCGAAAGCCAAATCAAGTACCTCATCACCCGCCAAAACCTAAAAGAACTCGATCTGCAGCAAGCGCGATACGATAAGGAACGCCTGGAACTGAAAAACGAAAACCTGGAACTGGACCGCATGCGCCGCGAAGACGAGGTACGACTCCTGCAGGCCCAAAAAAATGCTGATCAGGCGGCTTTACGTGAGCAAATTCTGACAGCCCTTCAGGCACGCAGCGAAAAACAACTGGCTCTCCAGCAGTTGGATGCCGAAAAACAGGCCGCTGCCTACCGCCATCAAGAGCAAAGTGCTCTTGCCCAACGCCAGGCCGACAGCGTGCGCGTTGAGCAACTGCGCAAGGACAAGGCTTTCCAACAACGCGAACAGGACAATTTCAAACAGTTTGCCTACGGATTAGGCAGCCTGGGTCTCGTGATCGTGGCGCTCATGGGCCTGAGCTGGTGGTTTGCTCGCCGCTCCAGCCGCCGTATGAAAGCCAAAAATCGCGAAATTGAGCAACAAAAAGCGCTGATCGAAGCGGAACGTCACAAGAGCGACCAGTTGCTGCTCAATATCCTGCCAGATGAAGTGGCTCAGGAATTGCGTGCCTACGGATACGCCACTCCCCGGTTTTACGAACGCGCCACGGTAGTGTTTACGGATTTTCTCAATTTCACCAGCCTGTCGGAAAAACTTACCCCCGAACAGCTCATTGACGAACTGGATGCTTGTTTTCTTGGCTTCGACGAAATCTGTGAGCGGCATGGCCTCGAAAAAATCAAGACCATCGGCGATGCCTACATGTGCGCTGGCGGCCTGCCTCTGCCTAACGACACGCACCCCACAGATGCCGTTAGCGCTGCGCTGGAAATGATGTCTTGGCTAACCAAGCGCAACGAAACCAACCAGAAGGCTGTGTTTACTGCCATGCGTGTGGGCGTACACACCGGACCGGTGATCGCTGGTGTAATCGGCAAAAACAAGTTCGCCTACGATATCTGGGGTGATGCGGTCAACCTCGCCTCCCGATTAGAAGAATTGGGAGAACCCGGCCAGATCAATATTTCCGGGGCTACGCACGAGGCTGTCAAGCACCGTTTTGCCTGCACCTACAGGGGTAAAAAGGATGTACACAACAAAGGGCTGATCGACATGTACTTTGTCGCCCGGGACCTTACTGCACCGTAACTTTTTCTATCACATCCCCTATCTGGAGGTTGTGTACCACGTCTATGCCTTGAGCTACTTTCCCGAAAATGGTGTAGCGCCCGTCGAGGTGTGGTGTGGGCGAGTGGGTGATGAAAAACTGGGTGCCCTCGGTGTCGGCCCCGGCAGATGCCATGCCAAGGTAGCCCTCATCGTCGTACCAGGCCATTCCGATTTCTGTTCGAATGGAATATTCAAGCGCACCGTAGCCATCGCCTCGTGGGCAACCGCCTTGTACCACAAAGTTTGGCACTACCCGGTGGAACGTTTTTCCGTTGAAAAATCCCTTCTTGGCCAAGTCGAGGAAATTGACCGCTGAACCAGGCGCCCAGGCCGGGTAGAGTTGCAGACTGATGTTGCCTTTGGCCGTTTGGAGCACAACACGGGAAGCATGGTTGATCGGCTCAAGCAGTCTCCAGTCAATCGGATGGTTGTAAGGCGGCTTCTTCGCCACGGGTTCGGGGTTGCCTTCGAGGCAAGAAAGCGCCTTTTCGAGGGCAATGTAGGCCTCATAGTCGCGCGGGACCTGGAGCCGTTGGAGGGCAGAACTCAGGTCGGCAAGTTGGGTGGAGTCGGCAAACGTACTGTATTCGAGTGCGGGCGCACACAAGCCGTCGGCTGCAGCAGCGGTCATACCGGGGTCGCCGGTGGCGATAGCCTCGAGCAGGTATTCGAACAGGTCGCGGCGTACATTTCGAGCGTTTTCGCCGAAGGCGCGGTAAAACTCCGGGTTTTTACAAATCGTTGCGAGGGCTTCTACGGCAGCGCTTTTCACAACGGGGTTGGGATCAGTATAGCCTTTCTCGTGTATCCATTTGAACTGCCAACCGAACTCGGTCAGGGCATTCAGGCAGGCTGCACGCTCGTAAGGATTGGCTGATTTCAGGAAAAAATCGCGCAGGCGGTAGTTGATGTACTCCTTTTTTTCCGGCTGCCCCGACGACGAGAGCCATTTGTACGAAGCCCGGTATAAGGCTACCCGGGTTTGCCACGAAATGTTAGGGTTGTCGCGGGCGATACGCCAGTAGTAGTCACCGTCTTCTTTTTGGCCGTTGGCCACAAAAAACTCGGCAGCAGTGCGCGACACATGCGGGTTGTTGTCCAACACAAACGGCGATACCAATGCGCGCACGGTATCGTACTCGAATTTGGCCAGCGCTAAAATCAGGTTGCATTTCACACGCCAGTCCTGTTCCGTTTTAATGACCTTGGACAGCATACCAAACGCGGGCTTGGTTTTTGATTTTCCCAGGGCTTTGGCCAGCGCCATTCGGATGTCGGGGTCGGTGGACCGTACAAAAGCAGCAGCAATTTCGAAGGCTTGGGCGCTGTCAGGTACCACGTCTGCTGTTCGGGCGAGGTAGTGTGCGGCCATAAGCCGAGCCGGGCCGGGGATGCGTTCGTTAGCCACATATTCCACCATTCGGGCAGTGGCGGCACGGTCAGTCATGCCGCGCAGAGCATAGCGGAAAATGGCGCGGCATTGCCCTTCCAAAAGTAGCGTATCAGTAGGAAAATAGGTGCTGACCGTGGCGATATGGGCAAGGTTTATCGGGCCGCCACATTTCCCAATGGCCTCCAGCACGACGGCGTTGAAACGCTGGTGCCTGGACAGCGAATCGTCCTGTCGGAAAGCATTCAGCAAGGGTATTTCGGCGCGTGCCGACCCGATTTGGCCCAGTGCAAATGCTGCCACGACGCGAATTTCCTCCAGGGTGTCGCCTAACAAGGGCACTAACGGTTCCACCGCACTGGAGTCGCGCACAGAAGCAAAGGCCAGGGCGGCGAGGTAGCGCATGGTAGCGCTCGGATGGCTCAGGTAGGCCACAAGGCTGTCTACACGACCCTCGTCGCGCAGGATGTATATGTGCTGTACCTGCTTGTTACTCAGGTCAATGTTGATGATCTGGGATGCCGGGCGCTGAGATTCGGGTGGTACGCAGGCAAACAAACCAGCGAGAATAAAATAGACCAAAAGCAAACGGGAGTGGCGTGGCATGACGGCAGTTTTGGCGGCAAAAGTACAGTTCTGGTTTTAGAGGCTGTTTGAATTCTTCTGCCGGAGGCTAAAAGAGCAGTTTTTGTTGTCCGGCGAGACTCGTTTTTTGGTGCATAGCCGGGGTTATGTGCCAAAAAACAGCCGAAGCCTGGCGGCAAAAAATGCCTTTTGGCCCCGGTGAGAAGAATTCAAACAGCCTTTAAGTTCGACTTTAGCCATTTGGGAAATTCATAAAGCCGTTTCAAGTCAATGAGATATGGTGACTGAAATAATTTTTGAACATCGCTGTAAAACTGGGACATTCATAAATTCATAGTAACTGGTTAGCCTGAAAAGCATTTGGTGTTTTTGGGTACATCGCGCTCCTCGGTACAACCCCTCCCCCATCCCCTCCCCCGAATGGGAGGGGGGCTCATCGCGCGTTGAAACACCGTCTCATCAAATTGAAAAGCCAAAGTACCTGTGGCTAATTTTTGCCTTTTTTGAGGGCAAGCCCCCCTCCCATTCGGGGGAGGGGATGGGGGTGGGGTTGCACCGGCGGAGCGCGATCTACCCAAAAATACCGCATGCTTTTCAGGCTAAACAGTTACTTTGAATTTATGAACGTCCCCGTTTTACAGTGATGTTCAAAAATTATTTCAGTCGCCATATCGCACTGACTTGAAACGGCATTATCAATTTCCCAAATGGCTAAAGTCGAGATAAGATCAGACCTCAAAACGCAGGTGCTTGACTGTAGCGCCCTTATTGATGAGTTGTTTGAGCGAGTCTACTCCTATATTGAGGTGTAATTCGGCGAAGTTAGCCGTCACTTGCTTGTCGCTGGCTTCAGTTTTGATGCCGTCGCTGGTCATGGGCATGTCGCTCACGAGGAGCAGGGCACCGGCGGGCATCCGGTTTTTGAAAGCAGCCACGAAAACAGTAGCCGTTTCCATGTCAATGGCATGGCAGCGCAGGTCGATGAGGCGCTGTTTGAAGTCCTCACGGTGTTCCCACAAGCGTTTGTTTGTGGTGTACACCACGCCTGTCCAGTAATCGCGCTCGTATTCGCGGATGGTAGTGGAGATGGCTTTTTGCAAAGCAAACGCTGGTAAAGCGGGGACCTCAGCCGGCAGGTAGTCGTTGCTGGTTCCCTCGCCCCGGATAGCGGCAATGGGCAGTATAAGGTCGCCGATGTGGTTTTTTTTCGTGCGCAAGCCACCGCATTTCCCTAAAAAAAGCACTGCCGCAGGCTGAATGGCCTCCAGCAAGTCCACGATCAGGCCGGCGTTAGGGCTGCCTATTCCAAAATTGATGATGGTGATGTGCTCCGCCGTAGCAGCCTGCATAGGTCGGTCGGCTCCGTAAACCGGCACGTCATGTTTGTCGGCAAACATGCGGACGTAGTTGCCAAAATTGACCAACAGTATGTACTCACCGAATTTCTCTAATGGCATGCCCGTGTAGCGCGGCAGCCAGTCCTTCACGATTTTTTCCTTGGCCGCTTTTTGGCGATTTTCCAAGTCTTTGGCGGCGGCGTTCAGATCTTCAAAAGAGATCGGGTGCGTGATTTCGTCCATGATATTTTTGTGTGCAAAGAACGGAAAAAAACGCTTGAAAACACACCGGCAAAACGCCATTGCCGTATCACGCCATACCCGCGGGCACAAACTGTTTCTCGTACAGCTCCCGGTAGCGTCCGCCCTCAATCCCAAGCAGCACATCGGGCGGTCCAAATTCCCGCACTTCGCCTTTTTCCAGTACCAGCACATTGGCGGCATGCCGGATGGTGGACAACCGGTGCGCGATGATGATGCTCGTGCGCCGAGCGATGAGCCGCTCAATGGCAAACTGAATAATGCTCTCCGATTCGGGGTCAATGGACGATGTGGCCTCGTCAAGGATCAGGATGTCAGGATCAAACACTAATGCCCGTACAAACGAGATCAACTGGCGCTGGCCCATCGAGAGCGTGGCCCCGCGCTCCTGGACCTGGTACTGGTAGCCGCCGGGCAACTTGGCAATGAACTCGTGCGCTCCGATCATTTTGGCAGCTTGTACCACTTGTTCTTCTGAGATGTTGGGGTCCCGCAGGGTGATATTGTCCTGCACCGTACCGGAAAACAAAAACACGTCTTGCAACACAACGGCTATACGGCGGCGCAGAGCATAAACATCGTAGTCGTGCAGATCGTGGCCGTCAATTTTTATGCTGCCCGACTGGATTTCGTAAAACCGGTTGAGCAGGCTGATAATGGTGGTTTTGCCACTTCCTGTAGTGCCCACAATGGCCAGCGTGTTGCCAGGCGGGATGCGAAACGACACGTTTTTCAGCACCGACTCGTCGGCGCTCCCGCTGTACGAAAACCACACGTTTTCAAATTCCAGACCGCCGTCCAGCCGAGCCGGGGCCAGGGTGCCGTCGTTGTGCAGGGTATCCTTGGTTTCGAGCAACTTGAACACGCGTTCCGCCGCGATGAGGCCCATTTGCAGGGTGTTAAACCGGTCAGCCAGCATCCGTATCGGACGGTAAAGCATGGAAATATACAACGGGAATGCCACCATGGTGCCGATGGTCACCTCATTGGACAAAACCCCCCGTGCCCCGTACCACACCATAAAACCCAGCGAAAGAGCCGAGATGATGTCCACTACCGGGAAAAAAATGGCGTAAGCTAAAATAGAGCGGAGGTTGGCCGCAGTGTAATCGCGGTTGATCTGGCGGAATTTGTCGGCCTCCTGTTTTTCTGCGTTGAAAATCTGAACGATGCGCATACCCGTGATACGCTCCTGCAGAAAGGCGTTCATGGTGGCGATGTGGTTGCGCACTTTTTCGTAGCTCTTGCGTACGCTTTCCTTAAATCGGTAACTGCCCCAAATGAGTAACGGAAATACCGAGAGCACCACCAAGGTGAGTTTCCAGGAGGTGAAAAACATCATGCCCATCACAGCTACCAGCGTGAGCAGGTCGGCCAAAATAGTAATGCTGCCTTCGGAAAAAACCGTGTTTATGGCCTCAATATCGTTGATGGTGCGGGTCGTGCTCTGCCCGATTGGCGTTTTGTCAAAATAGGACAGGTTCAGTTTGGCCACATGGTTGAATACCCGCACCCGCAGGTCACGCACAATAACCTGCCCTAACCAGTCGGCGTAGTACAAGAAAAAATACCGCAACATTACTTCTACTAACAACACGCTCACGATGGCGACAGCGAGTATGGTCATGCCCTGCACGTCGCCATGGAAAATGTGGTCGTCCACCATCGTTTGCAACAGCTTTGGCCGTGCAATAGCTAAAGGCGCCAGCAATACAGCCAATACGGCCGTGAAATAAAACGTGACCCGATACGGGCGTACCATCGCCAACACTCGGCGAAACAGGGAAAAACTGACGGAATTGCTGGCCTCGGACATGATTGTTGAGGTTGGAGGGGTTTGAGGCGTTGGGCCTTGGTGATGGCAGGTAAACCATATTTGAGTAGCAAAGTTCGGAAAAAACCGCACCCCTTTCGGTTTGTTATTTCGCAGAAACCCAGCCTATGGCATTGGGCCGGATACTATCCCAGTTTGCGTGCCTTGGGTTTGTAGATGGTATTGTCCAACGAGTCAAGGGCCATTTGCCAGAGGTCTTCGTAGGGGATGAGTTCGATGTCGTGCGATTGGCTGGCGAAATCCAATGGGACTTTTTTCAGCATTTTTACATGCATGTCGGCATGGCGGATTACGGCGATGCGGTGAAAACCAACATCCGGCATTTCGAGTAGCATTTTGATGAAACAGTTGCTGCGGTAGTTGTCGTCCTTTTTCAGGTAGCGCGACGAATACTTCTGGATGGCGGCCATGCGGTTTATGACCTCGTCGTGCTCCTTTGTGAGGATGAGGTACAGAATCTGAAAGTTCAGGATCGGTATGTTCATGCCGCGCCGGTCTTTGGAGAAAATGGGCACGTCATTAAGAAAGCGCATAATCCGAATGCGGCTGATGACGGTCTCCGGGTCGTCAGGGCGGATGCGCTCGACCTGGATGAGGTAGAAAAGGTATGCCTCGAAAATTTTCCAGATTTGTTTGATGCCTTCAGGCAGGCCGTTGAAGCGGCGATGCTTCACCGTGGTTTTGTAAATGTGGTAGGCCTCCTGATACTCGCGGGCGTGGAATGAGAGCAGGAGGAGTAGTTCCTGGTACTTGAACCAGTTGAACGAACCTTGCTCCAGGAGTTTGAAGCCTCGATCGGCGGCTTTGCGCCCACGGGTGTAATCACGCAGCTGCACATAGCTCACCATTTCCTGATACAGAAAGGCTTGGAGCGGGACATTGGCCACATAATTTTTAGCATCAAAAAAACGGATAGCCTTGTCGCAAATGTCAATCGTGCTCTTGTAGTCGTTGACGCTGGTGTAAATGATGATCTCGATGAGCCGGCTGGTGAAGTGGAGGCGGTAGGTGTCGTATTTCTTGAGCGCGGCCTCTAACTGGTTGAAGTACCGGCGAGCCACCTGGGGCACTTCACGCTTGGTGGACTTGTCGTTGACAAATCGGATCACCAGATCGGTGTACAATTCTTCGGCGAGATTTTCGAACCGGAGTACGTCTTCGAGCCGATGGACGTCCTTGCCCAACTGCTCGTACTTGCGCACATTGCCGGCGATGGAACCGTGGTACAAGCGCATGGATCGAACCATGTCGAGCGCCAAGTCGCTGAAATCAAAACGTATGGCCGTTCGGTACACTTCATCGGCCAGTTCCAGCACGGTGAGGTGGGCGTTTTTGCCCAACAGGAGCTTGATAGCCCCCCATTTTTTGTAGCAATCGAAATAGGCTTTTTGGCGTGGATTGTAGTGCGGCAGGTTGGGATCAATGACCAACAGCATTTGCACCAGGTAGTCGCGCAGCGATTTTTTGATTCGCAGGTACGACACGTTTTTTTTCTCGCCCGGGTACAGGGCAGCCATGGCCTGTTCGTCGGTGTCCACTTTGCCTTCGGCCACCAAGTCGTACAACCGCATGGACACGGGGCCGGGCTGCAAGGCCTTGACCGTCAGCAGCGAGGCGGCTCGCAGTTTTTGTTTGGTAACAATTGAGACAAGTTCGCGGAGTGCGTGCATACCAGGCGCCAGTTGGGAGGCGGTGAGGACTGTTGGATTAGGCGGAACAAACCTACGGGTTTCTTTGATTTTCCCGCGAGGGTGTTTTGTTTGACACGAGGCTCGCGCAAACAGCTTGCCAACTATCCTCTAAAAGGTATTTTCAGTAAAGAAAAAACTGTGCATGGTTGAGTATGCTCAGGAACGCGGACGAATCGGTCGTTGAACCGAATTGTTAAACACCGGTGATGTCTATGATGATCACGTTGTCGGGTTGGTTGTTGTTTTGGCTTTGAGCGGAGAGGTTGGAGTTGACGAGCTGGGTGTTGAATTGATTTGCCATGATGACTTCGTTGTTGATTGTTTACGAAGTCAAAAGTCCGGGCATCTCACCCTACATGAGGGGACAACTAAGCAGGCTCGTTCGCGTGGTTTTTACACCTCTTTTGGTGAAAAAAATTATTTAAAATATTGAAAAACAATTTATTGAGTTTTTCAAATTTTAAACCATCGCGTAGTTTCAATTGAATTTTTTTGGTAAGTTTTTTGGTAAGTTTTATGCTGTTCTGGGCGACTTGGCTTTGCCTACTCGTTGTTTGGGCAGGCTGTCAAGAATCATTTCCCAGAGATGCTCGTAGGGGATGATCTCGATCTCGTGTGGTTGGTTGGCGATTTCGATAGGCATCCGGTGCAGCTGTGCCAGATAACGCTCGGCCTTGCGGGCTGCTCCTTCGCGGTGGAAAGCGGCCTCCGGTATTTGCACCAGCATTTTCAGAAAACAGTTGCTGCGGAAGTGTTCGTCCTTGCGCAGGTAGCGGGTGGTGTATTTTTCCACGGCCTCCACGCGGTCAAGGGAAGCATCGTAGCGTTTCTCGACAATGTCGTACAGGATTTGCGCGATGAGCACCGGAATGTTCATGCCGCGCCGGTCTTTGGCGAATGTGGGTATCTCGTTGAGGAATTTAGCCATACGGAATTTAGTCGATGGCTGGCGATCGGCGCGGCGGACGCGTGCCAGCAAGATGGCGTACGCCTCGTACAGTTTCCAGGATTCGCGGACGTTATCGGGCTGCTGAGCTAGTCCGGCATGCCGGGCGGTTGTTTCACAGGTATCGTAAGCGTCGTCGTAGTGCTGGGTGTGCAAGGCGAGCAAGAAGTACAGTTCCTGCACCTTAAACCAGTTGAACGTACCCGGTTGGTAGATATCGGCGTTTTGCTGGATGATCGCCCGCCCACGGCCAAAGTCGCGTAGCTGCACGCAGCACACTACCAACTGGTAGTAAAAAACCTGCAAGGGCAGGTAACTCTCGTACGGCTTTTGACGGAAAAAAACGAGCGCCTGTTCGCACAGATCGGCCATAGTGCGGTAATCGTTGCGCCCGCTGTGAATCATCATCTGCAGGAGCCGCCCGGTGAGGTGTAGTCGGAACGACGCGCTCACAGCCATATGTGGCTCGATCCGCCGAAAGTACGCCTCTGCCTGTTTGGATGCATCTTTTTGTTGCTCCTCATTGTCTGCGTATCCGCTCACAAGATCGGTGTACAGCTCTTCGGCCTCGTTTTCCATACTCCACTCCTGCTGAAGATGGCGGTACAGATCGCGGTAGTGTCGATACTTGGCAGGATCGGCGCCCACGGTTCCGTAGTGGAGCCGAAGTTGGTGGGCGGCACTCATACTGAGCTCAGTAAACTCAAAGTGCTGTGTATGGCGAAGCATGAGTTCCAATTGCTCGACCCCGACAGTTTTGATTTTTTTGGTCAGAAGGGTCGTAGCCGTAGCCCAGCGTTTGTTGCACTCCAGGTGCGCTTTTTGGCGGTCGGTGTAGCCAGGTTCCTGAAAATCAAGCAGGAAAACGACCTCTAGCAGTCGCTCCTTTAGCTTGTTTTTCAAGCTACGCAGTTTGGCCAGTTCGTTTGGCGAACCATAAATAGTAGTTGCTGCTTCGCCTTCGCTCGTTGATTTATTCTTGGAAATCAGGTCGAAGAGCTGGGCCATTTTTGTGCCATGTGGCAGTATGGCTTCCCAAAGCGGGGCCGCAGCAAGTTTGCCCCAATGGAGCGAGTGGATCAATTCTGTCAGATCACGCATGGTTGTTTCATTTTTGGATGAACAACTTCGTACGAGCAGCGAACATGGCCCTACTGGAAACAACGGCATAGCCGTGTTCGGAAGGTACTTGTCGCAGCCTCGAACCAAGTTAAAATGCCCGAACGGGCAGGTTCAACCTGGTTTGCGTGAACGATTCGGATGCAGCAAAATCAATCAAGAGGTAGAAAAGACTTTTCATAGGCGACACGTAGTTGTGTGTGAACCAGAGATTAAGGCTGTAAAAGCGATTAAAAAAGATAGTACACGGCAACTCCAGTTGCCTATGGTAAAAAATACATGACCAAGGCTCTACAAAGTAGAGAGTGGACAAGAAAGCAGCAAGCCTAAAAGATCGGAAAGGGACGGGAAATCGGGAAGTGTGCTTTTTTTGTGGTGCCCTAAAATGGGAAAAATCTAAAAAACAAGGCAATGAAAAAAGTGCAACACGCTCGCGATTAGCGGATTAAAGAATAATGAAATAAACTAATTAGATTCTTTGTCTTGGCAAATGTATAACTAATTTTTAATTTACAACCTTTGGGCGGAATTTTCCTGTGCAGGCTATTTTGTCTGAATCTCTACCTTTGCCGAATCGCCGCCGCAAAGTCCCTCCTCAATGCCGTCGGTGTTGAACATTTCGAAGCAACTTATGATTCGCAAGCCTACCGAGCATGAAACATTTCGTACCCGCCATTTTTTCGACTTTCCTGTGTACTGCAGCATTGCTCGCGCAAACGCCAGCGCCGCGCCTCACCGGAAACTTCCAGACCAATGCTAACTTTTTCATCACCGATGCCAAGATCGGTGCCAGCGGAACCCCGCAGTACGACAACCAGAAGTTCGGCACCGAAAGCTGGCTGGCACTCAACTACTCTAATTGGGGATTTGACATGGGTCTGCGCTTCGATGTGTTCAACAATTCCAACCTGCTTAATCCCACTGGTTCGTTCACGGGAGAAGGCATCGGTCGCTGGTACATCCACAAGGAAATCAACGACTTCGACCTCGCTGGTGGTTACCTGTACGACCAAATCGGCTCGGGTATCATTTTCCGCGCCTATGAAGAGCGGTCGCTGATGATTGACAACGCCCTTTTCGGTGTAAAGGTCGGCTACAAGATCAACGACAACTGGAAAATCAAGGCTTTCGCCGGGCGCCAAAAACGCCAGTTCACCACCTATGGCTCCAACTTGCGCGGGTTGTCGCTGGAGGGTTTTATCCGCCCGGACTCTACCAAAAGTCTAACATTCGCGCCCGGCATCGGAGCCGTGGGTCGTACGCTGGACAAAGAGTCTGTCAACCGCGCCGCCAGCGAAATGAAACGCTACCAGCGACTCGACAGCATCCAGTACAATTCCTACGCCTTCACGGCTTACAACACCCTAAGCGCCGGCAATTTTACCTGGTTTTTTGAGGGTGCATACAAAACCAAGGACGTGATTTTCAACGAGTTCGACAACGCCGTAACCCGCGACACCACCTTCTTGCCCGACGGCTCCGTGGGCGGTATTGACCTCGACACGATCACTGGAATTCTCGTGAACACAGACGGCTACATGGCTTACACGAGCCTGACGTACGCCACCGAAGGGTTCGGCATTACAGTAGAAGGCAAATACACGAAAAACTTCCGGTTCAGAACTGACCCGTTCCAGATCGGCGTACAGGGCCAGATGAATTTCCTGCCGCCCATTGCCCGCCAAAATACGTTCCGGCTGCCTGCCCGTTTTTCACCCAATACGCAAGAGATCGGTGAACAGGGCATCCAGATGGATGCCCGCTACAGCCTGAGTAAAAAAACATCGGTCGGCCTCAACGTTTCCGATATTTACCTGCTCGATGGCACAAGCCTGTACCGGGAAATATCGCCAGAGTTTACTTACAAGCATGATCGTACCTGGCAAGTACTCGTTGGCCTGCAATTTCTAAAATACAACATCAGTGTATACCAGTTTAAGGACGATGCCGAAGACCGCGATGATGTCATCCCTTGGGTAGGTACAGGCCAAAAAGGCTTCGTGGATGCGTTCACACCCTACGCCGAATGGCTGTACAAATTCTCGCCCCGCAACTCCCTGCGCGTAGAAGCCCAGTACCTCTTGACCGACGACGAGTTTGGCTCCTGGGCTTTCCTGCTCGCCGAAGTTGGTATGGCACCGCACTGGCTAATTTTCATATCAGACATGTACAAAGTGCCGACTAGTGCCGCCGCCAACGCCAGCCCCGACAAGACCAAATACGACGGTCTGCACTACCCCACGATTGGGGTTGTGTACACCCACCGGGCCAACCGTTTTTCCTTTTCCTATGTCAAACAGGTGGAAGGCATCAATTGCGCCGGTGGTATTTGCCGCTACGAACCCACGTTCCACGGTCTGCGCCTCCAATTGAGCTCATCATTTTAAAAAAAACATGATTATGAAAAAGATACGTTTCGGCCTATTGGCCTTGCTCGGCGGCTTGTACTTTTCCGCTTGCGAAGAAAAACTGGTCATCATCACGCCAATGACCGACACGGGTGGCGGCACGCCCGGCGTACAAAAACGCACTGTGCTGGCCGAAGAACTCACTGGCGTGCGCTGTCCCAACTGCCCGCAAGGCACTGCCGCACTTGTTGATCTCGACAAACAGTATGGCGAACAACTGGTGGTGGTATCCATCCACGCGGCTCTGGGCTACGACACTCCGTACCCAAGCAGCCAATACGACTTCCGAACCGGCAAAGGCACGGAACTGGCCAACTACATCGGCTCGGCTTTCTTTTTCCCTGCTGCCTCGATCAACCGTCGCATCGTGCCCCCGGAAACCGAGCCGTACCTGCCCCGTCAAGTGTGGGCGGGTATCATTGCCGAGGAACTCCAGAAGGCGCTCGCAATCGAAATTGACCTGGAAACTACGTTCGATGCAGGCAGTCGCAAACTTGATATCAGCGCCGACCTTACCCCGCTGGAAGACCTTAACGGTGAGCATCGTTTCACCGTGATGATCACACAAGACAGCATCGTAGACGTGCAAAAAGTGGACCTCGTGACTGTGCCCAACTACACACACCGGCATATTCTGCGCAGCATCGTCACACAGGCCAGCGGCGATGTCATCACTGAACCACTGACAATTGGCACCCCGGTCAAAAAAACGTATTCGGTTACCCTGCCTGCCAGCTGGGATGCCAAACATTGTAGTGTCGTGGTGGCGGTAAGCCGTGGCGGCGTGCCCAACAAAGAGGTGCTTCAAGCCGCTGAAAAACATGTAATTGAGTAACTCCTAACCAGATCATCATCATTCATCATTTATATTTATGAAACTGACGGAAGAGCACGAAGCCGTGCGCGAGGCGGCTCGCCAATTTGCCCAAAACGAACTAAAGCCCGGTGTAATCGAGCGGGACTCCAAAATGCAGTACCCCCGCGAACAGGTGCGGAAAATGGCCGAACTCGGTTTTCTCGGCATGATGACTGCCCCTGAGTACGGCGGCGGCGGCATGGATACCCTCGCCTACGTCATCGCTATGGAGGAAATAAGCAAGGTGGACAGCTCCTGCTCGGTCATCATGTCCGTCAACAACTCCCTCGTCTGTTGGGGTATCGAAAAGTACGGCACCGAAGAGCAAAAACGCAAGTACCTGCCCAAACTGGCCTCCGGCGAATGGATCGGCTCGTTCTGCCTGTCCGAGCCTGAGGCCGGCTCCGATGCCACCAGCCAGCGCACTACCGCTGTGGACATGGGCGACCACTACCTGCTCAGCGGCACCAAAAACTGGATCACCAACGGTGGGACCTCCAGCGTTCACCTTGTAATCGCGCAGACCTACCCGGAGAAAAAACACCGGGGCATCAACGCGTTTATCGTCGAAACATCCTGGCCCGGCGTGACGGTAGGTGCCAAAGAGGACAAACTCGGCATTCGGGCATCCGACACCCACACCATCATGTATTCCGATGTGAAGGTGCCCAAAGAAAACCGCATTGGCGAGGACGGCTTCGGCTTCAAGTTCGCCATGAACACCCTCAACGGCGGTCGTATCGGCATCGCCTCTCAAGCGCTCGGCATCGCTGCCGGCGCCTATGAACTGTCCCTGGATTACGCCAAACAACGCGAGGCCTTCGGGAAACCCATCAGCCAGCACCAGGCCATAGCCTTCAAACTGGCCGATATGGCCACCGATATTGAGGCCGCCCGTCTGTTGGTATACCGCGCAGCCGCCATGAAGGACCAAGGCCTCGATTTTGCGCAGGCAGCCGCCATGGCTAAACTGTTCGCTTCCGAAACGGCCATGCGCCACACCGTTGAGGCTGTACAAATCCACGGTGGATACGGCTATGTGAAAGAATACCATGTAGAGCGCCTCATGCGTGATGCCAAAATCACTCAGATTTACGAGGGCACTTCGGAGGTGCAGCGCATCGTGATTTCCCGAAATGTGTTGAACGGGGAGCTGTATGTGCCCGGCATTTGACACCCAGTATTTTGGTTCGACGCAATTCAAAAACAACGTTATGAAACTCAACACAACCACATTCGTCCTGATCGCTGCCAGCCTGATTTTTTCCAACTGCAACAAAGACGAACCCGCAGCGACCGCCCAGATTCTGCCCGGTGTCGGCATTACCGGTATCAAAATCGGCCAGCCAGCCCAGCAGGCAATAGACGTATATGGCACCGTAGCCCCATCTTCCGGCGGAGCAGGCGGCACTTACACCCATTTTTTACTTTACCTGTCCCAGGGTGTCGTGGTGTACTGCGAAATCAGTTCGTCTGCCACATTCAGCCCAACCATGCTGGTGGATAGAATAAACCTGACCGCACCATATTCCGGCAAAACCGAAAAAGGCATTGGCATCGGCAGCACCAAAACAGCGGTGGAAGCAGCCTACGGTGCTCCGGTAAGCAGCAGCGCTTTCTTTGGCGACACCTTTAGCAACGGCCTGAGGGTTTTGTACGACAGCGCGGGTACGGTGGTGGAAGAGATCACGGTTGAGTGACAAAGTAGAACGTAGTACCGGAATGTTTGAGAGGCTGGCAGGTGGCTCAGGAAACAGCAACCCATCTCAACCGCAATTCGCCACCAACGTCCGATGCACCGCCCACACTTGCGGTACCAGCAGGTGCTGCCCGTCGTTTACGATCCGAAAATCAGCCAGGGCCGCTTTGTCAGCCTCTGGCATCTGGCTGTGCAGCCTGGCCAATACTGCCGCTTCCGACACGCCATCGCGCTCCATTACCCGGCGCACCCGAACATCCTCTGGTGCTGTTACCACAACGAGCACATCAAGTAACCGGTGGCTGCCGCTTTCCACCATCAATGCTGCTTCTTTAATTGTATAGGCACAACCTCCTAGTGTTTGTTGGTCATGCCAGGCCCGGCTATGGCGCTCCACCGCAGGGTGAACGGCGGCGTTGAGCGCGGCGAGTTTTTCGGGGTTGCTGAATACGATGCCCGCCACACGGGCACGGTCGTACGATCCGTCGGGCTGGTAGGCTTCCGACCCGAACAAGTTAACCAAAGCTGCCCTTACCTCCGGGTCGTTGACGATCAGCCACTTTGCCCAGTGGTCGGCATCGTACACTGGCACACCGAGCGCCTCGAAAATGCGGCACACGGTACTTTTGCCACTTCCAATGCCACCCGTAACGCCGACGCGGAGTGCAGTTGGGTTATGTGTTTGTGTCGCCATTTTTTGAAAATAATGCCGCGCAAGGTTGGGCAATTTTTTTGAAAAAAGCCTTTAAAAACGGCCTCGCGGGTGGTGCTGAAACCAAACGAAGGTTTTCACAGGCGCTGGAGTCCTCGTCTAGAAAACGAAGGACGAGCGCCGGCGGCAATTTTCGGAACAAGTCGGAAAAAATACGCGTACCGAGTTCGTTTTGTTCCTGCAATACCCGCAGGAAAATGCCGTCGAATTGGCGAAAAATCCATGGCGACTGCAGCATACCGGCATCCGGCTTTCCCGTTCGTTCCCAGGCACCCGCGAACGCCCGCGCCTTGCGCTGCGTGCGCTTGAACGCATACCCGCTCGAGGGTTTCACAAAACCGCCTGCCGTACCGATGTGGATAGTTTTGCCCTTTTGTGTGGCCGGAAAAGGGTAGTCGGTCATCGGAATCACACCAAACTCCTGCTCCTCAATTCGAAAATCAGAGATGCCTAAATAATCATTCATGTAGCGGTGCAGCTCGTGGTTATAGGTTTCGGGGGCGAGCAGAGCAGGCGAAAACACCGTAAACTCGACCAGGGCGCGGTTTTCCGAAAAGGGCAAAACATACACGAAGCGCGTCTCACCATGCTGCTCGATTCGAAAATCCATGAACGTCATCACCGCCGGGTCGAAGGTGGGCGCTGGCGTTTCGATGAGCCAGCCCTTAAAATGTTGAAGCAGAAGAATGGTGTTCGCGCGGGCGTTTTGTTCGCCGGAAATCGGTACAGAAAACGGCGACTTTGGGTAGGCAGCCTGCCCAACGGGCACTACTTGAACCGGCGTAAATGCTGAGTTGAAAACCACGTCGCCCGTGAAATCACCCGCGTCTGTGCATACCAATCCTTTTTCGGTATCCATTTCCGTGATAGTTGCTCGCAAGAGTTCCACGTTGGTGTGCCGTTGCAGTTCGGCATGTGCCCAGGCATAGTAATCCGCGCCGCGCACCATACGGTAGCGGTACGGCGCGATATCCATTTCCGTTTCAAAGCCGGGGGCAAAAAAACGGCAACGATCCCATGTGCGAAACACGACCGGGGGCAATGACTCGGCATCCGTGGCCCAAAAACACCAGGTGCGGTCGTTTTGCTGCTTGCGGTCGCGGTCGAGCAGCAGGATTTTCTTGTTCGCAAAAGCCGGACGTTGGGCCAGTTCAAGCGCGAGGGAAAGGCCCGCAAGCCCGGCACCGGCGAAAAGTATGGATACGTGTTTGGGCGGCAATGGACGAGCGGTATTGATGGTCACGGATTGATGGAGGCTGGCGGCGAACCAGTGAGCCGCTCTATTTTTTCTAGTAGTTCCTCGCTGTCAATAGGCTTGGTAATGCAGTCGTCCATGCCGGCAGCGCGGCACTTTTCTAGTTGTTCAGGTATGGCGTTGGCCGTGAGGGCGAGAATTGGTACCGAACGGACAGCGCTGTCCATTTGGCGGATGGCACGAGTGGCATCGTAACCATCCATGACGGGCATTTTTACGTCCATTAGGACCAGGTCGTAGTTTTTTTGGCGCACTTTTTCCAAGGCCACCAGGCCGTTTTCAGCAATGTCGGCTTCCACGCCTTCGACGTGTTTTTTTAGCAGTTCCAGAGCCAACATCTGGTTGAAATAGGCATCTTCGACGATCAAAATTTTCAAATTTTTCAACTTGTTCCCGCTCGCGGCAGGCTTGGAGGGTGCAAGCGCTGCACCATGGGCAATCTTGAACGGGAGTAATACCGTGAACGTGGTGCCCTGACCCATCGCACTTTGCACCGAAATGGTGCCACCCTGCTGTTCCACCATTTGTTTGGCAATGGAAAGCCCCAGCCCGGTGCCACGTCGGGTGGCATAGTCCTCGTCCTCAATTTGCTCGAAACTGTCAAAAATCAAGTCCAGTTTTTCGGCCGGGATGCCAATACCGGTGTCTTTCACGGCAAGGCGCAGCCAAGCAGCGGAATCGGATTTGTCCACCAACGACACGTCTACCTGTACCGAGCCTTTTTTGGTAAATTTTATAGCGTTGCCAACGAGGTTAGTCAGTACCTGTTGCAAGCGGAGTGGGTCGCCCAACAGGCGGTTGGGCACGTTGGGGGCGGTGCGAATGTCGTACTTGACCTGGCTTTCAAGTGCCCGGTGCAAAAACAGGTTGCGCAACTGTTCTAACTGCACGTCTAACTCAAACGGGCGCTCCACAAACGAGAATTTGCCGCTCTCGATCTTGGCCTGATCAAGGATGTCGTTGACGATCCAGAGCAGGTTTTCGCCCGATTGGGCGATGGCTTTGGTGTACTGCTGCTGTTTTTCATTCAAGCCGGAATCGAGAAGAAGTTTGTTCAGGCCGATGATAGCGTTCATTGGCGTGCGTATCTCGTGGCTCATATTGGCCAAAAACTGGCTTTTGTATCGGGCATTTTGTTCGGCCAGTTCTTTTTCGCGGGCCAACCGGCGTTGACGTTGCCGGTTTTTCACCATGCTGTAGCCAATGCCGCCGATAGCCAAAGCGATCAATAAGTAAAACCACCAGGTTTGCCAGTACGGCGGCTCAATGATCACCGTGATAGACAGGGGATTACCCGACCAGCGCCCGTCGGCCTTGGCGGCATCGGCCCAAAACACATACTTGCCTGGTGAGAGATTGGTGTATGTCGCGTCGCGTTTGGAACCGGCTTCCTGCCAGTCGGTGTTGAAATCGTCCATTTTGTAGCGGTATCGCAGTTCTTCCTGTGCAGTGAAATGCAGACCCGCATAGTGGAAGGTAAACACGTTGTCGGTGTGCTTGAGCCGAATTTGTCGGACAAATTCGGGTGCGGTGCCGAAGTCCACCATCTTGTTCAGCACAGAAATGCCGCGCAGCACCATACGTGGAGCAGTAGTGTCGGTGCCCAATCGATCCGGCCGGAAGGCCACAAACCCGCGTACACCGCCAAACAACAGCCTGCCATCGGGCGCGAGGTATACGCTGCGGGTATTAAATTCCTTGGCCTCTTTGAGCAGGTCGTAGTTCTTGAATTTTTTTGTAGCGGGGTCAAAGCGCAAAATGTGGTTTGGGCCAGACATCCAAATGGAGCCGTCTGGGTAATCGGTAACGGCGCACAGATCAACCTGAGTCATGCCGTCGTCGGCAGTATACAGCCGTACCTGATTGGTTTTGATGTCCACATGAGCAAGCCCTTGGTCGCGGGCCAACCAAAAACCGTCCTCGGTGAACGCTGTAGAGGTGATTTCGCCTACCGAAAACCGATCGCGCAAATTGAGGCGTTCGGCTTTGTTTCTAATCGGATCAAAGACAAAATACTCGTTTGGACAACGCAGCCATAGCCGTCCGTCGGCGGTTTGGCCCACATGCCCCACCGCATTGGACGACATGCCTGGCTGCCACTCTGCAGGGAAAAACCAAGTGATTTGCAGCGTTTTTCGGTGGAGACGTCCAAGGCCCTTGCGCGTGGCTAACCACAGGATATTCGGGTCAAATCGATCGGGATGGATTTGGCTGAAAACACGTGTGCCGAAGTAGGTACCGTCGTCTATGCGCTTGGTTTCATTGGTGAACGGGTTGTGGCGGAACAGGCCTTCCTCCGTTACCCCAAACCAGAGCATGCCTTCCTGATCGGTGTAAAACGAGGGAACTGTGCGGAGCCCCGGTTTGTAATGTGGCGGCAAGAGAACCGGGTAGGCGGTGTCGGCCAGCGATTTTCGGGCGAAAATGCCCACCATAGTGTTTGTCCAAACCTTACCCGCCGCGTCCATGTGTACGCGGAGCATATAATTCCTTCGGTCGTGGTCGCCGACAGCGTTTTGAAACAGGTGAAAATTTTGGGCTGAAGGGTTGATACGGCTTACGCCGTTGAACGTTCCGATCCAGAGATTGTGCAAACGGTCCTCCAAAAACGAGTAAATGACGTTGTAGTTTAGCCCGTCAGGATCTTCCGGTCTCGACTCGTACCGGCTCGTTACCCTGGCTGTTGTCAGGTCGTAGCACAGCAGCCCCTGTGCTACTGTGCCGATCATCAGCGTACCCTTGGGGTACTCAACAAGCACGATCAGGTCTTCATCCGTTATGTCAAGTCGGACGTGCTTAGCCAGCATGGTTTTGGGGTCTATTTTCCACAATCCTGTGCTAGTGGCCAGCCAGATTTGGCCGGTCGAGGTTCCGTACACATCTTTGATATCCAAAGGCGTATCGGTGCCCAAGGGCAGGTATAGTAAGGTGGTATCGACGGTACTTATTTGGAACAAACCGAACGGCGTGCCTACGAAAATCCGGCCGTCGGTATGCTCATGAAGCAAGGGCGCGTGCCGCGCAAACCCGAGCCTTTGGGATTTGAAATGCAGGAAACGGCGTGTCTTCGGGTCAAAAAGGTCCACGCCCGCGCCAGTGGTGAGCCAGATACGCCCATGGCTGTCTTCCAGCACGTCGTGCACACGGTTATCGCTGAGGCTGTTTGGGTCAGCCGGGTCGTGGAAATAGTTGGTAAACTTCTCGGTGCGGCGGTCAAACTGCCCAAAACCGCCCTGTGTAGCCACCCAAAACCGCCCCTTGCTGTCCTCAATGAACTTGTAGACAAACGAGGCAGGTATGGATGTACTGTCGCGGCTGTCGCTGAAATAATTGCTAAATGTGTAGCCGTCAAATTTGGCCAACCCGCCCAATGTGCAAAACCAGAGGAAGCCTTCTTTGTCCTCCGTCATGGAAAAAATATGCCCCTGCGGTAGCCCGTCTTCGATGCCGAGACGGCTAAAAAAAACCTTGCCTTGCTGGGCAGCAACGGACAAGGGCAGCCAGGCCTGCAACAAAATAATCAGACTACGAACCAGGATGGTTTTCAGCACACAACTGAAATTTTCGGGCAAGGTAAGAAGAATGACGAACTACCTTTGCCCTCATGTAAAAACCATTTCTTGAATAACGATGAAATACGCCTTCGCCCTTATCTGCCTCCTCGCCGCCGCTCATGCGCAAGCCGATTGCTTTTACCAGCAGTACGCCGACGGCAAGGCAGCCTGCGAACGGCGCGAGTTCAGCGCCGCACTGGAGCACTTGGAGGCTGCCCGCGGTTGCCCTGATAAACCCCGCTATAATGACCTCGAGGACTGGATCACTCGTGCCCGCAGTGGTCGCGACGAACGCAATTCCTGGAACCGCGCTCTCGAAACGGACAGCCGGGAATGTTGGGAGCTATTTCTCAACCGTTTCCCCGACGGCTACTACCGCGCCCGCGCCGAGGAACTACTCACCAAAAGGAAAATGATGCTGAATAAATCGCTTGTGCAGCAAACTTCCATTGGAGCCATCAACTGGACGCAAGATGTGGTGGAGGCTACGGGCGAGGTCGGCATCAACCTGAAAAAATGGCCCAACGAGGAGATTGCCATTCAAATGTCCGTGCGTAGTGCCGAGGTGGTGGCCCGGGCCAACCTGCTGGAAACCGTCGCCAGCGTGCAGGTTCGGCACGAAACCACCGTACGCGACCTGATGACCCAGAATGACGAGGTTCAAATGTATGTATCGGGTATTGTGCGTAGCGCTGGTGTTTTCGGCAACCCGCGTATTGGCAAGGAAGCGGTGACCGTTGTGATGCGTATTCCCTTGTTCGGCCCAGGTGGCGTAGCGTCGGTGGTGCTTCCTCCAGTCCCCGGCCTTTTCGTCGATACCACTGAAATCGATACGGATCCGTTTGAGTGGATACTCGTTCTGCCTACAGGCACAATACCGCCGTTCACGCTTTTTCCCGTGTTTGCCGATGCTCAGGGCAACGTGCTGTTCGATGGCTCCATAACAGCCGGTGCTGCTGAGATACCGTTGGTACGTTGGTACCGGGCCTGGCCCTCGGAGTATATTCCTGGAAAACAGGTGTTTGATACAACGCTCGACAGCCAGGGCCACCTCGTGCTTCCCGATGCGGCGTTGCCGGTTTTTCAGCAATGGCAGGAGATACGGCGGTCGGGAAAGGGCGTGTTGCCAGTACGGGTAGTGTTGCGGTGAGAGGGGCAGGTGCCAATCAGAAATCTTCTAACCCGCCAAAATGGGTACTTTATTTCGTCCGCGTTCCTAACCAGAATCCCCTTATTCATAAACTCGCTACCTTGCGCCGCGATTTCACCTTTCCGCCCAGCATATACCGTCATGGCAAAACCCGGCAAGAATACACCCCAGCCCACCAAAAAACCTGCCCCGATTCCAAAAAAACCGACCTCTAGTCCCGTTCGCGACTGGTTGGAGCGCCCTTCTTTGGCTTCGCCGTCCGACGGTTTATTCCGCAAAATATTCTGGGGCCTGGCCGTGGCGGGGCTACTCCTGCTGTGCGGCTTGTCGTTTGGCAGCGGCATCAATGCCGACGACAAGTTCCAGAATGCTTACAGCCATTCGCTGGTTAATTACTACACGTCTTTTGGCAAGGACACGTCGGCTTTGCATGTAGCCGACGGAAACATGCACCTGTACGGCGGTTTTTTTGAGATCGTTACGGGGTTTGCTAACAAGGCTCTCGGTTTTGAGGAGAATGAACTGGCTTACCACAACGTGCGCCATCTGTGCAGTGCTTTGCTCGGCTGGGTGGCTATCTTGTGCGCTGCTCTCTTAGCCCGGCTCATTGCCGGCAATCGGGCAGGTGTGCTCACCCTGGTCATCCTGCTTTTGTCTCCGCGTTTTGTGGGCGACTCGCTCATGAACCCCAAGGATATCCCGTTCGCTGCGGGCTACATGCTGGCTATTTACAATATGGCCGCCGTCCTAACCCGGATGCCGAACCCCGGCCGATGGAATATTGCCGGATTAGTGGCGGGACTAGCCATTGCGCTGGCCGTTCGGGCTGGCGGTTTGCTCAATTTTGCCTATCTGTTCCTTTTCGCCGGACTGTTTTTTGTGCTGAAAAACGGCTGGGGCGGCTTGTCTAATGGCAAAACAGTGGGCCGGTACGCAGTAGTGGTACTGGCCGTGGCCGTGGCCGGGTATGTGCTTGCGCTGTTGTTCTGGCCCTTTGCGTTGCAAGGCCCGCTCAAAAATCCCTATTTAGCTCTGACCAAATTTTCCGAAGTGGAAGTGCGCATCCGGGTGCTGTACGAGGGTGTGAATGCCATGTCGGACAAAACACCGTGGCACTACCCGCTGAAATGGATTCTGTACACCATCCCGCTCACTACACTGACTGGACTGGTTGGTTTCGTTGTTTTGCTGTCGCGGTTGATGAAAAAATTCAACCCGTTGTGGGTGTTTTTGGTGCTGTTTGCCGGTGTTTTCCCGGTGGTTTACGTGATTTACAACCACTCCGCGCTGTACGACGGCTGGCGGCACCTCGCGTTTGTTTACCCCTCACTCGCCGTGGCGGCGGCGTTGTTTTGGAATGAATTGATGAACCTTTTTTCAACAAAAAAAGCGCTGCAATACGCCACTATCGCTGCGATGGTAGCTTTGCAGTTCGACAGCGCTGCCTTCATCGCCGCCAACAGCAAGTACCCCTACATCTATTTTAATCCGTTGACCGGCGGCATCAAGGGCGCGTATGGCAAGTTCGAAACCGACTATTGGGGCATCAGCGTACGCCAAGGCATTGAGTGGTTAGAAAGTCAGGGTATTCTGAAACCCGATATGAAGGAAAAAGTGGTGATCGCGACCAATATGTTTTACCCGGCACACAAACTACTGGCCAAATATGGCGACATGGTGGTGGTCAAGTACCTCAAGTGGGAACGCCGCTGCGACGATGCCTGGGACTATGGCTTGTACCCGACCCGCTTCCTCGACGGTGCTGCACTGGCCAAAGGAAAATGGCCGCCCGACAACGCCGTACACATCGTAAAATCGGGCGACGTGCCGATCCTCGCCGTTTTGAAAGATTCGGGCAAGAACTGCGCCCTGGGCATGGCATCCCTCAAACTCGGCGACTGGAACGGGGCAATCGAAAATCTGCTCAAGGAAACAGAGGCTGTGCCCGACAACGAACTGGCATGGGCATCCCTCGCTCAGGCTTACCTGAATGGCGACCAGCCTGAAGAGGCCAAGGCTGCTGCCGAAAAAGCGCTCCAGATCAGTCCCGCCGACGAACAGGCCAACAACGTTATCGGCCTGTACTGGCTCACCAAGGATGATGTCGCCCAAGCCAAAGCCCAGTTCCTGACTGCCGTGCGGCTGGAGCCGTCTAACCCCACAGCCTACTACTACCTGGCGCTCATCGCGCAACGGGAGGGCGACAATATCACCGCCATTAACCACCTTCGGGAGGCCATCAAGGCTGCACCGACATTCAAACCGGCCTACGAACTGTCGGCTCAATTGTACGATGCCATCGGCAACCCTCAGGCGGCCCAGCAATTCCGGGCGGCGATCCAGCAGATCAAGTAAGAGCGTGTTTAAAATTTAGTGTCAAGCCGCCATGCGCAGACCCGCGAGCAGGCAAGCGATGCAAACGACCATCTGGGCGAACACGTTGGCCAGCGCGGCTGTCGGGTTGCCGCCTTGCCACAACCCCCATGTTTCGGCTGTAAACGTGGAATACGTGCTCAGCCCGCCGCAAAAACCGGTGGCAAGGAGCAACCGACGCTGGTCGGGCAGCAGGCCCTGCGCCTGCCACCCGAGCAACAAGCCCAGGATAAGACAGGCCGCTGCGTTGGCGGCAAAGGTTGCCCAAGGAAATTTCTCTTGCCAGGGACGCATGGCCAGCAAAAGCGCGTAACGGCAGGCGCTGCCGGCGCCGCCGCCCAGGAAAACAAGTGCAAAAGACTGGAGCATGAATTTGCCGAAATGGTGGTGCGTTTGGAGCATGCCGGGCTAGATTCGGGACTTCTTCCGTGCGAACGCTGCGAACCCAGCAGAGAGCGGTTTGCGAAAACTATCGATCGCTTGCACTATTGACCGGGTGACTTCAGCCACCCGGTCAATAAACCTCTGGCTCCATTTTTCGCAAACCACTTTCCGTCGGGTATGATGGAGCCAATTCCTTTAAGATAACCTCACCCCAACCCCTCCAGCAATCGCACCATGTCCGTTTTTTCCCGCACGATCTCGGCCACGCGGCTCACGGGCACACGTTCTTGTTGCATGGAATCGCGCTCTCGGATGGTGACCGTGTCGTTTTCCATAGTTTCAAAATCAATAGTGACACAGAACGGCGTGCCCACGGCATCCTGGCGGCGGTAGCGGCGGCCAATGGCATCCTTTTCGTCGTACTGGCAGGGGAAATTCAGTTTCAGTCGGTCAAAAATGCTGCGGGCTTTTTCCACCAGATCTTCCTTATTGCGCACGATGGGTAATACCGCGCATTTCACGGGTGCCAGCGCCGGCGCGATGCGCAGCACGGTGCGGGTGCTGTCTTCACCCTGAGCATCGGGCACGGTCTCTTCCACGAGCGCGTTGCTGAGCACGGAAAGGAACATGCGGTCCACGCCCACGGAGGTTTCGACGACGTAGGGGATATAACTCTCGTTCAGTTCAGGGTCGAAGTACTGGAGTTTGCGACCCGAAAGCGCCTGATGGCTGCTGAGGTCGAAGTCAGTACGGGAATGAACGCCTTCCAGTTCCTTGAAGCCGAAGGGGAAATCGAACTGCACGTCAACGGCGGCATTGGCGTAGTGGGCCAGGTTGTCGTGGTCTTTGAAGCGCAGTTTTTCCGCTGGCGACACCGCCTTGTGCCAGGCCATACGCTTGGATTTCCAGTATTCGTACCACTCCATTTCGGTGCCCGGGCGAACGAAAAACTGCATTTCCATCTGCTCGAATTCGCGCATACGGAAGATAAACTGCCGGGCCACGATCTCATTTCGGAATGCCTTGCCGATCTGCGCGATCCCGAAGGGCACTTTTTGGCGGGTAGTTTTTTGTACGTTCAGAAAGTTGACGAAAATACCCTGCGCGGTTTCGGGACGGAGGTACAGTTTGCCCTCCTCACCAGCCACGTTGGACAGCTGACTGCTGAACATGAGATTGAACTGGCGCACTTCAGTCCAGTTGCGCGAACCGCTCTCGGGGTCAGCGATCTGGAGCTCGTCAATGAGCGCTTTGAGGTCGGCCATGTCGTTGTTTTTCATGGCAGTAGCGAGGCGTTTTTCGATCTCGGCGGCACGATTGGCCCACTCCAGTACGCGGGCGTTGGTGCTTCGGAACATGGCCTCGTCAAAGTTCTCAAACCGGCTGCGGGCCTTTTCCACTTCCTTGGAGATTTTACCCTCCAGTTTGTCTATCTCGCCCTCGATCAGTTGGTCAGCGCGGTAGCGTTTTTTGGAATCCTTGTTGTCCACGAGCGGGTCGTTGAATGCGTCCACGTGGCCGGAGGCTTTCCAGATTTTTGGGTGCATGAAAATGGCACTGTCCAAGCCCACGATGTTTTCGTGCATCTGAACGGTGGCTTTCCACCAATATTCCTTGATATTATTTTTCAGTTCGGCACCCATGGGACCGTAGTCGTAGATGCCGCCGAGGCCGTCGTAGATTTCCGAGGATGGGTAAATGAAACCGTATTCCTTACAGTGCGAAACGAGTCGTTTGAAGAGATCTTCTTGCATAATTGAATTTGTAACCAGAAAAAACCGCGCAAAGGTGGGGAAAAATGATTGGAAAAGCAGCGCACAGGAGTTGCCATACGTGCGACTTTTTCTGTAATAATCCACTATCTCCCCAAGCAGCACCACGAAATCTAATCAACCAATAAAAAAGCCCCTCCCGCGTGTGGGAGGGGCTACCTCAAAGACTGATTTTACTAATAAAATAAAATCGTTGAGGTAAGTGAGGGGAACCTCGGAACTCTCAAATTTTTGTTGTTGGCTGTGTTGGTTGTTGCCTATTGGCTTCCGAGAGTGATACCAAACCAGAGCGGTACGCTCACACTCGGCAGCCAATAGCCAACAGCAGCATCGTTACTTTGCCTGAATCATCTTGCGGGTGGCTTGTCCGTAGGGGGTTTCCAGGGTGTAGTACAGTACACCTGGCTTGTCCAACAGCGCGTGCTCAATGAAGATGGCGTTGTAGCCGCGGTCGTAGTCGGCTATTTCGGTGAACACTGCCCTGCCGAGATCAT
This sequence comes from Saprospiraceae bacterium, assembly GCA_046153695.1. Classification (GTDB taxonomy): domain Bacteria; phylum Bacteroidota; class Bacteroidia; order Chitinophagales; family Saprospiraceae; genus M3007. The sequence goes on from JBJXEZ010000106.1 coordinate 50,776, forward strand.
CGTAGATGGTCAGGGTAGCGTCGGCTGCCTGCGGCAGGTAAAAACCGATCTGGGTTTTGTTTACCCAGGGATTGGGCACGTTTTGGTAGAGTTCGAACCCAACGCCAGTGACAGTTTTTGTGCCGTCTTTTTCGAAGCGCAGGCCAATGTCGTGCTTGTCCACACCGTGCTCGTCCGGGTAAGCCTCGGCTCGGGTGATCCGGCTGGACACGCTAAGCATCTTGCTCAGTTGGCCAGCGGCCTTGGCCCTGAACCGGACGGCGAACCGGATTTCCTCGGCCCCCTTCGGCATTTGCACCGACGTGGTCAGGGCGTTCTGGTCGGGGAATACCGCAAAGTTTTCCCTGCCCATGCCCGCGCCGGGCAGTATTTCCTCGATTTCCAGATCGGAGTAGTTCATCGTGAACTGGTAGGCGGGTAGCAGTTCGGCAGCCGTGAAAGTGGCCGTGAACAGTTCGCCCGCCTTCACAAAGCGGTCTTCTACGTCGAACAACAGGGTTCCCACTGAACGCTCTTCGGTGTACATAAGGCTGTTAGAGATAGAGCTGCTGTTGATGTCGCCGATCTTGATGGCTACGAAATCGTCTTCCATCTGGCTGCCCTGAATATTCCACACCGACTTGCTTTCGGGGAATACCTCCTGCCATGGGTTTGCCGGGTCGGGAAACTTGTATGCTTTGTCCACAAACCGCCACGAGGTATTGTCGGGGAAATCCTGGTAAATACCAAGGATCAGTTTGCGCAGTTCCACGAGGTCGAAGGTAGTGATCGTGCCACTTCCGTTCACGTCGGCGGCGATGCGCTTGTAGGGCGAGTTGAGCATCTCCAGCCCGAGAACGTGCTTGTTGATAAGCACCAGGTCGAAGGTGCTCACGCCATTGAGCGGGTCGTTGTCTTTGAGCGGTGTCAGTTTGTAATTGAGCAGTATGGGCACTGTTTGATCGAATACGAAGTGGCCGTTGTTGTCGGTCAGGTCGTTTTTGCTCGCTGGTGCGGGGCCATTTATGGCGTAGCAGTCAATTTTTACATTAGCCTCTTCCAGGCCGTGGCCTTGTTCGGTAATGACCATACCTGCCACGGTGGCGTTTGCACTGTTGCACACACCGTTGCTCTGCACATGTACATAGGTCTGGCAGAAGTCATCGTTTCCGGCCAGGTCCAGCCCCCAAATTTCGACCAACTGGAAGCCGAGTTGCGAACAGTCGAAGGTTACAGTGGTTTGGGGTGAACCGTTGGGCAGGAATGGAAAGCCCGTGCCTTGGCCAGCCTTGCGGATACCGTGTACCAGCAAGTTGGTGGGCGTGCAGTTGTCGTAGGATTTTTCGAGAAAATACTGCAAGTCGAGGGTCACCTGTTTGTCTGCTCCCATGTTGGTGCTCAGGCCGTTGAGACAAACCACAGAAGGAGCCTTACAGTCTTTGACGATAAAGGTCGATTCACAGGCCTGTTCGTTGCCGCAGCCATCGGACACAAACCACTTGATTTTGTGGGTGCCGTAGGGCAGTTCGGGCACCACAAACTTGTTTGGTTCGGTGATGGTATTCCAGCGCACACAAGCCGTTTTGAAATTGCCGCTGATGGAGGTTTCTAATGCGAACCGGTACTTTTGTTCCAACGGCACCGAGCGGCTATCAAACGTACGTACTGTACCGCCGGCAAAATTCGGTGTGCCGGCATTGTTGAAACGGATCACGCCAGGGTCTTGCACCGCAGCACTGTTTATCACGGTCTCCATATTGCCATCGCCATCGAGATCGAGGTACAACTGGAAACGGAAGTTGACATTAAACTTGGAACAGTCGTCTGTGGCAGACAGGCACAACTCAGCCGGGCCTTCGCACAGGTCGTGGG
>JBJXEZ010000109.1:0-11747 GCA_046153695.1 Saprospiraceae bacterium
GCCCGGCTGACCAACGGTACCGACGCACCCGTGGAAGATGTGGATCCTTTGGCCAGTATACACGCCGCAGTTACTCGCCGCCGCGCCGATACGGGCATGGAATTTTTTCCCCAACAAAAAATGACCCGTGAAGAAGCCTTGCTATCATACACCATCTGGAATGCCTACGCTGCATTTGAAGAAAATGAAAAAGGCTCGCTCACGCCGGGGAAACGCGCCGATATTGTGGTGCTGTCCGAAGATCTGCTGCGCTGTCCGCCCGAAAAAATCTTGACAGCCAAAGTGCTTCGCACATTTGTAGGAGGAAAATAAGTACCGGCTATTTATTCTTTTTGCCCTTTGCCCATTTTTCCGCCTCTTCGATTTCGTTTAGCACGTCTTTCCATTTGTTGACCACATCGCCGGTCATGCGAATGGTTTCGGCGTACTCATTTTTTTCAATTTCCAGGATGGCAATAGGCTGAGACAGATAGGCATGTATCTCGTCGAGCAGTTTTTTTTCTTCCGGGCTGCAGAAAGAGAGCGCCTGCCCTTTTTTATCGCCACGGCCGGTTCGGCCTACACGGTGAACGTAATTCTCGGCTACATCGGGTAAGTCGTAGTTGACTACGAAGTCCACGTTTGGGATGTCAATACCTCGGGCGCTCACGTCGGTGGCAATAAGGATTTTAAGTGTCCCGTCGCGGAAACGGCCCAAAACCTCAAGTCGGTCATTTTGGTCCTTGCCACCGTGGATGGTTTCGGAGGCTATGCCCACGCGTGCCATTGCCTTGCACGTTCGTTCGGCTCGTACCTGTGTGCGTACGAACACGAGGATTTTTTTGTCCGGCTGTTCACCGATGAATCGTTCAAGGAAAAAGCGCTTGTCGTCCATTTCGACAAAGGCCACGGCGTGGCTCACGTTTTTGGAGACCGGGTCTTTGGGCGAGATTTGGATGCGAATGGCGCTGCTGTTTACCAATGAGTAGGCCAGTTTTTTGATTTCTTCGTTGATGGTAGCAGAGAAAAACAGGGTCTGGCGTTTTTTGGGCAGGTGCCAAATCAGGTCACGGATATCTTTTAAAAAACCAAGTTTGAGCATTTGGTCGGCCTCATCAACAATGAGCGTTTCCACGGTGTTGAGATGAATATGCCCCTGGCTGACAAGGTCGAACATTCGTCCGGGCGTAACGACAAGAATGTCTACGCCTTTTTCCAGGCGCGCGATTTGTGGGTCTTGATCCACACCGCCGAAGACGCAAAGGGTCTTAACGCGGGTATTTTTTCCGATTTCTAAAAACACGTCGGTGATCTGCAGGGCCAGTTCACGAGTAGGCTCCATGACCACGCAACGAATTCCCTCGGAGCGACCGGACTGCTTGCGATCGTGCAGGCGGTGGATGATCGGTATGGCAAAGGCAGCGGTTTTGCCGGTTCCCGTTTGGGCAATTGCCAGTACGTCCTCTCCTTTCAGTATGGGGGGTATGGACTTGTACTGGATGTCGGTGGGCCGTTTGAAGCCCATCGTTTCCAGGTTCCGTTTGATCTCTGTTGCAATAGCGTATTCGTCGAATCGCATGGTGTCTGAAGCGGTTTTGGGCGAAGGTATAATTTTAGGATGTTTTTAAAGAATTGCACATCTTTGCGGGCACCCCTTTGGCCATTGAGAGGGCATTTAATCATTCATTGTTTAACCATTCAATCTTTTTGTATGAAGAAATTCGCAACACTGTTGTGCTTGCTCTGCGCAAGCTCGCTCCTTTGGGCACAAAGCCTGAATGTGAGCGGAGTAGTCAAAGACGAGGCAGGCGAAACGCTTCCAGGCGTGACCGTCCTCGTTAAAAACACCATAAAAGGCGCTGTGACCGGCAACGACGGGCGCTATTTTGTGGAGGTTCCAGGCGGTGATGCCGTCCTGGTTTTTTCTTACACCGGTTTTACACGCCTGGAAGTGCCGGTGAACAACCAGCGCGAGCTGGATGTAACCATGACCGAAAGCGGTTCCGCCCTTGGTGAAGTGGTCGTGGTTGGTTTCGGTACCAGCTACCGGCAGGACCTGACCGGCTCCATTTCCAAATTGAACGCCAAGGAGTTTGAACTCCAGCCGGTGCAGTCGTTTGAAAACGCCATTCAAGGCCGTGCGGCGGGCGTGTTCATCAACTCTGGCAGTGGCAAGCTCGGTCAGGGGCTGAATATCCGTGTTCGGGGCATTTCCTCGGTATCGGCCAGCAACCAGCCCTTGTTCGTTATCGACGGGGTACCAGTCATCTCCGAGGCCATCGGTAGCGCTACCGAACCGGACAACCCGTTAGCTACCATCGCGCCTGAGGACATCGAGTCTATTGACATTTTGAAAGATGCCTCGGCAGCTGCCATTTACGGCGCACGGGCATCCAACGGCGTGATACTCGTGACTACCAAATCGGGCCGCGTTGGGCGTACCAAGGTCAGCTTTGGTTACTATGGCGGTGTGAGCAGCCCCACACGCAAGCGCGAGTGGCTGAACGCAGCCGAGTACCGCGAGCTGTTTGATTACGCAGCCAAGGAATCTGATTTTGGTGTTTTGGAAGCCGCCGACGAGTTCGCCGGCGAAACCGGCACCGATGATTGGAACAGCACCAACGACACAGATTGGGCCAACGAGGCCTTCCAGTCGGGCAGTGTACGGAACGCAAACCTGAATATCAGCGGCGGTGATGCGCGGACCTCGTTCATGGTCAGCGGCACATGGAACGACCAAACCGGTATCATCATCGGGAACTCCCTCAACCGCCTCAATGGTCGCCTAAACCTCGACCACAAGGTGAGCAACCAGCTCCGGTTTGGAACCACTATCGGCTTGACCAAAAGCCTGAACAAACGGGTACCAAGCGACAACGCTTTTTCCAACCCGCTCCAACTAAACGCCCTGCCGCCCATACAAGCAAAAATTGACCCCACGACGGGCGAACTCAACCAGAACACACTGTACTACAATAACCTGCTCAACATTGTGAATGGCTTCGATGATGCCCTCACTTACCGCTCCCTGAGCACCATCTACGGGCAGTGGGATATTACCGACCGCCTCTCGTTCCGTACTGAGTACGGTTTAGACTGGCTCAATTTGCAGGAAGAGCAGTTTCTTGGCCGCAAAACCGAAGACGGAGCGCCCACCGGCCAGAGCTACAGCAACCAGGTGAACACAATCAACCAGAACGTGAACAGCTACTTCACCTACACGCAAAAGGTGAACGATAATTTCGACTTCAATGGCACGCTTGGTATGCAGCACCAGACTGGTGCCAATGAAAGTACCAGCGCTACCGGTCAGGGCCTGCCCAACGACCGCTTCACCAAGATCGCATCGGCGGCAAAGATTGTGGCGGCCACGACCACCGAAACCCGCTACGCTTTCACCTCGTACTTTGCCCGCGCTAACTTTAAGTTGTACGACCGATTCCTCGTCGGCATCAGCGGCCGTATTGACGGCTCGTCGCGGTTTGGCGAAGACCAGCGTTTCGGCTTTTTCCCCGCTGGCTCGGTCGGCTACATCCTGAGTAACGAACCTTTCTGGAGCGATAACTCCGTCATCAATTTCCTGAAAGTGCGTGCCAGCTACGGCCGTACGGGCAACGCCGAGATCGGCAACTTCGCCTCCCGCACCTTGTGGGGTGCCAATTTTGTTGGCGATCTGTCGGGTATCGTTCCTACCCAGTTGGGCGTGAACGCACTGACATGGGAAAACACCGACCAGTTGGATATCGGCCTTGAGTTCGGCCTTTTAGGCGACCGGGTTTCTGCCACGTTGGATTATTTCAGCAAAACTACGAATGACCTGCTGCTCAACCTGCCGCTTCCTGCGTCCAACGGTTTTACAATAATTACCAAAAACCTCGGATCGCTCACCAACAACGGCTTCGAGGCCACTGTGACCACCCAAAACCTCATCGGCAAGTTCCGCTGGTCCACTACGTTCAACATCTCAGCGTACACAAACAAGGTGACTAACCTGAATGGCTCCACCATAGACGGCGGTTCCCGCCAGGTGGGTCGCGTGTCCGAGGGTGAGGCGTTCGGCTATTTCTACGGCCCAAAATACGCTGGTGTGAACCCCGACAACGGCAATGCCCAGTACTACGATGTGGAAGGCAACATTCATGATCAGGACGATTTTCTGGATCTGCCCGATGCCATGCGTAACCAAAAGGTAGGTGACCCCAATCCCGACTTTTTTGGCGGTATGAACAACCGCTTCAGCTATGGAGGCTTTGCCCTGGACGTGCAGTTGCAGTTTGTTTCGGGCAATGACCTGTACAATATCGCCGGTTTTTTCCAGTCCGTAAACGGCGACTACTTCGACAATCAGTCCAGAGATCAGTTGGACTACTGGCGCGCACCGGGCCAGATCACGCAGATTCCCGAACCGCGCCTGTACAGCGGCAATGGCGCCATTAAGTCCAGCCGTTGGGTACAGGACGGTTCCTACATGCGCGTGAAAGCGGCCACACTCAGTTACACATTCCCCAAGAGCATGATCTCGCGTTTGAAGATGGACAATCTATCGGTGTATGTTTCGGGCCAAAACCTGCTGACATTCACCGGTTACGAAGGCTATGACCCGGAAGTGAACGCCACCTACATCACCGGTGTGAACCTCGGCCACGATTTTTACACTCCGCCGCAGGCCCGCATCTTTACTTTTGGCCTAAACGCCACGTTTTGAATGTGCTAACTTGTCAATACATCAATAAGATGCTTGACGATCGGAGCACATTTTTTACTCTTCAACATGATAAAATTTAACTCAATTATGAAAAAAATAATAGCACTCATAGGCATGGTTGCCGCCCTTACATTCGGCTCCTGTGTCAAGGAATTGGAAATTGATCCAGTACAGAGCATTGATGCCACGGTGGCCCTGGAAACTGCCGCAGACCTGGAGTCAGCTCTCGTAGGCGCGTACGGCATCATGCACGGCGGAGCGCTTTACGGCACGAACCTCAACCTCTTGCCTGAATTGCTTGGTTCCGACAACTACTGCCAATGGCGTGGCACGTTTCAGAGCTTCCGCCAGGTCATGAACAAGGCCATGACGGTAGACAATGCCGAGGCATCACGCACCTGGATTGCGGGATACCGCGCCATCAATGTGGCCAACAATGTGCTGGCCAACCTCGGCAAGGTGACCGATCCGGACCAGAAAGCGGCTATCGAGGCGGAGGCCTTGTTCATCCGCGGTATCATGCATTTTGAGTTGGTTCGCATTTACGCCAAGCCGTGGGATCCCACCGGCACTAATAACGGCCTTGGCGTGCCAATTTCTAAAACGGCTGTGGCCAACGAAGAGGCTGCCAGTGTGAAAGGTGCTCGCAATACCATTGCTGATGTGTACGCGCAAATCATTCAAGACCTGCGCGGTGCTGAACTGGCTTTGCCCGATTCGCGTGATGGCACCGACCAATACCGCGCCACCACTTACACGGCCAAGGCCTTTCTCTCGAGGGTGTACCTCCAGCAGGGCCGCCACGCTGATGCGCTCACTATGGCAGATGCCGTTATTGGGAGTGGAAACTACACGTTGAACGCCTCTATTGCGAGCACGTTCACCAACAAGTTTACCCGCGAAACGATCTTCGAACTATACAACAACGACCAAAACAACGCGGGCACTTCCAACGACGGCCTCACTACGTTTTACGCCAGTCTGCCGGGCATCGGACGCTCCGATGTACGCATGCTGGCCGCCTTCGCAAACCTGTACGAGGTTGACGACGAGCGGAGCAGTCAGCTCATCTACTTCGGAACGGGCCGCCGGCCAGGTTCCCGCCAAACGGGCAAGTGGACAAGCTTTGGCCAAAATATCCCGGTTATCCGACTGTCGGAAATGCTGCTTACCCGTGCCGAGTGCAACTTCATTCTTGGTTCGGCAGTGGGAGCAGAACCATTGGCTGACGTGAACGCCGTACGCCTTCGCGCCCGTGCAACCGAATTGGGCACCATTGACCTGGACGATATCATCAATGAGCGCAGCCTTGAACTTTGCTTCGAGGGTTTACGGATACATGACCTGAAGCGGCTTAAATTGAGTACTGGTGCATACCCGTACGATGACCCGCTGCTCGTGTTCCCGATCCCGGAGCGGGAGATTCGCGCCAACAGTGCGCTGGTGCAAAACGACGGGTATTAATAGTAGAACGAGTATAAATTTTAGTCAGGCGACTGAAATGTAAACTCGCTTTTAAACGCCGGAAGGATTCAAACCCTTCCGGCGTTTCTTTTTCACCGATTTTATTTGAAAGAAACAGACTGGCAAGACGCGCCAACGATTTGAGCGAATTCAACTTCTCGCTCTTTTTTCCAGGTACTAATTCTGTCGGGCGCGTTCTTTTTCAACCGCGTGCGGGTCGAAACGCACATTGAGGTTGAGCCACATCAAGCGGGATATGCGGAAAGTATACGCGAAATTGACCGCCAAAAAAGCGATCAGGATAGCAAAAGCCGTGTTCAGCCCCCAGCCAAGTATCCAGTGAATGAGTGCCACAAAGAACAGGCAAAACCAGGCGGTCCAGATGTAGGAGATGAACATAGCCCCGTAATAGTAGCCCGGTTCGGGGAAATAGTTCAAGTCGCATTTGGGACAACGCGGCAGCATATCGAAGGACTTGTTAAACGACCAACTGCCCGTGAGAAACGTATCTCCTTCGTGGCAACGAGGGCATTTCAGGGTAAAAATGCTGTAAGCCTTTGATCCTTTTTTGCACATAGTGGCGGGCATTTATTCGTTAAAGAACGGCGCGGGAATAAAAAGTACAAATTTGGGGAGCCGTTTTTGTTGCTGTTGAGGCGAGAGAAGGGCGTTTAGTGGTGCCTAAACAACCGACGAGCAACGAAAACAGCGGCAAAATTAGGCCGCCAAATTTGTACCCTTATTCCCGCGCCTTTCCTTAGCGGAAATATTGTGAAAAAAACTCGGTCACGCGCTCGTCTGTGATCACGTCCTGTTGGCGAATAGGCTGGCGCAACACAACCCCCTCCAGCGTGCGGCAGCGGCTGAGCGCCACATACAGCTGCCCGTGCTCGAACGCGCCGCTACCGAGGTCAAGCAGCACCCGGTCGAACGTTTTTCCCTGGCTTTTGTGGATGGTGATGGCCCAGGCCAGCCGGAGCGGAAACTGTCGAAACGAGCCGATGGACTCGGTCTCGATATCGCCCGCGGGCGAGGCCTTGTACCGCACGATTTCCCATTCCAACGGGGCCACGGTGATCGTACGTTTTTTGCCGTCTGCATCTTCTACAGCCACTACCACGCGTTCGGCACGCAATTCTGCCACCCGCCCGATAGTGCCATTGACAAACTGCTTTTCCGGGTCGTTTTTCACAAACATTACCTGAGCGCCCTCACGCAATTTTAGCGCAGCCTCGGCGGGAAACAGGGCAGGATCGAATTGGCCCTTTACCTCGGCAAGGTACACCTGTTCGCGCCCCGTCAGCCGCAGCAGCTCGTCCCGATTGATGCGGTCGGCGGTGGCATTGCGGGCGCAGAGGGTGATGTAGCCCTCCGTTTCGGCAAAACCTGGCAGGTGTCGAATGTTGAGTGATTCCAAATCATCGTGGTCGAGTTCGTTGATCCGAACAGCCTCCAGCAAACGCAAAAAATGGCGCGACTCCTGCCGGAATACCTTGCCCAGTTCAAGCATTTCGGGCGCAAAATCCGACTCTCGGAACACCTTGGCGGAAAAAAAGTACGGCGAGTCGTAGTAGTCGGTGAAATAACTGCGCTCCACGGGGTCATTGGTCACTACCGGTGGCAGCTGAAACGGGTCGCCGAACAGCACCACCTGCACGCCCCCGAAGGGGGCCATGTTTTCGCGGTTCACCTGCAAAAACAGGTTGATACCGTCGAGGATATCGGCCCGAACCATCGAGATTTCGTCTACGACCAAGGTCTCCAGGTTTCGATACAACCGCAGCAAATCTTTGCGCGACGTACGCCGACTCGCCTCCTGAGGTGTAATGATACGGGGCGGAAAGCCAAAAAACGAGTGGATCGTTTGCCCGTGCACGTTCAGCGCAGCCACACCTGTGGGGGCCAGTACAGCCGTTTTGCGGCGCGTCGTATTTTTGAACAACTGCAACAACGTGCTCTTGCCCGTTCCCGCACGCCCGGTGACAAACATACTGCGCCCCTCCTTTTCCAAGGCATCGAGGGCGTAGCGAAATTCGTGGTTGAGCACCAACGGCGTTTTTTCCAACATGGCAGCGCGAAGATACGCGGTTTCGGCTGTTGGTTATTGGCCGTTTACGCTCATTCGAAGGCCAATAGCTACCTTTACCGCGAAACAGCCAACAACCGTGTACGCTCACTCGGAAGCCAACGGCTAATAGCCAATAGCCAACAGCCAGCCATACCAGCCATGCCCAACACCTTTCAGCAAAAACTCGATGCCTTCGGGCGCCTGCTTACCATCATGGATGAATTGCGGGAAAAATGCCCGTGGGATCGCAAACAGACCCTGGAATCGCTCCGTCACCTCACCATTGAGGAAACATACGAGCTGGCCGATGCCATCCTCGACAATGACCTCAAGGGGGTCAAGGAAGAAATCGGTGACCTGATGCTGCACATGGTATTTTATGCCAAAATCGGTGAGGAGCAGGGCAGTTTCGATATTGCCGATGCGCTGCATGCGGTGTGCGACAAACTCGTGGCCCGACATCCGCACATCTACGGAGACGTGACCGTAGCCGACGACGAGGAGGTGAAACGCAACTGGGAGCAACTCAAACTCCGTGAAGGCAAAAAATCCCTGCTCGCAGGCGTGCCCAACAGCCTGCCTGCCATCGTGAAAGCCTACCGCATGCAGGAAAAAACTAAACAGGTTGGTTTTGAATGGGAAAACACCGAACAGGTGTGGGCCAAAGTGCAGGAAGAAATCGGTGAACTACGGCACAACATCGAAACCGGTGCCCCGCCGCAGGCTGTGGAGGACGAGTTTGGCGACGTGCTTTTTGCTCTCGTAAACTATGCCCGCTTTGTCGGCGTGGAGCCGGAAGCCGCACTGGAGCGCTCCAACCGCAAGTTCAAGTCCCGATTTGAGTATATCGAGGCCAACGCACCGCGCCCGCTGCAGAACATGACCCTGGAGGAAATGGACGTGCTGTGGAACCAGGCAAAGGAAACGGAACGCTAGGCCTTGCCCGGTGCCAAGCCCACCGTGATGTGGAAGGATTTTTTCAAAATGACAAATCCGAGCGTGATTCATTAAACTGACAAAATAGAACGTACGTGCCGAGGCAAAATTTGTTTCACAGGGGGCAGGACCTACACCACTTTGCGCACTATTGGGTGCTGGCCCCGGCAACAAAACGTACTCGCTTGACCTTGTCATCACAGTGCTGCCCTTGAGCGACCTCCGACAAATCCGCCACTCATAGAATTTTCTTCTGAAATGGCCTGCTCAAATCCATCTCTTGCAAAACTTTTGAAGACCAACCCTTTGCATCTTCGAAACCGCCGCGTACTTTTGCACCCGCTAAAATCGGACGGATAGGCAAAAACTGCCGTTTGACCCTCTGAAATCCGATTCCGGCAGATGAGTGCATTAACCAAGTGCCACCATCATTCAACATTCATCATTTATCATTCAAGAAAATGGCAGTTTACTATTCACAAGAAAAAGTAGCCGAGATCGTCAAGACCTACGGCAAAAACGAACACGACACCGGCCACGTCGAAGTACAGGTGGCCCTTTTGACGTACCAGATCGAGAGCCTGTCGGCCCACCTGCGCAAGTTCAAAAAAGACCACTCCACACGCCGAGCCCTGCTGACCAAAGTAGGCCAGCGCAAAAGCCTGCTTGGCTATTACGCCAAAAAAGACATTTTCAAGTACCGTGCCCTGATCGAAAAACTCGGCATTCGCAAGTAATACCTCAAGAGGGTTTGGCAAGTTTTTGGGAATGTGGGCACCGCCCGCCCAACCGGAACCAGCCAAACTCTCTTGTTTTTTTCACCAACCGCACCGCTGGTACCAGCCAACAGAATATTGGCTGCCGACGCCAAACGCTCTTTTACTTATGGGTAAACAAACACCGCTCCGTACCACGTTCTCGCTGCCTGATGGCCGCGAGGTGTCGTTGGAAACGGGCAAACTCGCCACACAGGCCGACGGCAGCGTGCTCGTGCGCATGGGTAACACCATGTTGCTTTGTACTGTCGTCAGCGCCCGCAAGGCCAAGGAAGGCCAACCGTTCTTCCCGCTTTCCGTAGATTATCAAGAAAAATTCGCTTCAGTGGGCCGCATCCCCGGCAACTTCTTCCGCCGCGAAGCCCGCCTGTCCGACTACGAAATCCTCATCAGCCGCATCGTGGACCGCGCCCTGCGCCCTCTATTCCCCGATGGCTACATGAACGAGACCCAGGTCATCATCAACCTCATCTCCGCCGACAAAGATGCCATGCCCGATGCCCTCGCCGGCCTCGCTTGCTCGGCAGCCGTGGCTGTGAGTGACATACCCGTGGAGGCACTTTTTTCCGAAGTGCGCGTGGCCCGCATCGACGGCAAGTTCGTCATCAACCCCAACCGCACCGAACTTGATCGCGCTGACATGGACTTCATCGTGGCCGCTACCAAGCGCGACATCACCATGGTGGAAGGCGAAGCCGACGAATGCCAGGAATTGGACATGGTGGAAGCCATCAAAATTGCCCACGAGGCGATTCGCGTCCAGATCGAAGCCCAGGAGCGCCTCGCCGAACTGGTCGGCGAAAAAGCCCTCGTTAAGCGCCCACTGCCCGTGGTTTTGGAAAACGACGACCTGAAAACCCTCGTCGAGAAGCATTGCAAAAAAGACATCCACGACTTGGCCTGCAGCGCCAGCGACAAGGATACCCGCCGTACCCGACTGGAAGAAATCAAGGAAAAACTCGTTGAAAACCTCACCACTGAATTCGGTGATGATTTCATGGCCGAGTGGGGAAGCCTGGCAGACAAGTATTTTGACAACTGAAAAAATACGTGATCCGCGATGTCGTACTTTCTGAAGGCAAACGCCTCGACGGGCGTAAAAACGACGAAGTGCGCCCCATCTGGTGTGAGGTGGATTTTCTGCCCAGCACCCACGGGTCCGCCATTTTCAACCGCGGCGAAACCCAGTCGCTCACGTCGCTTACCCTCGGTACCAAACAGGATCAGGCACTGATTGACAATGCCCTCAACCCCCACGACGACAGCTTCATCCTGCACTACAACTTCCCGCCCTACTCTACCGGCGAAGTGAAACCCATGCGTGGCCCTGGCCGCCGCGAGGTCGGCCACGCCAATCTCGCCGGACGCTCTATCCGCAAAGTCATGCCCGAAGGTCTCGCTTACACGGTTCGGATCGTGTCGGATATCCTCGAGTCTAACGGCTCCTCGTCCATGGCCACTGTGTGCGCAGGCACTCTGGCGCTCATGGACGGCGGCATCAAAATCAAGGCCCCGGTGGCAGGCATCGCCATGGGCTGCATCGCCGATGAGACAGGCCGCATCAGTGTCCTTTCCGACATCCTCGGCGACGAGGACGCGCTGGGCGATATGGACTTCAAAGTGACCGGAACCGTAAACGGTATCACCGGCACCCAGATGGACATCAAGATTGACGGCATGCCCTACGAACTACTCGAAAAGGCCCTCATTCAGGCCCGTGCAGGCCGTTTGCACATCCTCGGCGAAATGGCTAAAGCCCTCGCCGAACCGCGCGAAGATCTCAAACCCCATGCCCCGCGCATGGTCGAGTTCCGAATCG
>JBJXEZ010000117.1:0-23952 GCA_046153695.1 Saprospiraceae bacterium
AAGTGTGCCATGTCCGACTCTTATCGCGAAATGCTCCTGCACACCATCGTCGGCACCAACACCCAGAAAATTAACTCAGCATAGACTAAAATCATGATGCGTTTGCCCTGCGGGGTGAGGGCGAACAGTCGTCCTTGCAAGTAGCCGAACAACGCGGCGCAGACTGCGGTGCCGGCCTCGTGGTTTTCGGGCGGTACAAGGTGTTTGAAGGCGATTCGCTTCGCCTCAATTTGGGCTATAAATTTCTGCAGGGTGAAATGCAAACAGCCGATTTCCCCTTTGCCACGTTCAGAGACATCACCGATGTGACTGTGCCCCGCGATTTTCAGGACGCGCTCTTCTCCATGTGCGCCGTACTGGCTATGCGCGAACAGAACTGGGAGTATGCCCAGCGCTGGATGGACAAGATCAAGGAGAAGGATGCCCAAGAAATCACAATGGCCAAATGGATGGCGGAGCAACAGAAAAATTAGCACACTGCCCGAATTGATGCCAAAGCAAAGACAAGTGTGCTAATCCATTTTGTCACAGCGAGGCTGCTATCAAACAATTAGAGCGTGTTTAAAATTTAGTGCCGAGGCGAAAGCGAGCAAATTTTGTTTCAGGCAAGGCAAAATTTGCAGCCGTAGCCGGGTGCCTACGGCGAAAATTTTAACGCAGAATGAAGCAAAATTTGCCGCTTGCAGCCCGGCGACTACATTTTAAACAGGCTCTTACTTCCCGCCTTTCGAGACCGGTTGTGCTTTGCTGCGCACCTCGCCGGTGATTTCGAGGTGGGTATCGGTGGGCGTAGTGTTGGCCGTGACCGTCACACTTTTGGTCTGGCGATTAGGCTTGCCCTTCGTATCGAACTCAACAGAGATTTCTCCTTTGCCGCCTGGAGGTATGGGCTGCTTGGGCCAAGTGGGTACAGTGCAGCCGCAGGAACCTCGGGCATTGGAAATGATGAGCGGCTCCGAACCGGTATTGGTGAATGTGTAAACGTGTTTGACTACCGTACCTTCATTGACCACGCCGAAATCGTAAACCGCTTCGTCGTATTTGAGCTGAGTCATCGGAACATCGGGCAATTGGGTCGCATTGGCGTTGGTGCCGGGGATATTACCGGTACTGAAAGCCTCGGGACGTTCGGCCATGCCGGCATCAGACATAGCTGCGGCTTCGCGGATTTTGTCGCCCTCGGATTGGCCGAACCAGCTTGTGAAGCCGCCGCCAAATATGTTGGCTATCAGCAGCAGCCCGAGCACTGCCAATAAACCGATCTGGATTTTCTTGCTTTTTTCCATTGCTTGTCCTGTATTTTTTTTGTGAAACGTGAACTAAAAAAGGAGTTGAAAACGGCGGCGAAGTTACGCTTTCTCTCACGGCGTACTTTTGGCTGCCATTTTTTTTTGCAAATGATTAACAGCGCCCTTTGCCATCATGTTGGTACTTTAGCGCCTAATTTCAACTAACAACGCCAATATGTCCAGTTTTTTCCGCAAGGCCATCAGCCTTTTTGTGGTTACCGACGACGATGCCGCCCAAAAAACCACAAGCGAGGGGACGCCCGCATCCTCTGTCAGCGAACCGACATCAACCCAAACTAACCGCCCGACCGAAGCCCAAACGGCCCTGTCTGGTACGGATCTTGCCAAATTTGAGCAACACTTTGCCCAACTGTTCGAGAAGGCCAATCTGCCAGGGCCGGACTATTTCGAGTTCTGGAAAACTATGGACACACTCGAAGCCCATATCCCCGACGAAGCAGCCCGGATGAAGGCGGTGTTTGCCTCCCTGAAAATCCAGGGACTGAATAAAAAAACGCTCATCGGCACGGCAGGCCAGTACCGCGAGGCCGTGATGGCAGACAAGGCTAGTTTTGAGGCTGCTGTGCAGAAAAAGTCAGAAGCGGAGATCGCCGGACGGCAGGCAGAAACAAAAAAGATCGAAAAAGAACGCGAGGAAAAGCAACGTATGATCGAGACGCTGCGGCAGGAAATCGAGGCATCAGCCGTTCGGTTGGCCACTTTGCAAGAGGAAATCAACGCCGAACAGCGTAAGATCGAAGTCGCTCAACGCGGTTATCTGGCTGCCTGCAATGCCATGGTGAGCAAGATCGATGCCGATATTGAGCAGTTCCAGCAAATCATTGATTAGTTTTTAATTCACCTAATTTGTTCATCTTTAATTCTTTTGGTTATGCAAAAACCGTTTTCCGCCTTCCTGTTTCTGTTTGCGCTGCTGGCCTTCGGCTGCGGCAAATCTAACGAGACCCCCGACAACGCCGCCACTTGGATCGTCACCAAATTTGTTGACCTCGCCCCACCCACCGGCCAGGTTGACATCACGGACGATACCGCCCGCTTCACCGGTTTCTCTTTTGATTTTGCCGCCGGTGACCTGCTGAGCATCAGTTATCCCAACGGCACCACCCTCGATGGTAAATGGCGTTTGTTGCCCGGCAACACCTCGCTGGCTGTTAGCGTGGAAACCCCGCCGACGCTCATCGAGGAAATCATTGGCACCTGGGACGTGGTAGAGTACAGCGCGACCAAAATCAAGTTGCAAAACCCGAACCCGGTCGGCAGTGTGGATTTTTCCAAGCAGGCCGTGACCATCGAGTTTGAGAAGATTTGATTTGTCCGAAGTACTATTCCCATGCATGAAAGAACGCGGAGACGCGGAGGTATTGTCAAATACTCTGCGCCTCCGCTTTTTTGTCACGAGGAAACATAGCGCGTTCAAAAAAATCTCAATACCGCGCTTTCCCGAGCCGTTTAATTCGGTGTACAACCGCCCGCACGACAATCCACAGGTGTGCGAATAGGGCGGATAAAAGTCCAAAGTGTTCGCGCATGACCCGGAAGCGGTCTAGCAGGCTTTGGCGGTGGCGTTGTTTTGACATGCCGCCCATCAGGTAGTCGCTCAGCACGAGGTTTGTGAATACATTTTGGCGGCTTTTTTTCAAAATTTTGATGCACCAGTCGTAGTCGGCGCAGAGGTTGTCGTTCCGGTATTCCGGTGCCAACAAGCGCCGTGCTACGAAGGATTGGTGTACAATCAGCATGCCACCGAGGTAGTCGCGCCACGTCAGCCGGGCTGGCAACGGTCGGGTGCCGAGGTCACTGATCAGGCCGGCAGGCTCGCGGGTATCATCGACCAATAAGGTGTCTCCGTAAAGCACATCGGTCTCAGGGCCTGCGAGTACAGCAATTTTTTCCACGGTATCGGGGGCGTGCAGGTGGTCGCCGCAATTGACAAACCACACAAAATCGCCCGTGGCCATGCGCAGGCCCTTATTCATGGCATCGTATAGCCCGCGGTCTTTTTCCGAAATCCAGCGCAAGTTTGGCATTTCAGCGGCATACTGCCGCACAAGGTCAACGGTGCCATCAGTGGACCCGCCATCCACGATAATATACTCAATGCCAGGAAACGTTTGCCGGCGCACACTCTCGGCGGTGCCGGGTAGCAGGGATCGGCCATTAAAGACAACAGTGACGATGGAAAACAAGGGAGAAAAGGGTTTCTGGTTTGAAGGTTTGAAGGTTTTTGGTTGAATTTCAGCGCAAAAGTAGGGCGAGTATCTGTTTTTTGGGCTCTTCAAATCGCATTTTCGGGATATGCACCCGTCGTACTCCGAAAGCCCCTGCTCGCTGTGTTTGTCCTTTTGCTGAAATCCGTCCACGCCGAGAGGGAATCCCGGTTCGGAATCCTGAAACCGCCCGCTGGGTAATGTGCGGAAAAAAATTGCGTCATAACAGCGACAACTGCCCCCCAGGCTCTGGCACAGCCAGGCCGGAGTCGCGTTCCAGTTCCAATAGCCATTGCTTTCGCCAAAGTCCGCCACCGTAACCGGTCAGGCTGCCGGTGCCGCCGATCACTCGGTGGCAGGGCACCACGATAGCGATGGGGTTGCGACCGTTGGCGCCGGCCACGGCGCGAATCGCCAGAGGCGCGTTCAGCGCGAGCGCCTGTTGCTTATACGAGCGCGTGGTTCCGTACGGGATGCGGAGCAGCTCTTGCCAAACAGATTTTTGAAAATCAGTGCCGATAAATACCAATGGCACGTCGAACTCCGCGCGTTTTCCAGAAAAAAACGCGCGGAGTTCTGCGTGCAGTTGGGCCAGATGCGGGTGTTGGCCCTCCACCGGGTCACTCCCCAACTCCTTGGCCAGAATTTGCATTTGCTGCTCCGCGCGACCGGAGGTGCCCTCAAATTCCAACAAGCAAACACCTTGTTCTACGGCAGCCATAAGCAAAGTGCCCAGCGGCGATTCGATACAGTCGTAGATCAGCAAGGAAGACTGGGCAGTGGTCGGCATTTTTTTACAATTGTTCAGGAAAGTGATGCCCGTCGTGGCGAAGTGTGTCACGACGGGCAACTCACGCAAAACTACAACTGAATCCGATTTACCAGGTTCTCCACCACATAACGTTTCATCCCGGTGTGCAGGTCGTCCACACGAGTCTCCAGTTTTTTCATCATCACGTTCACGACAATGCCGAGTACGATGGCGACGATGGTGGTGAAAAATGCCGTGCCGAGGTTGTCAATCAGCACCTGGATATCGCCGCTGCTGATGGCAGCCTGCGGCACGGCGGAAGTAGCAGTACCGGCCGAACCGGCGGGGGAGGCAAGGGCAGTGGGCTGGGCCTTTCCCATATTCAGGATGGCGGCAGCCATACCCAGCACCGTGCCCAAAAACCCGAAAGCGGGGATTAGATTTTGACAGGTATTGATCATCCAAAATTCCTTTTCGATGGTGCGGCGGTTCATGTCGCTCACCGTTTCCACTATTGCCAGCGCCTCGGATGGCGAGTGGCTGGAGCGAAACTTGGTAGCAGCCTGTTTGATCAGGTCGGTGAGCAGTGTGGGGCCGAGGTGCCGCTCCACTTCGATGGTGTTGAGTTTCACCTGGTTCACGTCCTCCGGATAGAGCACAAACTGCTCGGTTTGAGGCAACAACTTGGCCGTGTAGGCAACTTCTTCGCGCTGCACGCGCTTGTTCAGGGAACCCATGCCGAACAAACAAACAAAAAAGCAAAAAAACGTGGCTGCCTGGATGAGGCCGTCAGGCATTTTGCCGCCGAGTGCAAAGAACAGCGTTTGCAACGACGACCCCTGGGGCGAAAACTCATAACCGGCTGCGGTGACCAACATGACCACGACCGTAAGGCCAAAACTGTAAGCGAGGTGGCTATTTTTTTGAGAAAACATGGCGATTCGTATGATGTGTGATGAGTGATGAATGATAAATGATGAACGGGGCGTTAGCGGCCCCATTTGCCCACTTTTTTAGGCTCTGGCTTGGGGGTTGCCACAGGGGGATTTCGTTGTTCGTCGGTGGGTGTTGTGGCTGTGACGGGGGGCAGCGCCGACTTGAAACTAATCGTGTTGCTGAGCACGGTAAAGGTGCCTGCCCGTACCCATTCATCACTTCCGCCCACAGCGTAGGTGCCAAAGTTGTGCGTGATACTTTTGTAACCGGGCTGTATGATTTTTCCGTACAGCGCAAAGGGCTGGTTGGAGGTGGTATTTGCCCGGCGTTTGATACGCACCAGCACCTCGTATGTTCCGGGACGGATACTGGCCTGATAGAAGTAGTTCAGGTTTTTTTCGTACTGAAACTCGTCGTTCTGGTACTTACTGGCGCGGCTGGGTTTCCAGGTCTGGTTGCCTTGACGCAGCATAAACTCGACGGTTTGTTTGGCCAGTCCTTCCTGTTGCAGCAACAAGGTTACATCGCCCTTGGTCTGCTTCATCATGTCCACCGCCACGGGTTCCTGAGGTGGTGCAGGCGGCAGTTCCGGCACCGGCTTCGGATCGGCTTTAGCCACTACCGGCTCCGGTTTTGTGGCTGGTTTGGGCTGCGCGATCGGAGCGGGTGTTGGTTTGTACCTGTTCCGATGACCATTGTTGGCGAGCGGTTTGCGTTGCTGTATTTTGGCTTCCGGTTTAACCGGCTTTTCCACTTTTGTTGCCACCGGCTCCGGTTTGGGAGGCGGGTTGTTGGTGCTCATGCGTGTGTTCAAAAAGTTGAGTATGATGAACACGCCGAGTGCCCCGGTCAGGATATCGAGGGCCGAAATAAATAGGGGATCGAAACTTTTATTCGTCATGACTCAAGACAGTTTTGTGTTTTAAGTTTTGTGTTTTGAGTTGCACGCGGTCTCGGAAGGCTTGCGGGCGTTCGGTTTTTGCATTGCAAACCGTACAAATCAAAACGAGCGAATCATTTGGGTGCGAACAGTTCCAGCAAGGGATTTTGGAACTCCCGGAGGCGGTGCCGGGCAGGTCCGACTCCGGGAGTTTGTAGTTGCAGTGGCCGCAGCGCGCCTTATTTGGCTGCGCCGAATGGCCGCAGTTTGGACAAAACATAGCAGTGTTTCGTTTTGAGTTTTGAATTGAGAGAGGGAGGTGCGTTCAAACAGCGCTGCAACTCAACATTCAAAACTGGTTAATTACCGAGGTAATAGGTGTACGATACGCCGATCTGGAGGCCGCGGTTTTTGATGCCGGTCACGTCAATGTTATTGAACCCGTGGGTGTAGCGCACATCGAGGCCGATCTCGCCCTGCTCCAAAATGACGGCCAGGCCGGCGCCGAGATTCAGGCTGAAATCGCCCGCTTTATAGTCGTCGTTTTTGCCGCTGCCCATCTCGATCTCGTACTCCGAGCGGTCCGTGAAGGTAGCACGCTCGCCGCCTTCCGTGCTGCCGGGTTTGGAAACCGTAAGTTCTTCCAGGCCCTGGCCGTTGCTGATGGAAAAAGAGAACGCCGGGCCGGCTGCGATGTAGGCCCCGAGGCCGCCGCCGCCAAAGTTCATCTCGAACATGAGCGGGATATCAAGGTAGTGCAGGGTCTCGTATTGGCGGATTTCCTCGATGCGGTGATCAACCGGGTAGCCGAATGCAGGGCCTTCCCAAAACAGGTTGCTCTCGCTCTTCATGTTGCCACCGCGCATGATGTAGGCGATCTCAGGCTGGAACGTGAACCGGTTTCCGAGGTTGAACTCGGCGAAGATGGCTGCTCCCCCGCCAACGCGCAGGTTCGAGTCGTAGTTGTCATCCAGGTCATTTGACAGGCTGTAGTTGGACAAGGTAAGGATCGGGCGAAAACCGATGCCCGTCAGTTGTGCGCTCAAGGTGGTGGAGAAAGCGATAGCGATAAAAAGCAAAATCAGATTTTTCATAACGACAGTTGTTTTTGAATTGCGGCGAATACCGGTTTTGATGCTTTGTGTGGCCCGCTCGGATTGGGTAACCTCACTCCTGTTTTTTTAAGAAAACCGTAACGATTGGCGGGTTGGGCAGGAGCGACACCGCAACGGAATTGGCCTCCGGTACAGTTTAATGATCAAACAGAACCTATCTTCGCCCGCACATTCACCTTCTTTTATTCACGAACATGTCCAAGACTACCCGCATCCCGCTTGCCATCGCAGCCACAATTGTGCTCGCCATCCTGCTCCTTTCCAGACCTGCGGATGCTCAACGCCCGGCTAAGCCCTCGGCCTCCGACCTGCACGATGCCATCAAAAAACTCAATGTGCTCGGCTCGGTGCTGTATGTGGCCGCCCACCCCGACGATGAAAACCAGCGTTTCATATCTTTTTGTGCCAACGAAAAACGCTTCAACGCTACCTATATCTCCCTTACCCGCGGCGATGGCGGCCAAAACCTGATCGGCTCCGAACTGAGCGAACTGCTCGGCGTGCTGCGCACCGAGGAACTACTCATGGCTCGATCTGTGGACGGTGGTCGCCAGCGGTTCAGCCGCGCCAACGACTTCGGTTACTCCAAAACCCCCGACGAGACAATGGCCATCTGGAACAAAGATGCCGTGCTCGCCGACCTCGTATGGGCCATACGCGAAACCCAGCCCGATGTGATTGTGAACCGGTTTTCGCACGACAAAAACACCAAAACACATGGCCACCATACTGCCTCGGCCATGCTTGGCGTAGAGGGCTTCGACCTTGCTGGTAAAACGGATGCCTACCCCGAACAACTCAATTTCACCGCGCCCTGGCAACCTAAACGCGTGTTTTTCAATACTTCCTGGTTCTTTTTTGGCGGCCGCGAGGCATTTGAAAAAATGGACAAGAGCCACCTGTTTTCCCTCGATCTCGGTGTGTACCTGCCGCTGAAAGGAAAAAGCAACACCGAAGTGGCCGCCGAAGCCCGCTCCATGCACCGTTGTCAGGGCTTTGGGGCCATGAGCAGCCGCGGCGAGTCGCTGGAATATTTTGATTTCGTGACCGGAGACCGGCCCAAAACGAATGACCTGTTCGAGGGAATCAATACCACCTGGTCGCGCGTGCCCGGTGGTGCGCCTATCGGAAACCTGCTGGCCGAAGTGGAAAAAAACTATCGCCCCGACAACCCCGCCGCCGCCGTGCCCGACCTGCTCCGTGCCCTGGCACTAATCCAGAAGTTGCCCGAGGTTCATTGGAAAAAAATCAAACTCGCTGAAATCCGGGAAGTTATCCGAGGGTGCCTCGGCCTGTACGTAGAAGCCACCACCTCCGAAACCACCGCCACTCCGGGCGACCCCGTGGCCCTCCGCCTGGAGTGTATCTACCGGGGCACGCTGCCCGAAAACAGTACGGTAGTGCTTACGGGTCTTTCTGTTTTGCCCGGTATTTTCGATACTGCTACGGCAAAAACACTCGACCGAAACAAAGGCTGGGTGCTGAACAAAACCGTGCAACTGCCCGAAACTATCAGCTTCACCGCACCTTACTGGCTGCGTAAATCCTTTACTAACGGCATGTACACCGTGGACGACCAACTCCTGCGCGGGCTGCCCGAAACACCCCGCCGATTCATCGTTCGCTGGTCGATCAGCGTGAACGGGGTGCCGCTGGAGTTTGAAACCGAGGTCGCCTACAAAATCGAGGAACCTGCTCTTGGTGAGGTTTGGAGGCCGTTCGACATCCTGCCGCCAGCATTTGTGGAGCTCGCCGAATCGTGCTACTTAGTCACCCAGGGGAAAATACCGGTCACTGTGCGCGTAAAGTCTAATCGCGACAGCCTGACCTGCCGCCTCAAACTGCTCAGCCCGCCGGGTTGGCCCAACTCGCATTCATTGGCCAGCCCGCCCGAGTTTTTTATTGCCAAAAAAGGCGAGGAACGCGAATACACATTTCAGTTGGAAGCCTACTCCGGCCCCGACGAGGTAACGCTGACCGGTGGTGTGGAAATCGGGAAAACAACCTACACCAACCGACTCGTCACCATCAAGTACGACCATATCCCGCAACAGTATATCCTGTTGCCCGCAGAGGCGCAAGCAGTGCGGACAAGCCTGAAAACGACGGCCAAAAACGTAGGCTACCTCATGGGGGCTGGCGACGATGGCCCTCCGGCCCTGCGCCGTATGGGCTGTGCCGTCACCAACCTGGAGGACAAGGATTTTACTACCGACAACCTGCGAAAATTCGATGCCATCGTGCTCGGTATCCGGGCCTACAACACCAAGGAAGGCCTGAAACTACACCAGGCCAAACTGTTCGAGTATGTGCAAAACGGCGGTACACTCGTCACGCAATACAACAACAACTTCGATCTCGTGACCAAAGATCAGGCTCCCCTGCCCCTTACGCTGGGCCGTACCCGTGTTACGGACGAGAAGGCTGAAATGCGCATCCTGAAGCCCGAACACCCGGCCCTGAACTTACCCAACAAACTTACTGCCAAGGATTTTGAAGGCTGGCATCAGGAGCGCGGCCTGTATTTCCCCAGTAAATGGGACGACCAGTATGCCGCACTGCTGGCTTGCAACGACCCGGGCGAAGACAGTGCCAATGGCTCGCTGCTCGTGGCCAAGTACGGAAAAGGGCACTTTGTGTACACCGGACTGGCGTTCTTCCGGCAATTCCCGGCGGGCGTGCCGGGAGCCTACCGTTTGTTTGCTAACCTGCTTTCGTTGAGCACCTTGCCTTGAATAAAACAGGTTTGAGGGTTTCGGGTTAGAGGGTTTCGGGTTAGAGGGTTTCGGGTTGGTGCGCTTGGCTTGTCATTTCGAAGAAATCCGTCCACATCACAACGGGCAATCACGCTCGACTGCCCCGCTCGGTTTGTCATTTCGAAGAAATCCGTCCACATCGCAACGGGCAATCACGCTCGGCTGCCCCGCTTTCACATTAGTCCGTGATGTGGACGGATCCCCGCAGGATGACAAACCGAGCGCACCAACCCGAAACCTTCTAACCCGAAACCCGAAACCCTCAAACCATTTTTTTTCACAAGTCCCCTAACTGGGGCCGAAGTAAGACTTCTTCCACCACTGCCGAGCCAGAAAGTTGGTAGGCGGCCCAAACCGTCTTGGCCACATCGTCGGCCTGCATGAGGCGATCAGTGGG
This sequence comes from Saprospiraceae bacterium, assembly GCA_046153695.1. Classification (GTDB taxonomy): domain Bacteria; phylum Bacteroidota; class Bacteroidia; order Chitinophagales; family Saprospiraceae; genus M3007. The sequence continues at coordinate 10,353 of JBJXEZ010000117.1, forward strand.
CAGGCTAACCCCGCGCCACGAATCAGACCATGCGGCACCGGGCAGCAGGGCCGTCACTCGGATGCCTTCCGTTTTCATCTCCTCCCGCAGTGCTTTAGAAAACCCCAGCAGGGCAAACTTGGAAATGGAGTACGAGGCCCCGTTGGGATATGCGTGCAGGCTGGCAATGCTGCACATATTGAAAACATGCCCCTGTCGGTGCGGGCGCATGAGCGGAAGCAGCGCACGGGTGAGGTAGTAGGCACTGTGCAGATTGACGCGCAGAAGCAACTCGAACGCTTCTTCGGTCTCGCCCGAAACGGTGTCGGGAAGAAATAATCCGGCGTTGTTCACCAGTACGTCCACGCGGGACCAGCGCCCGCGCACAGCATCGGCAAAACTCAACACATCGGCCTTATTTCCGAGGTCGGCTGCACATACAAACAGTTCGCGCTGCGGAAAAGCCGAAGCCCAGTGGCGTTGCATGGCCTCCAGGTCGGCAGTCGTGCGAGCGCATACGCACAGGTCAAAGCCGTTGGCAGCAAAAATCTCGGCTATGGCGCGGCCAAGCCCTTTGGTTGCGCCGGTGATCACAGCAGTGGGCACATGGTTGGGTACAGGTTTTTTCTCCACGGTAATTTTTTGTTTTTTGAAAATCAACACATTGCAATTTATGCGCAAGCAAAAACTCCGGCACAAGGCTTGTTCGCCGCCCAAAGTTTGGAAAAATTTTGCTCAATGTGCCACCAAAACACCGTGGCTGTTGTCTATGGGGGCAGTTTACACCAGCACACAAGTAGGTTATTGATGAAAATAAAACTTCTCCTCTGCCTTGCCCTGGCGGGAAATCTCGCATTGTTCGCTCAAACACCGAGTATTTACCAGCGCCTCTCCTCCAGCGACCAACCCGCTCTCACGCTCAGCACGGACATTTCAGCGCTCATGACCAACAAAAACACCGACGATTACCAACCGGCAAGTTTGGTGTCTGCGGACGGAAAAAAGTACGAGGTCAGTGTGAAGCCGCGCGGCAAGTTTCGCCGCCGCATCGCGGAAATCCCGCCATTAAAACTCAAATTCAAGAAAAAAATGCTGCAAAGCGAGGGCCTCGATACGCTGAACGAGGTCAAGTTGGTACTGCCCACTTCTTTGGATGAGGCCGGCAACGAGCGCGTGGTGCGGGAGTACCTCACCTACCGCATGTACGAACAGGTTTCTCCAAATCACGTTCGCGCCCATTTGATTAACCTGACCTTGGTGAACACCAGCATCCAGAACGAAGCAAAGTACAACGTGCAGGCCATCCTGTTGGAAGACGAGGAAGAAACCGCCGCACGATCAAAGGGCACGCTGCTCGAACAGTTCGGCATGACCATGGATAAATTGGATCAGGAGCAGGCCGCGCTGATGGCTGTTTTTCAATACATGGTCGGCAACACGGACTGGAGCCTGACCGAGTTTCGGAACATCCGACTGATGCAAACCGCCGCCGGCCCGATCGTGGCAATTCCCTTCGACTTTGATTTTTGCGGTTTTGTGGACGCGCCCTACGCCAGCCCGATGAGCGATACAGGTCTCCGCAATGTGCGAGAGCGTTTCCTCATGGCTGGCAACCTGACAGAAGAGGCGGTAAAAAACGCCGCCAAAACCCTGCACGACCACCGGGCAGGGTTTGAGCAACTATGTCGCCAAGGGCTTGTTTCCGAAAGCATTGCGAACAAGTGCGTGAAATACCTGGAGTCGTTTTTTAAGGAAAAGTTGTAAAAGGGTGGCTATCACCACACGCTCATCACCACTACCGCCACCACAAACACCCCGAGGTAAATCGCCGCCAGCCTCCGTTCCATCCGAATCAGGCGTGCCTCAGGCAGGCGGTTCTCGCGCATGAGCCAGTTGCCCGACCGGATGACCTGCAGCAGCACGAGCGAAATAAGCAGGTAGGCAAGCAGGTAGATTTTATCCATCAACACCATGTAGCCCGTATCGGGCAAGGCGTTGCTGTACGATTGCTGGAGGAAAACCGCAGTGAGCAACCCGCCGATGGGCAAGGATGACCGGGTATCAATGTGCGACGGGTGCAGCAGCATGGAGCCAATGCTGACCAGCATGACGATCAGGATCGGTAGCAGCATTTTCAGGAGGAAATAATTGATCGGGCGGGACAGCAGCACACGGCAGGTCAGGTTGCTGTAGGCGCGGGCGTTTTCGTCGGGGTTTCCAAAGTTGGTGCCGTAGTCGTGGTCGGTAGCGTTGAATGAACAGCCGTCGATGTCCCAGCCCACCAATTGAAGCGTTTTTCGGATGGAAGCGCCAGCGGTATCAGCCACATACACGAGCGTTTGGGAGTCGTGCTCCGGGTTTTCGATCTGGATATCGAGCGCGTGGTGGTCGAGCGGAAAATCGCCAAGTGAAAACGAGTGAAAAAACCGGCCTTCTACGCGAAAAACGCGGTAGTTGGTGCTGTCACGCATAAGGCTGTCGCTACCGTCGCCCGACACCACGGAGGTGATGCTCCATTTTTCGATGGCGTTCACGAACTCGATTTCCGTTGGGTCAATCTCGCCTTTCCACTTGAACCACAGGTAAAAGTCGGCGTAAAACGAGTACTCGTCCATGTTCAGGTCGTACAGGTTCATCAGGTGCATGCCGACTTTGACTTCCTGCGGCGTTTGCGCCGGAAGGGTTTGAAAAAAAAGCCAAGGCAAAAGAGAGCGGAAAGGAAAACGCGGCGCATAGCGGGAAGTGGTATTTTGGAGGCAAACGTATGCAACTTCCAGTGCAAAATGAGCACACAGTTTCGCGCGTGGACCTAACTTGCGCCAAAATTCACAACACCACACCATCATGATCAGCAAACTCATCAAATACGGCCTGATTCTCGTGGCTGGCATCCTGATCTACAACCTCATTTACGGCGATGCCGCCGAGAAAAAACAGGCCAAGGAAATCATCGGAAAGGCAGGCGATGCCCTGGGGGCTACCTGGGGACTGCTCAAGTCCGAAAAACAAAAATTCGACGCAGGCAAGTATGATCAGGCGCTCGACAAACTCGGCAGTGCCTACCAGGCTATCCGAAACAGTGCCCAGTATGTGGACGAAAACGTGCTCCGCCGCCTCGGAGAACTGGAGCGCCGTAAGGCCCAGTTGCAAGACCAGTTGGAAACGGTGGAAGCCGCCGACCAGGCCCTGCGCGATGCACCGCCGCCGCCAAAGAAAAAAGGCCTGCGATCTGACGCCACTAACGCCACCGCCACCAAAGAGGCCGAACAAAAACGCCGCAAGGCCGAGCTCCTGCGCGAAATGGAAACACTTCTGCGCGATTCCGACCTCCTCATCAAACAAGCCCAAGACCAATAACCCCACTGCCGCCGATGGTTGATTTTTCCAGAAAAATACTGCCCAATGGCCTGCGCGTACTCGTACACGAAGACCGCAACACGCCCCTAGTGGCCGTCAACGTGACCTACCACGTCGGCTCCCGCGACGAAAGCCCCGACAAAACCGGTTTTGCCCACCTGTTCGAGCACCTTATGTTCGCGGGTAGCCGCAACGCGCCCGATTTCGACGAGCCACTCCAGAGCGCCGGCGGCGAAAACAACGCCTACACCACCAACGACTACACCACGTTTTACGAAATACTGCCCGCCGAAAACCTCGAAACGGCGCTTTTCCTCGAAAGCGACCGCATGCTGGCACTCAACGTGGGCAAACGCGCCCTCAACGTTCAGCGCAAGGTAGTGGTAGAAGAATTCAAGGAAACCTGCCTGAACGAACCCTACGGCGACGCCTGGCACCACCTGTCCGAACTCATGTTCCGTGTACACCCCTACCGTTGGCCGGTCATCGGCCTCGTACCCGAGCACGTGGAAAACGCCAACCTGGACGATGTGCGCGACTTTTTTCATCGCTGGTATACCCCGAACAATGCCGTGCTGACCATCGCCGGAAACATAACTGCCGAGCAGGTTTTCCCTTTGGCGGAAAAATGGTTTGGCAGTATCCCGCCCGGCCCGGATCCACTGCGCAACCTGCCCGAGGAGCCGCCTCAAACCGAACTACAACAACGAACGGTACATGCCGACGTGCCGATGCCCGCCGTGTACCTGGCCTTCCGCACCCCGCCGAGGCTGCATCCGGATTTTTACCCGATGGACCTGCTCACCGATGTGCTCGCACAGGGGCAGTCGTCGCGGCTGTACCGTCGTTTGGTGAAGGAACAGCGGCTTTTTTCCTCCATTGATGCCTATGTGACGGCCAATATTGACCCAGGCCTGCTGATCGTGGAGGGCAAGCCGGCGGAGGGAGTGTCGCCGGAAACGGCCCTCGCCGCCATTTGGGCCGAACTTGATGCCCTGAAGGCCGTGCCCGTTGAGGCCCGTGAATTGGAAAAAATCCTGCACCGGTTTGAGAGCACCATCGTTTTTTCAGAAACCAGCGTGATGAACAAGGCTCAAAACCTCGGTTTTTACGAAATCCTGCAACGCGCCGAACTGATGAACGATGAAACGGCCACCTATCGGGCCGTATCGTCGGCAGATTTGCAGCGCGTGGCCGGGGAGATGTTTCAGGAAAAAAATGCCGGGGTGCTAATTTATTTGCCTAACCCGACGGCCAAGATTTGAGTGAAAAAATTGATCACGAACCCGTAGTTTTGTCCAAAATTACTACAACATGACTGCTGCCCAACCGGAACTATACCCCGCCACTGCCTTTGCCGGGCAACCCGCACCGCCGGAACGCATCACGTGGGAGGTTTTTGAAAAAGAATACCTCCACCGCGAAGACGGCTACAAGTATGAATGGGTGCGCGGTGAAGTGGTGCAAACACCTCGCGATATGAACCAGTACCAGTACTACATCCTGATCAACCTACAGAAGTTGTTCAATCAGTTGCATCAAGAGGGGAAAGCCTCGGGGCACTTACTCACGGAAATTGACACCTTTTTTCTGAAAAACGCACACCGCCGCCCCGATATGGCCTGGTTCACAGACGAGCAGGCGGCCCACATGGCTCACCGCGAAAACCAGGTGCCGAATTTTGTGATCGAAATCGTGTCGGACAACGACATCGTGGACAACCTGCTGGACAAATTGGGCGATTACCGTGCCGCTAACGTGGCCGTCATCTGGCTCGTTTCGCCCCGTTTGGAACAAGTGCATGTTTACTGTGGCGACAAAAACGCCATTTGCAAAGGATCGGACGTGTGCTCCGCAGCGCCGGTACTGCCTGATTTTCAACTCAGCGCCGAGGCGCTTTTTGCCAAGCCGGAGTTACCCGGTGCCTAACCCTTGGCAAACACCCGCTCGTCCATGACCGGGATGAGCACGTCCACCTGGGTGCCGGTATGTTGGCCATTGGTTTTTTCTCCGATGTCCGAAATTTTGATGTATTGACCCGGCGGATTTTTGTGCAGTTGGTGCAGCAGGGTGAGGCGTTCGAGCGTGATTTCCATACCACGCGACCGGTGCGTCTGGTACGATTCGGATTGAGCCATTTGTTTTTCCTTGCCTTTATTGAAACCCACACCATCGTCGCGGATCACGCAGCGCACCGTGCGTTCGTCTTCCGATAGTATAAATTCAATGGTCAGCCGCCCCGACAGTTTGGGGCGCAAGCCGTGCTCGATAGCATTTTCAACGAACGGCTGGATAATCATGGCCGGTATGTGCAGCTCGCCCGCATCGGTGTCGGGCGGCAGCACCACCTTGTAATACAACCGATCCCGGAACCGCAGGGTGCGGTTTACTTCGAGGTACAGGTTCAAAAACTCTTTTTCTTTATCCAGCGAAACCTCCTCGTTACGGGAGTATTCCAGTGTGCTGCGAATGAGCCGGGCGAAACGCGCCAGCGAGGTTTCCGCTTCTTCGTTGCGGCCCGACGTGATGAGGCCCTGAATGGCATTCATGGCGTTGAACAGGAAATGGGGGTTCATTTGGGCGTGCAGGGCACGCAATTGGAGGCTGGTCACGCGCAATTTAGCCAACTGGGCCTCCTGACGGCTGCGCTCCAGGTTGTGCCGGGCCTCAATCTCCTGGCGTTCGCGGTCGCGCACATACTGGTAATGCCGCTCGGCAGTTTCGGTGGTGCGGCGTTGCCACAGATAAGCCTGTTGGAAGTCGCTCCGTGCCTCACACAATTGGGCCAGGGATTGGCAAACGTGTGCCAGGTAGTTGAGGTCGTGGCCTTCCAGGCCAAAATTGTACGCCTGTTCGAAGTGCTGTTCTGCTTGTTCGAAATTGCCGAGTTTCGTGAGTAGTTCTGCCCGCCAGCCTTGTATTTTGGACAAATTGGTGAAGTCTGCCGGTTTCGATGGATTCGGGAATTGATCCTTGGCCTCATCGAAGAGCGCAGCGGCGCGAACGGGGTCATTCCCCCAAAAAGCCAGGATCCCGAGGTTGGCCAGTGCATACGCTTTGGCCTCGAATTCCTCCTTCTCGGCATATTTGAGCACTTTTTCAAAACACTCGCAAGCGTAGTCGGCATCATTTTGGGCCAAAGCGGCCCGGCCTGCATTTTGGTAATGCCAAGGGAGGCGGGGGCGCAGTCGGTTTCCTTCCACGATAGGCATCACGCGCAGGTAGGCGTCCAGGCTGTTTTCTTTCTCGTCGAGCCGTTCGTACAGGTCGCCCAAGCCGCCGATAACGAGGGTCAGGATGTAGCGGTCTTTTAGCGAGGCGTGCTCGCCCAACCCGATAAGGATACTTTCGGCTTCCTGAAGGCTTTCGAGCGCTCTGCGGTTATTGCCGAGGTGCAGGTGCAGAAATCCCTCCCGGCAGGCCAATTGGCCGCGCAGGTAGGCTACTTCCGATTTTCCCAGGTACTGGCGGGCGCGGTCAAGGCTTTGCTGCACGGCAGGCCAGTCGCGGCGGTTCAGGTGTACTGCCGCCATGTCGAGGCAGGTTTCGGCCAGCGGGGTCGGGTTTGTCTGGTTTTCCAAAATGGTCGTAGCGAGGCCATAGAGTTCCAGTGCCTGGTCAAAATGTTGCCATTGATTTTCGAGAAAAGCCTGGTGCAGGTAGTAGCCGAGGCGGATGTCGGCGGGCGATTTCGGGGTAATATTTTTCTCCAAATGTGCCAGCGCGATACGGGCCTGCTCAAAGTCGGTAAAGGCCCACTGGCTCAGGTCGGCGCATAAACTGCGCAGATGTGTAGCGTCGGAAGGCTGTGGGACAAGGGCGGTGGCGGTGGGCATGGCGGCAGGTCGTCGAGATTGGCAGGTTCATTGCCAGTCAAATTTGGGCACTTTTAAAAAAGGCAAGTGCAAAGGTACCGCATTTTTTTTCCGACTTTTGGCCGCAAAAAAACTGCTCAATGCTCAAACACACGACTGTCGCACTTGTTTTTTTCTGTCTTTTGACAACCGCCTGCCAGAACACTTCTTCACCTGCAAACACGCCTGATCCTTTGCCTCCTTCTGTATTTAACCCGGAACAATACACCACGCCGCACCCGGAAAAAAAGCCCAAGCAACTCGTCTCGGCTTTTGGCGATGTGCGCACTGATGACTACTACTGGCTCAACGAACGGGAAAACCCCGCTGTGACCGCTTATCTCGAGGCCGAAAACCGCTATGCTGACTCCGTGCTCGCGCCTGTAGCCGGCCTCAAGGACAAGATTTTTGAGGAAATGAAAGCCCGCATCAAGCAAGACGACAACACCGTGCCCTACCTCAGAAACGGCTATTGGTACTATACTCGTTTCGAGGCAGGTAAGGAATACCCGATCCATTGCCGCAAAAAAGGCAACCTTGAAGCCGCTGAAGAAATCCTCGTCAACGTGAATGACATTGCTGCAGGCAAACCATACTGTATCGTCGTGGGCCTCAATGTCAGTCCCAACAACAACCTCCTTTTCTATCAGGTGGATTTCACCGGGCGCAACCTGTTCGAGGGCAAAATCCTTGACTTGCGCACCGGAAAACTGCTCGGCGACCGCTTCAGCGGCCAACTGGCTGGCTCATCCGCCTGGAGCAAAGACAGCCAGCACTTGTTTTACGAGACCAAAGACCCCGTCACACTGCGCAACGACAAAATCCGCCGTCACCGCATCGGCGGCGACGGCAAGAGCGATGCCGTGGTGCTCGATGAAAGAGACGAAACGCTATACCTGTCCCTTTACAAATCCAAGTCCGGAGAGTTTCTTTTTGTCAACCATGGCTACACGGACAACCTCGAAACACATTTCCTGAATGCGGGCAATCCTATTGGCGAGTTCCAGGTGATTCGCCCCAAGGAAAAAGATTTTTTCTACGATGTGGACCACCGCAGTGACAAATTCCTAATCCGCACCAACTGGAACGCTCGCAACTTCCGCCTCATGGAAACGCCTACCGATAAGCCAGGTAGCGACAACTGGGCGGAGGTGCTGCCCCACCGGCCCGATGTGCTCCTCGATGGCATCGAGGTTTTTCAGGATTACCTCGTCACGACTGAACGCAAAGGCGGACTCAAGCAATTGCGCGTCATCCGCTGGAACGACCGCCAGGAGCACTACCTCGATTTTGGCGAACCGACCTACTCCGCCAGCCCGGATGTGAATGCCGAATTTGACAGTAAAAACCTGCGTTACCGCTTTTCTTCGTTGAAAACCCCAGGTTCCGTTTTCGATTACGACATGGAAACCCGCCAAAAAACCTTGCGCAAGACTGATCCTGTGCTCGGCGGCTTCAACTCGGAAAATTATACCACCGAGTTTGTGTGGGCCAAGGCCCGCGACGGCAAACAGGTGCCTATCTCGCTCGTGTATAAAAAAGGCCTCAAACGCGACGGCAGCGCACCGTGCCACCTGGTTGGTTACGGTTCGTACGGGTTTGCCTATGACCCCGGGTTCAACCGCGATGCCGTGAGCATGCTCGACCGCGGCATTGTGTACGCCATTGCACATATCCGTGGCGGTACCGACATGGGTTACGGCTGGTACGACGACGGCAAGATGCTGCGCAAAATGAACACGTTCACCGATTTCATTGACTGTGCCGCTACGCTTTGTGCAGAAAAATACACCAGTGCCGACCGCCTGTTTGCCAGCGGACGCTCCGCTGGCGGCCTGCTCATGGGTGCCATAGCGAACATGGCTCCCGACCAGTTCCGCGGCATCATCGCCGGCGTGCCGTTTGTGGACGTGCTCACCACAATGAGCGACGCCAGTATTCCACTCACCACCGGCGAGTACACCGAATGGGGCAACCCCGCAGTGAAGGAAGAATACGAGTACATGAAACAATACTCGCCTTACGACAATTTGAAAGCACAGAAGTACCCGCACCTGCTCGTACTCACCTCGTTTTCGGACTCACAGGTGCAGTACTTCGAGCCCGCCAAGTGGGTAGCCAAACTGCGTGACGTGAAAACCGACAGCAACCCGCTGCTTTTCAAGACCAACATGTCCGGCTCGCATGGCGGCTCCTCGGGTCGTTTTGAGCGGCTCAAGGAGCGGGCGCTGGAACTGTCGTGGATGATGGGGGTGCTGGGAATGAAGGAAGAGGCTGTGCGACAGTGAGGTGTTTCAGCATGAAGTGATGGAGTGATTTCCCACACTACTGGACATTTTTGTTTTCGTGTACCCATATCTTCCAGGTTTGTCAAATCTGGAAGGTCTCATTCCAAAAATGTCCAGTAGTGTGGTCGATGAGGCACATCCGTCACAGTCCTATCAACGCCCGCCACGACAGCAGTTCGGCCTCGCTCCGGATTTGAGCTTCATCACCGGCAAAAAGTACGATGTTTCTGCCTGAAAACTGCGGCGCAGCCTCGCGCACGAACTGGATGCCTTTGTAAAATTGAGCCACAGGCGTGAAACTGAACTTGGCTTCCACAAGGTGTACTTCCCCGCCTTCCCGAACCAGAAAATCCACTTCGTTGCCGTTGGAGTCCCGCCAAAAATAGATGGAGGCCGGACGAAAGGCATTGTACCGGTTTTTCATCAATTCAGCTGCCACCATGTTTTCAAAAAGGCTGCCCTTGGCGTGGTAGTGGTCTATCTGAGCCGCTTCGTTCAGATCGAGCAAGTGGCAGAGCAGACCCGTATCGTAGAAGTAGAGTTTGGGCGACTTGATGAGCCGCTTGGAGAAATTTTCAAAATACGGCTGCAATTGGAACGCGATAAATCCGGCCTCCAGAATGTTCAGCCATTTTTTCAGCGTGGGCTGTGAAATGCCTGCCTCCGTGGCCAATGCTTGGTAATTCACCGTTTGCCCTACCCTGCCCGCACAAAGGCGCAGAAAGTTTCGGAAGGCGTTCAGGTCAGAAATGTTGGTCACGCTGCGCACGTCGCGTTCGAGATACGTTTCGATGTACGATGGGAAATAGGCGCTCGGATGGATGTCGCGTTCAAAAAGCGCCGGGTACCCGCCTCGGAAAATGGCCGCCTCGGGGTTGTTCGCCAACAACTCTGGCGTGTGCCCGTACATCTCACGATGGCTCAGTGGCAAGAGTTTGAAAATGGCCACCCTGCCAGCCAAGGACTGCGCCACATTGTCGGCCAAAAGGAAGTTTTGCGACCCCGACAGGATGTACTTCCCCATTTCCTTGTCCTCATCGGCACGCACCTGCAGGTAAGAGAACAATTCGGGCACCCGTTGGGCCTCGTCGAGGATGATCTTGCCGGGGTATTGCCTCAAAAAACCTACGGGATCGGTCGCCGCGAACTCACGGTTAGCCGCAAACTCCAAGTTGACATACTGGTAGTCTGCAAACATTTCGCGCAGCAAGGTAGTCTTACCTGCCTGCCGGGGACCAGTGACCAGCAAAATCGGAAATTTCGTCAGCATTTCCCGGATGGCGGCTTCTATCTGTCGGGCGATCATGTTTTGTTTTTTTATGCAAAACTAAAAGTTCATTTTCAATTTTACATAAAAAAAGTAACCATTTATACTTCGCGCTGCGAGGTTTTGTGCGTGGCCTTCGGCCTACTATTTTGAGTAGCAGCGCTCAGCATGAAAAAAACGGATTCGCACCTTGCGGTGCGAGGTATAACACCTGTTCCGGCGAACCATTTTTAACCACAGATTTTCACAGATTCACACAGATTTTTTAAACGGAAAGGGTAAATCTGTGTGAATCTGTGAAAATCTGTGGTGCATTTTTTTGCGTTTAGTGCCACCTTATGCGGGTACTAAACAGTTATGTAATTTTGATATTTTGACTTTTCCACTTGTAGATCGCACCACTAGGGTTTTACCCCAAAACAAGTTTCCATGGGAGTGGCAACGTATATCCCCGGGGGCTGTGCCTTACGGGTTGTTCATGTTGGTGTCCCAGGTAGCCAGTTCCAGGTTGCCCGATGAATTGATGTAAGCCGTGATAATCAAATCGCGATTCGAATTTCCCGAGTACGGTTTTGATATGGCATCGGACATGATCTGGGAGGCAGGGTTTCCGACGCTCGTACCGATGCGTCGCAAGTCCGTTCCATCGTCGTTCATCAGCAACCCGATGATACGGAGCCGGTTTTCAGCGTCCTTCACGACAGCTGTAAGGTTCGACTCGGCCACCGGTGTAGATAATACACTCACTTCCTGGGCACCAGTCAAAACGAGCGTTTCGTTCCGCTCAACGATGTCGCCTGCGGCAGAAGCCTGCATCGTGATAAATCGGGTGTTGTTGTCCGCATCAACCATAGCTACGCAGGCACCCTGTGCGAGCGGCGCGATGGATATTTTTGAGCTGACACCGCCAGCATCCAGGCTTTTCCCTTTGATAAAGCTCATGCCATCGGGCGCGATTCGGAATGGTGTGACCTCCAGATCGCCGTTTTGGTTCCGCTCTGCGGTGTAAATTCCTTTGAATGTTCTCGATCGGCAAGCCGTCACGCTGGTTGTCGTTTGTCCTGCGCCAAGCGCAGTTCCTTTTTTTACGATCGTGCCATCCGGGTTCAAATCCCAGGCGATGAGTTTCATGGAGTTGGAGCCATCGCGAATAACGGTAGCGAAAAAGTAGTTGTCGGCAGCTCCGTATGCAAGCCTTATCAGTTCAAAATTGGCCACCTTGCCAGCGTTTTGCTCAGACTTTTTCACAAAACTGCCGTTGTTCTGCACCTCAAACAAGGCGAGTTTTAGGTCGCCGCTGCCCTCATGTGTGCCGACTACAATTTGGCCGGGCAAGCCGCTGATGATTCGGACATTAGTCGCCAACCCCAGTTCGAGGTTACTGGCAGGTGCCAGTACTGCCAACCCCGTTATGTTCCAACTGGTCAGTTTTGCCTTGTTGTTTGCGGCTATCGAAGCCGTCACAGCCCGGGTTTCAGAGACAAATGCGATGTCCGTTTTTTTGATTTTTTCGCCCTGCTTTTGGTCGCGAATTAAATACGGAGATGGGTGGACTATTTTAAATCCGTTGTTGGTGAACTGTTGGTTGATGTACCGATACCAGCCCGACGGTGTCACGTTTTGTCCGGCAACATAGGCGTGCCCCCAAGCATTCCGAAAGCGCATCGGAACAGCATCGCCAGCTGCTTCGCGCCCTTTGGAATCAGTGCCGGTAACCGGGCTGGAAGACATATGCAGGTGCGGGCCACTTGAGTTGCCCGAGCTACCTACTTTGCCAATGAATTGCCCTTCTTTGATTTTTGGTCGTTGGCCTGGAGGTATGTACGATGCTACCCGCCAAAAGCCTTCTTTTGTCATGTCGCTTGGATAAACCGTAGCATCATCGTTTGGTGGGCATAGTTTGGCATCAAGGGTGCCTGGTGCCAGGTGGGCAATCGAAATTAACTGGTTGTCTTCCGTTTTGATAACTACATGGTTGCCACCGGTGAAAACTTTAGGGCCGTTTTCGTTGGGAAAATTGCGCCAGCAACTGCAAATTTCGCCGTTGGCGGGCGAGTAGAGCGGCATGAGATAATCGTAACTGTCCGTTTCTTTGGACGAGCTGCCCTGCTTCCACTGTCCGCCATCGTATTTCGAGACATTAAAATCAATGACTGCCGGTCCTTCACTAAATTCGGTTACGGTCCAATACATGTTTGGCCCTAAATCTGACGCACGTGCAGGAAAACTTATGGGTTGTTGGGCAACGGCAAGCGTAGAGAAATAAAGCGACAACAAAAAAGTTGTCACACGGAAGGCCAAGGCCTGATCGAGATTCATGTTACCTTTCATTTTTTAAAGATAGATCAAGTTGAAAAAAGTTTGAGCGCCAAACCCGGCAGTAAGTCAGCACCAAGGCCCTCAAAACCACACTGTTTGGCAGGGCAAAAGTGCTCGCCCTGCCAGCATGGTATTTATCAACGAATCCTCAAAAAATGTAAAAAAGGGTTAAGAACGCCATACCCGATACCCGGACTTCATCTCAGGCTGGTCTTCGGGCAGTTCGCGCAACGGCTCGCAGGGCTTAAGCGAATCGTAGCACTGTTTGGGCAACTGTTGGTACAGGCGCGTGCCCTCGGTTTTCCAGGTGATCATCTCGTCACTCACCTCACGGATAATTTTACCCGGGTTACCCACGACCAAACTGCGCCGGGGGATTTTTTCACCCGCCTTCAAAAAACACAGTGCCCCGATGATGCACTCTTCTCCGATTTCCACCTCGTCCATCAACACGGCATTCATACCGATGAGGCAGTTGCGGCCAATGGTAGCTCCGTGTACGATAGCGCCGTGCCCAATGTGCGCTGACTCATGTA
>JBJXEZ010000135.1:0-24638 GCA_046153695.1 Saprospiraceae bacterium
GTGCGACTTGCTCGGCTCCGTTGCCGGCAATGGCCAGCCTAACCCTGCTCGTCCGACGGCCATGTTGGCCATGGTCGTGCTCGGTACAGCGCTGGCGTTTTTTTGGTACCGGCTTGCGGGTTTTTTGACGGGTAGTCGGAGCCGACGGGTGGCGGTGCGTATTTCCGGCATCGTTTCCATGACTACGGCCTGCTTGCTGTTCACACCCTGGCATGATACCGCGCTCGTCATTTCCGGCAGCACGGTGCTGGTGACGTTGGCAGCCACACTGGTTTTTTTGCGCCAAAACCGCCAAAACCACCTGCTTCGCCTTGGCTTCGTCTGTTTACTTTTTTTTGTGGCGAACAACGCCATTTACTGGACAAAAACGGGACTTGTTTGGCTGCCTTTCCTCCAAAAAGTGACGATCTGTGTTTTTTTGTACTGGATCACCCGCATCAGCTTGTTGCTAAAGCGATGATTAGAAGCCATCTCAAAAATGGCGTCGGAGTTGAAATGAGTGACTAAAAGGCGAAGACAAGGCAGTTTTTTGAGTCGTATTGGGGGTCTACAGCGAAAAAAACGAACGAAGTATTCGCCTTTTAGGAGCCATTTCGGCTCGACAGGTATTTTTGAGTTGGCTTTTAAAATTGTTTTGCAAAATTCTATTTATACGCCTAAAAAAACTAACTTGCAGCCCGTTGCCAAACAGTAGTTAACCTTTTTCCTCAATAAGACCTACTGCTATGAAAAAAATGGCTGCACGATTTTGTTCCTGCGGGCGGTTAACCGAGGGGCTGCTCTGGCTCCTCTTGGCCAATCTGCCTGCCACATCAATCTGCCAGCCTGCCGACCTGCATTACCTCGCCCGAGGCACGGGCCGCACGACGGGCCACATCGCCACGCTGCTCGTCTCCAATCCCACTCCAATGCCCTTGCGCACCGTCGTCGGAGACGTTTTCATACCCTCGCAAGGCAATTACCAGGGCTATGTTGTAACCCAGGTTTACCCGCTGGATGTGCCACCGTTTGGCACTGTGTCAGTACCGCTCGACGGGTACTGCACCGACGTGAGCATGCCGCCGGTGCCTGCCGGTGCCGCCCTGCCTGATGTGTCTCGGTGGGTGCCCTGGGCTGCCGCCGAGCCGCTGCCCGAACCGGGAAAATCACCCGCGCCTGTCTTCTATTTCACATCTGCCGCGGTGCTCTCCGACCCGCTCGCACTGACCTACCCGGGCACGCGAACGCCCTTCCCATACCGCATCGACATCCACCGCCACCCGCAGGCGGCTGCCCGCCTGCTGTTGCACGCTGCCTTTGCCGCCGGAGAGGCGTTTGACCAACTGATGCGGGGAGGCCAACTTAACCCGGCGGCATTTGGCAAGCCACTCGAAACGCAGCGACGCGATCTCGTTCAGCAGAGCCTGTGGGCATATGCTGCACGTTTGCAGGGAAAGAACTACGACAAAACAGCGTTTGCCGAACAGTACACCGAGGAGGCGGAACAGCAGGTGAACCAGCCCGCTACTGCTTTTTCGCCCGAAACCCGGCAGCAAGTGGAAAACCAGACGGAAGACTTATGGGCCAATATTTCCCTCGTAGGCAGCGCGGCCAAACTGGTCGCTCCGTCGCCCGATCATCCGACCGACATTTTCCGGTCTGTACCCACCGGGCCAGCCGTAAACCCCACCGACACACTGCCTGTTATTTTGAAAAACACTGCCCCCACAGGACTCGATGCCCTCAACAGCCTCGTTCCTGTGTCGGTTTTTTTTCAAAAAAACACCACCACGCCCGGCTTGCAAGACCTGCGGGCGCTGACGGCGGAAAAATGGAAAACCAATCTCGACAACACGTCGCGCCTACTTGACCCAACCGCCAAAACCGCCATTAGCGACCTGCTTGCCCTGCTCGACCTGGTGCAAACTGACCCCGGCGGAACCCTGTCCGAAACCGACCGCCGCACGATCACGAGACTACTTGCGGGCAAACTGTCCGCCCACGTCCGCGCTTGCGCCGAGGCTTTGCAACCCGCCGATCCAACCTTCCTCCAAAACTGGCGCAGGCTCAAATCCTGGCAAAACACCCGATGGTACGCCGACTACTGCTCGGCCTCCTACCCGCTGAAAAACCTCGAAGTGCCTGCATTCCCGCGCAGCGCGGCGGTGTTTAGTCCGGCCAAAATTGCGCTCTCCGGCGACTTGTGGAAACATACGTTTGTGCCCGTTTTCGGCACTGTTCCCAAAAAATTTCCGTGGTGGATTCCCGCAGTGGGCGTAGGTGGCGGCGTGGTTTACCTGCTCCTGCGCGACAAGG
Organism: Saprospiraceae bacterium; assembly: GCA_046153695.1. Lineage (GTDB taxonomy): Bacteria > Bacteroidota > Bacteroidia > Chitinophagales > Saprospiraceae > M3007. The sequence goes on from JBJXEZ010000135.1 coordinate 2,296, forward strand.
GCAGCGACCCGCCTGCACCAATTTCGAGTGCCGTACCTGATGCTGTCACGTTGCCCTGCGGCAGCCAAGTCACCACAAACGTGCTGGCCAACGACACGGGAGAGGGTATAACCGTCATTGCCGCCAACAGCAGCACGCCGGGCATTTCGATTTCAGTGGCAGGCACAACGAGCGTGACGGTCGTAGCCACCGGAGCTACGGGTACATTCACCGCCACTTACACCATTACCGACAAAAACAACCTGACCACTACGGCCACCATCACCATCACGGTGACCGACCAATCGGTACCGGTCATCGTTTGTCCACCGAGCATCACCCTCGAGGGGTGTGGTCAGGCACCGCCTCCCAGCATTTCTGGCCAAGCCACGGCAGTGGACGACTGCGCGGGGCCGCTTGTGCCGACCTACTCGGATAATCCGCCGGTTTTTGGTGGATGTATCGGAACCGTAGCCCGCACTTGGAAGGCCACCGATCCCGACGGCAATACGGCAACCTGCGTGCAGGACATCACCGTGGTTGACAAATCGGCACCGGTTTTCACCACCTGCCCGCCCGCCGTGAAGGTTCATTGCGGCCAGCAAAACAACCTGAACATCACCGGCCAGGCAGCCGCTTCGGATACCTGTTCCGGCCCGGTCACAGTGACACACACCGACGATTTGAGTGTATTTGGAGCCTGCGAAGGCACCATTTTACGCACGTTCATAGCGGTGGATCTGTGCGGCAACATGACTACCTGCCTCCAGGCGATCACGGTGGTACACGTGCCCTGCGGTTTCACCCCGCTTTTTGCCTTCAGCCCTGCGTTATGCGGCGACTGCAACGGTGCGGTGAGCACCACCATGTCGCCGCCCGGGCTGTACACGTTCGAGTGGGAAACCGGCGATACCGGCCCCAACCTTTCGGGCCTGTGCCCCGGCCCGGTGTCGGTGACCATCACCAATACCACCCAGCACTGCACTAATATTTTTGTGGCCATTGTGCCCGACCAGCCCACACTTTTGCTGACGGTGCTGCAAACCATGCCACCCACCAGTCCCACGTCAAGCAACGGGCGAGTGGTACTACAGGTGTCGCCGACTAGCGCCCAGTTGCCATTTTTGGTTTTTGTGAACGGCCTGCCGGTCAGCACAGCCAACTCGCACACCTTCCAGATCACGAACATGCCTGCAGGCGAGTTTGAAATTTATGTCGTGGACGAGGCAGGGAAAGGCTGCCCGTCCAACACGGTATTTGTGGTACTGTTGCCACCTGGGTTGGAGCCGCCATCGGTCGGCGGGCCGGAGCTGGTATTCTTGCCAGCTTCGCTGATATGGGCACCGCAGGCATTTTTGAAACCAAACTTGCCGGAGTATCCGCAGCAGGCAACCTTTGCGCCGACGCAGTTGACCGGGCAATGGCAACTCGGTATCGGTATGGGGCTGCGGTTTTTATTGGCAAGAGAAGTGGGGGTGACTGTGAAATGGAGCATTTCTTCCGAAGCGGGCATCTTGGGTAGCGGTATTTCGTTGGGGTTTCAGTTATATGGTGCCCCATTGTCCCCCCGCAAGCAACCGTCTGTGTCACGGACGAAAGCGCGAATGCAGGTACTCCCCTTGGTGAGCGAGGCTCGTGCCGACGGGAATTAGCACATTAGCACATTGCCTAATTAGCACATTCTACCTATGAGAAATACACCTTTTTTCACCCTTGCGCTGCTGGTCGCGACGACCACACTTTTTGCGCAGCAACCCCAGCTGCCCGCTTCGGTGACCGCCACTGTGAAGGCCACGGGCCAGACCACCGGCCACATTGCCGACGCGGTGCTGACGAACAAGGGCAAACGTCCCGAAACCGTCACGATTCCGGCGGCCACCATTCCCTCCGACGGCAAACGCCAGGGGTACGCGGTGCCTGAACCAGAACAAATTACCGTACCCGGCAACGCGACGGTGACTGTGCCCGTACACGGCTACTGCACGGAAATGGATTTGCCCGCCGCTTCGCCGGGTTCCGTATTGCCGCCATTTAGTGGGTGGGACGCGAACTCGCCCCTGCTGGCCACCGTGCGCGACATTGTGCGAAGCACGACGGTTTTGCAGGAAGGCGGGAAAATCAAGACGCCGTTCACTGGCGAGCCGGAGAAAGAACGCGACGCGGTCGTGCAGCAAACCATCTGGGTTTTGCCGCGTAAAAACGACCCGGACGCCAAGGACGATTTTTGCGACCGCACCAAGCGGCAATTTGAAAACGCCACCGGAAAGCCCGTTTCCGCCTTGCCGCCTGCGGAACAGGCGGCCCTGCAACGCGGCATCGCAGAAATTTGGGAAGCGGTAAAAAAAGTAGGCAGCAGCGCAGGCATTTTCACCGTGCCGCCGCCCGAACTACCGCCTGCCGCCGCCGCGCTGCCCGATGCGCCTCCTTCGCAGTTTCCTGCCCTCACCAACATGATCCGTGTTGAGGGCACCGGAAATACCACCGGCATCATCGCAAACATCTCCGTTGGCAACCCCACTGCCGAGCCGATCCAGGTACGCTTTGGTCCGAACACATCGCCAGCGGGTACTGCGCCCGGCACGTCGGCATACATACCCTCCGACGGTCGGTACCAACCGTACATCGTACCGTACCTGCCACATGTGACAGTGCCATCGGGTCAAACGGTGATCGTGCCCGTTCAGGGTTTTTGCACCGATGTGCGCAAGTCGCCTGTGCCTGCCGGAAACGAGATGCCGCCGCTCAGCGCGTGGGTGACTCCCGCGCCGCCGTTCCAGGGTATCGAGTCGTCGGGCCTTCCCGGCACCACCCTGGTTGTGGTAGTACCGACGCGCCCGGCCCCGACACTGGCTACGGCTGTGCGGTTGCTGACGACCCTGCCGGGCGCGAAGCCCGCTGTCGCATCAAGTACGGACTGCCCCGACGGACTGTACGCACCCATGCCGCTGGTTCCTGGCACTGACAAGCCTGTGCCCGTGCCCATAAATCCCGAAACGCACCCGGCGGTAGGGGTGCCGCTGCTGTTGGATGCCATCCAGCGCATCGCTCAAACCTACGACGAGTTGAAGGGCAGGGGCGTGGTGACTACGCCATTTGGCAACAACCCCGGAAAGGAGCGCGAAGCCGTGATCCAGCAAACGTTCTGGAAATATACCGCCGCGCTGCGCGGTGAGCCGTACGAAAAGCAGGATTTTAAGGCCAACACGGTGCGGCAGTTTGAGCAAAATACAGGCAAAACATACGCGCAACTGCCGGAACAGCAGCAGGAGAAAATGGACAAGGGCGTGGACGATTTTTGGGACTCCTTCGAGGCCGTGGGCGCGGAGGCCAAGATTTTGCCGCGCACGCCGGAGCCTCCCAAACCCGTGCCGAGCGTGGACGAGTTTTTCCAACAAAATCTGCCCGGGGGACTAAAGCCCAAAGGGACTACCACTGCTCCCGTACCTGCCAACCCGCGGCAGACGGTGGCAGACCCGTTAGACTCGTCAGACCCACCAGTACCTGTGCAAGCCCGGAGGCCGGAGAAGGCGTGTACTTGTGGCGATATCTCGTTTTTTCTGTTTGTGTGGGACACCGAAGCGGTGCCACCGCCACCGCCGGGCGGCGTGCGCGGTATCGGAAATCCATTTCGAGACACGTTGGCGGCAGGCAGTAAAGCCGGCTTGCCGGATGAGGAAATTAAGGCTGGCAAATCGGGCCTCGCAAACGGCAGCTCGCAGATCGTTGAACTCAAGGATATAAAAGCGGACTGCCCCTGCGTGACGATCACGGACGCGATCAAGGATGCAGCCAAGGCGCTGGCGAAATTGGAAAAAGACAATGGCGGGAAACTGGCCAAAGCCAAAACAGATTTGGCGGATAAAGAGGCCAGACTAAAAAAAGAACAAGAGAAAAAGAGGCCGTCCCAGGCGACTATCGACCGGTTGACCGGTGAAATAGCCGAACTGAAAGCCAAGATATCCGAACTGGAAGGCCCGATAAAAGCCAAGGAAACCGAAATTGATGACCTAAAAAAAGCCGCCAAAGATTCCGATTGCCCGGTATACAACAACGATCAAAAAACAGCGACCCTGCCCACGATCAAGGTTTTGGTCGGGGGCCAAGAAGTTAACAGCACTTGGTACGACGATCCCGCCAAGCCTGCCGCCAAAAACCTGAAGTTTACACTCAAGAAAGTGGAAGGTACGGTAATGGAATGCCGTATCGAGGTGACGTTTTACTGCCAAAGTGACGACTGCAAGGCCGTGTCGTGCAGCCGGGTATTTGTATTGAAAGTAGATGGGTAGCCGCGCTCTAAGAAAATCCCCAACATGCTCTTATGGCCGCTCCACATCGGGCTTGGCGTTTTTCAGGTTTTTATTCAAAAAATTGGTCATCAGCCCGTACAGGTGCAGTTTGGCGTTTCCGCCGTTGATACCGTGGTCGAGGTTGGGGTAAAACATGGAGTCGAAGGGCTTTCCTGCCGAGATAAGCTGATTGGTCAGTTCGGCGCTGTTCTGGAAGTGTACGTTGTCGTCGGCCAGGCCGTGTACGAGCAGGTACTTGCCTTCGAGGTTTTTGGCAAAATTGACCGGTGAGTTTTCGGCGTAGCCGTCGGGGTTTTCTTTTTCAGTGCGCATAAACCGTTCGGTGTAGGCGCTATCGTACCATTTCCAGTGGGTCACCGGTGCCACGGCAATGCCTGCTTCGAATACGTCGCCGCCCTTCATCAGGCACAGGGACGACATGTACCCGCCGTAGCTCCAACCGAAGATGCCGATACGCCCGGCATCTACGAACGGCAGGGTACCGAGGTGCTTGGCAGCGGCGATTTGGTCTTCGGTCTCGTATTTGCCGAGGTTGAGGTAGGTCATTTTTTTGAATTCCTCGCCGCGTGCGCCAGTACCTCGATTATCTACGCAAGCCACCACATAGCCCTCTTGGGCAAGCATCTGGAACCACCAATAGTTGGCACCTTTCCAGGCATCAGTCACTTGCTGGCTGCCGGGGCCGCCGTACACGAACATGAGCACGGGCAGTTTTTTCCCCTGGTGTTCCGCAGCGGTGGGGCGGATCATCCAGCCATTCAGCGCCCCGTCCCAGGGTTTGTCTGAAGGACTGGACGCGCCCTTGATGGGTACCTGAAAAAACTCCACGGGGAGCGCGCCGTACTCGGTTTGCAAGGCCTTCAGGGCGGTGTTTTGTTCGATGGCACGTACGGATTTTCCCGCTCGGTCGCGCACAGTATATTGGGGCGGTGCGTTGGCTGCGGAGTGGGTGTCCACAAAAAAGTCGAACGTACTGCTGAACTGTGCGCTGTGTGTACCTGATTCCTTACTCAGCTGTGTGCGGCCCTTGCCGTTCAGTTTGGTGGAAAAAACCTCGCGTTGCATGGGGTTTACGGTAGCGGCCTGAAAATAGACCAGCCCGTTTTTTTCGTCCACACCATAAAAACCGGTTACATCCCAGTCGCCCTTGGTCAGGCTGGTTGTTTGTTTGCCGGTACGATCGTGGAGATACAAGTGGTTGAATCCGCTTTTTTCGCTTTGCCAGACGAAGCTGCCGTTAGCCAAAAAACGGGGTTCGTGCAGGTCTAGGTAGTAGCGGCTGGTTTCGTCCAACAGGGTGTTGCATGCGCCGGTAGCGGCATCAGCCAGTAGAAGGCGGAGGTGATTTTGGTGGCGGTTGAGGTGGGTGAGGCAAAGCAGACCGTCGGGTGTCCAACTGATTCGCGGCAGGTAGTCGTCGTGATCTTTGGCCCGGTCGGGGATATTTACGGCCACGGTGTTACCGGTAGCGATGTGGTAGATATGCGCTGTAACGGTGGCGTTTCGCTCGCCCACTTTGGGGTATTTGAACATGACTGGTTCCGGATAGTCGCCGCCCCGGTACATTTCCATAGTGAACTCCGGCACTGCACGCTCGTCGAAGCGCAGGTAGGCGATTTTGCTGCCATCGGGGCTGAACTCGAAAGCACGGACAATCTCAAATTCCTCTTCATAAACCCAGTCGGACGTGCCGTTGATGATGGCGTTGGGCAAGCCATCGGTGGTGATGCGCACGGTTTTTTGTGTAGCCAGATCGCGGACGTACAGGTCGTTGTCTACCGAAAAAGCGACTTTTTTGCCGTCAGGCGAAAACACAGCGCATCGCTGCTTGGGGCCTTCGTGCAGGCGGTTAAGGGTTTTGGTTTGGCGGTCGTAAACGAAAAAAGTGGCGCGGCTACTCCAGCGGTATATTTTTTCCTCCTCGGCGGCGAACAGGATTTTGGTTTCGTCGTCGCTGAACGTATAGCCGGCGAATCTGGCCGGGTTGTTCGGCGGGTTCAGGCTGGCCGGGTCGAACAGTGTAGCCGTTTTTTCACCGGAGCGCAGGTCATATTGTTCGAGGATGCCCGCTTCAAGTCGGGTATAGTGAAATCCGTCGTTTTGGAAACGAAACCCTGGAACCGAACGGGCGCTGAACGTGCCCTTGCTCCAAATATCGTCAAGTGTGATTGGCTTTTGGGCGGCGAGGTTTGTCAACAGGACAAAGAGCAAGGGCACCAAAAAAGGCAAGGCGCGGAGCGGCGTGTTTCGCATGAGTGGAAAAGAATTTGATTCACTGGCGAAGGTACGGCCAATTTCACGGGACAAAAAAAGAGCCGCCCGCAGCAACGGGACGGCTCAGAAAAGAAAGTCAAACAGCAGTAGTACAATTCTCAAAACTGTACTACTGGTGCTCCACGTTTGCTGTTCCGGTGACCTTTACTGTGCTGGACGGATCAGCCTTGACGTTGGCATATTCGGTCACGTTGAGGCGTACGCGGGAGGCATCGGCGGCCGATATTTCGGCTCTGCGGGTGCGCCAGCCGGAGGCTTCGAGTTCGGCGCCGTCGGCGAGGCTGGCGTTGAGGTCGTCGCTGTTTCCCGTCAGTTCTACCCAACATTTTCCCATGAGATTCAGGTCAATGTTGTTAGCATCAAACAAACCGCGCACACGTGACTGGCCTTTGGCCGTGATGGATGCCCGGTGCTCGTCGAAGCCCCGAATGGTCACATTACTGGAGTTGTCAGCCACGAGAGCGGTGAACGTTGGTGTACGGATGGTGCAGCGCACGGTTCCGGCCAGGTTCTTTCCTTTGGTGGTGAGCGTCAGGTTGTCGCCTGCTCGTATGGTTTCGAGGCCATTGCGATCGGATTCCGCGCCGTCAATGACGATGCTAAAATTGTCGTCATGGATGATCTCGGTTTCAAAATTGCCTTCCAGGATGAAGTCCTCGTAGGAGCGGTCGCCCTGGTAGTTGCTGTCGCCGAACTGGGGGCAGTCGTTGCAAATCAAGCCTTTGCTTGTCATGCGGAATACCTTGTCGGGATTGTAGCGGATGGAGTTTTCGTCGTCATGATCGTCGTAGTCCACCTCGTACACCCGGCGGTTGATGATATCGCCAAAGGTAATGAACTTGCCCTCGGGGACACTGATGGTGATGCGCACTTCCTGCACGCGCCATTTTTTTCCCTGGTTGAGGAAAAACCCGGAGGGAATGAATAGGGCGTTCCCTTCTTTGCGGACGTCGAAGTTCGTGCTGGCAGCATTCTCGACAGCCTCCTCGCCGTTGGAGCCGCGTGCCCGAACGGTTTGTGTGTACTCAAAACGGCCCGTTTCGCTGCGTCGCACGCGGATTTTTACCATATCATTAATGTCGAGGCGATTGTTTCCGATGCGAATGTCATCGTCGTCCATGAACCAGTCGCGGTCGTCGTCCGATACACTTCGGCCTGCCCACTGCACGCGCAGGGTATCGGAACCTATACTGGTCAGGTCCACATTTTTGCTCACCGAACCGGACTGGCGGAAACCGGTAAAAGCAAGACCGCCCAAAAGCACCAGCGACACGAAATTCAGCACCCAGAAGATACTCATCCCGGAGCCGAGCCACGCGGGGGACTTGAACTTAAAAATGGTGCGGCCAAGCCACAAGACCAGCGCGACAATGGGGATGCCGAGTAAGAAAAACCCGTTGAAAAAACCGAGGTAGGTAGCGGATGTAGGCAGCGGGCTAAAGTACGAGATGTAGGGCTGGGCGGTAAAAAAAGCCATAATACCGGCCACCCAGGCTGTGCCAAGGCCAAAGATCATGCTGATGGCGATGAAAATAACAAAACCGAGTAAGAGTTTGCCCACCACGGTGAGGCAGCCGGAAGCGACAGCAGCAGAATTTCGGCTGACATTGTTGCCGAAATTCTTGGAACCGAACTCGTTGACCTTTTTGGAAATGCGCTCGGCACCCTGCTCGATCTCGCGTGCGATGTTTTCCACGTTGGGCGTTTCGCCGCGCATGGCGAGCCGTTCAGCGGCAGTGCGAGCCGGTTGCACGAGAATCCAGAGCAGGAGATAGGCCGGAACCCAAAAACCGAAGGAAACAAGCGCCAGCAGCACAAAAATCAGCCGCATCCATACGGTTTCCTGAAAGCCGAAATAGGCAGCCATACCGGAGCACACACCGCCGATGACGGCATCCTGTTCGTCGCGGTACAGTTTTTTGCCGGGCGTGATAATCCGTTTGGCGCTTTTATCGGAGCCGGGTTTTTGTATTGGCTCGCCGCCGAAGTCTTCGGGTTTACCCATTACTTCGATGGCGGCTTCCACGTCGGGCAGCATGACGATGGTGCGGTTGCCGAGGCCATTGGTGATGATTTCGCCGAGGCGCGACTCGATGTCGCGCATGATCTCGTCGCGGCCCTCGCTCTCGCTGAAGCGTTGGCGTATACTTTCCAAATAAGCGGAAATATGCTCGAAGGCATCGTCATCTATCGTGAGAGCGTATCCGCCGAGGTTGATATTCAATATCTTGTTCATTGTTTGACGTTGGTTGAAAACGTGAATGGCAAGTTTCGGGTTGGAAGGTTTGGGTTGGAACGCTGCAGGTCAGGCATCTGCGGGCAGCGGCTCAATGTTGAGCGGTGGCGGCGTGTCGGTCGCCTCAGGCGTGCTTCGGCGCTCGGCACTGCCGGCAGCATGATGCTCGATGGTACGGGTGACCACTTGCACCAGGTCGTTCCAGCCTGCCGTGAGGTCGTCCAGAAACTTGCGTCCGTCTTCAGTGATAGTAAAGTACTTGCGGGGTGGCCCTTTCACCCCTTCGCGCCAGATGTAGTCCACTAATCCGTCGTTTTTGAGCCGGATCAGCAGCGGGTACAGGGTGCCCTCTTTGACGAGGAGATCGGTGCCTTCGAGCTTCTCGATGATCTCCGGCGGGTAGGTCTCCCGTCCGGCGATCACCGCGAGCACGCACATCTCGATCACGCCCTTGCGCATTTGCAGCTTGGCATTTTCCAAATCCATGTTTTTGCTTATTTTTAGTTGTTGCCACGGCCGGTGTTTCTTGCAGCACCGGGTATTTGATGCCACAAAGGTATGGCACTATCAACTACTATGCAATACAAGGAAGTAAAATTTGCATGATATTTTTTTGGGCAGGTATTTTTTATAAAATCAAACTCTTGTTTTTCAGTTGTTTGCGTAATTGGGGGGAGGATTTTATTTTTTTTAAAAAATTCTAAACGCAGGTGGTTACAGGGTTTGGGAAGGTTTTGATGCCGTGTGTTTGGAAAAATTAAGGTGTTGCTTCGCTGTGCTCCAGCCCCCAAGGCAACCGCATCAAAACCCGCCTGGCGCTCCTTATTTGCTTTGACAAAAAAAATATTGCCAAAAACTTGACAACAAAAAAAATGTCAACGCATCTTTGCCAAGATTTTTTTTGTCAAAACAACTACACCATGAAAAACATCGTCGGTCAAACCCCGCGCGGCGAGGACTTCTACCCCCGGGATTCCATTATCAACCGCATCTATCGGCGCCTGGACAGCGGCAACCACCTCTACCTGTCCGCCCCGCGCCGCTCGGGCAAAACCTCCATCATGCGCGCTTTGGAGGACAGCCCACGCGACGGCTACATTTTCATTTACCTGAACGTGGAGGACTGCACCGATCAGGAAGACTACTTCCGGCTGCTGTCCGAAGAACTCGAAAAAAGTGCCGCCCACGGCAAACTCGCCCGGCTTGGCGAGCGAGCCAAGGGCGTGCTGGAGTCCTTTTTGGAGCGCGTCAAAAAAGTGAAAATCGCCGGACTTGAACTCGAGACGGCATCTTCTGGTGCGGCACCGAGTTACGCGAAAACATTTGAACAACTGCTTCTCGAACTCGAAACGGAAAACTCTACCATCGTCGTCATGGTGGACGAGTTTCCCGTAGCCGTCGAAAACATCGCCAAAGCCAAAGACAAGGATGCCGCAGTCGGTTTTCTGCATGCCAACCGCGCCATGCGCCAACGGGCCAAATCGGCCATCCGGTTTATTTACACCGGCTCCATCGGCCTGCCCAACGTGGCCCGCAAACTTGACCCCGCCCCGACCATCAACGACCTCAACATCGTGGAGATACCGCCGCTGAGCACCGAGGAGGCGCTGGACATGAGCCGGAGAATTTTTGCACGCTACGGCATCGCGGTGGATGATGCCATCCTTCGCTATATGCTGGAAAAAATCCAGTGGCTCATGCCGTTTTTTATCCAGTTGGTCATTCAGTTGCTGATTGACGAATCGGAATGCGAAAACACGCCGATCAACGACGCCACCGTGGACAAAGTGCTGCTCAAGGCCGCCAACCACCGAAACAATGTCTACTTCGCCAGCTACTACGACCGCTTGGCCAAAACGCTTTCCGACGAGCAATGCAAAACGGCCCAGGTCATTTTGGCCGAAATAGCTGCGAAAGGCCAGGCTGAACGCAGCGCTTTTCAGCAACCCAATGCCCAGGTCGTGCTCGAAACCCTCGAGTACGACGGCTACATCCACGAGCAGGGCGGCCTGTTCCGATTCAACTCGCCCATCCTGCGGATGTGGTGGCAAAAAAACGTCTGAACATTCAACTTTCAAGCCATGAGCGCCATACACGAACCGGTGCGCGTCGCCGCCATCTACAACCCGCAAACGCAGACAAAAGCCCAACTTATCGAAGGCTTTGTGGTGCGGCAACACACGTTCAAAACCCTCTTCGAGGCCATCAAGTCGGCCAAAATGGACGTGCCCGAACAGCACTACCTCATCCTCGGACGACGTGGCATGGGCAAAACAACCCTGCTGCTGCGCCTCGCCTATGAGGTGGAAAACGACCCGGCGCTGAACGGCTGGCTCATTCCGCTCGTCTTCAACGAGGAGGAATACGGCATCCGGCGCTTGTTCAATTTTTGGGAGCGCATCATGCAACTGCTCGAACAGAAACACCCCGACTTCCGCTTCGAGGAGACGGAACTGCGGCGCTTGTCCGTCCGGCACGACAAGGACGACGACGCCTACGAGCGCGCCCTGTTCGACTGGCTCTCGGGCGAACTGGAGCGCAAGGGAAAAAAACTCGTGCTGTTCATAGACAACTTCGGCGACATGGCCCGCAAACTCACGGATGCCGAGGCGCACCGGCTGCGCAAAATCCTGCAAACCTCCTCCGACATCCGAATTTTCGCCGCCTCAGCCGTGGTACTGGAAGCGTTTTACCGCTACGACCACCCGTTCTACGAGTTTTTCAAGCAGGTGCAACTCCAGGGCCTCAACGAAAAAGAGACCCGCGACCTGCTGCTCAGCCTGTCCCAACACTACAAAAAAGCTGCAGTGGAGCGCATTTTGGAACAAAACCCCGGCCGGGTGGAAGCCTTGCGCCGGGTCACCGGCGGCGTGGTACGCACGATGGTGCTGCTGTTCGAAATCTTTGCCGACGACGACGACGGCAGCGCGTTCAAAGACCTCGAAATCGTACTCGACCGCTCCACGCCCCTGTACAAACACCGCATGGACGACCTCAGCGACCAGCAGCAGGCCATTGTGGAGGCCATCGCCCTCAACTGGGACGCCCTCAGCGTGAAAGAAATAGCCGAGCGCACCCGCCTCGAAAGCAAAATTATCTCCGCCCAGCTCCAGTACCTGGAACGCAACGGCATCATAGAAAAACGGGCCACCAAGACCAAAAACCACCTGTACCTCGTCGCCGAGCGGTTTTTCAACATCTGGTTCCTCATGCGCCTCGGCCGCCGCAGCGACGAAAAACGGGTGCTCTGGCTCGTGCGCTTTTTTGAGGAATGGTGCGACCGCGACATGATGAAATCCCGCGCCGACCAGCACCGCAGCGCCCTGCAGCGCGGAGGCTTCGACCCGGAAGCGGCCTGGAGCTACACCACGGCGTTGGTGAATACCCGAAAACTAAGCCCGTCCGATTCCCATGAGCTCCTGCAAACTACGCGCTCGTACCTGCGGGAGCAGTCGCCCGAACGCGCCCAGGAACTGATGCCCTCCGATCTGGACAAGGCCTACGCGGCGTTGGAACTGTGGTTTTCGGGGCAAAAGGCGGCTGCGGTGGAGCAGTTGCGGCCCTTGTGCGAGCGGTTGTTTGAAAAAGAACGGTTGGAGAAAATAACGGCAGGCGTACAAGCGGAAGGGGAAATGGTTTTTTGGGTAAAGGAAATGGCCGAGGTGGCAAATTGGATTGGATGTGATTTTTCAGACTTGAGAACGCCGGATAATGAACGGGCGGAGCGGTGCTGGAGATGGGCGGCTTCGGCTGGTCAGGTTATGGCAATTTACAATCTTGGTTGGCTGCATGATACTGTGAAAAAGGACTACGATACTGCCATCGAATGGTACCGAAAAGCCGCTGACGCAAGAGATGCCGGTGCGATGTTCAACCTCGGGTTGCTTTACAAAAACGAGAAAAAAGACATAGAATCGGCATTGGAATGGTACCAAAAAGCCGCTGACGCAGGAGATGCCGGTGCGATGTTCAACCTCGGCTGGCTTTATCAAGACGAGAAAAAAGACATAGAATCGGCATTGGAATGGTACCAAAAAGCCGCCGAGGCCGGGTATGCCGGTGCGATGAACAACATCGGCGTGCTTTACATAAACGAGAAAAAAGACATCGAATCGGCGTTGGAATGGTACCTAAAAGCCGCTGAGGCCGGAAATGCAAGTGGGATGAATAGCGTGTCGTGGTTGCTTTTTACAAAAACAAAAGAAAAAGAAATAGCCTTGCGTTGGAGCCTTGAACTGATCAAAAAACAACCCGATGCAGCCTACTTCCAGCATACCGCTGCCTGCGTCTTCGCTTGGAACAACCGCTTGGAGGAAAGCAAAAAACTCGCCATAGAGTTTTTGAACGATGTGGAATTAATGGAAAACGCCTCCGACGACATCACCACCTACTTCACCCTCCTCCTCGGCAAAAACGAAGCCGCCTGGCTGTACGACCTGTTCACCGGCCCCGTCGGCGAGGTGGCGCAGTTGAAAGACCGTTACAAACCCGTCTGGTACGCCGTGCTCCAGCAACTCGACCACCCCGACTTCCTGCGCATGGGCGACGAACTGACCCAAACCGTGGAAGAAATACTGGCACAGGCGCGGGAGATGGGGGCGGCGGGAGATGCCGCGTAAAATTCTACAGGCGGTTGTGCGGGATAAAAACCTAACTTTGTGTGCTAAATTTTCAGTTATGACTGTCGCCATTCCTGTTTACGACGAGATTGCTGCCGCATTGGCTAGTATGGCCCCGGCCAAAATTCTTTCCCTTCGGCCATCCGAAACTGCCCAATTGCGGTTGCGCGAACTGCTAATGAAAAACCGTAACGGAGTACTGTCAGCAGAGGAACAGTACGAATTGGATCGAATGTTGGCGCTGGATCATCTGATAGCGCTGGCAAAGGCCCATGCCCGCGCCCGATTAGCCCAATAACGCCCATGAGCCAAATCCCGGAATCACTTCGCAGGTTGGTTGTCGAACGTGCTGGCCACAAGTGCGAGTACTGTCTGGTTCGGGAAGGCGGTTTTTTCTTTTCATTTGAAGTGGACCATATCATCAGCCTCAAGCATGAGGGCGACACTGATTTGGAAAACCTGGCCCTTGCTTGCGGCAATTGCAACCGTCACAAAGGAGCGAATTTGGGAACCTATTTGGACAAACAAAGGCGATTTGTACGCCTGTTCGATCCTCGCCGCGATGCCTGGTCAGACCATTTTGACCTTGATGGTCCTGTGATTTTGCCCAAAACACGCATCGGGAGGGCTACTATTCAAGTTTTGGAAATGAACGACCCCGATCGGGTCATTCTTCGGCAGGTGTTGGTCGGATTGGGAGAGTATCCGTGAAGCGGCATTTTCCTTCGATACGCTACAACTGGCCAAAGCCCGTAAACTGCGTGCCTCATAAAACGCAAAACGTCGGCAGGGTTTCAAACCCTGCCGACGTTGGAAATGACCAAACGCGAAAATCACTCCGCCACCAACCTTCCACTTCCAAGCGCCTTGCCCCTCACCTCTACCGAGAAGAAATACATCCCGGCGGGCAGGTCCTTTCGGTCGAGCGTCAACTGGTTTTGCCGGAACGGCATTGCCTGCACCAAGCGCCCGTCGGTACTGAACAGCCTCAACACTGCATCAGGCATCTCCGCACCTTCGAGCCGGACGGTCACCTGCTCGGCAAAAGGATTCGGGAACGCCTGAAAATGGAGCATTGGCGCCACGCCCGGCTGATCCACACTGACCAATTTCAGCCATGGCGCATGCACCGTGTGGAAAACCGTGTTCGTGATGACCGGCAGGTTGAAGTCGAAGTAAATACCCGCGCGGTTTTCGATGCGGGTGCCCACCGGATTGTCCCGTTTTTGCGCGATGCGGAAGGTCACAAATCCGTTGGAACCCGGCTCGTTCACGCTGCTGTGCGGCAGCGCGATGGGCTGGAACGTGAATCGAACCACACCATTTTCCGTCAGTTCGTAGCGGTAGGGGTGGCTGGAAGTCCCTGCGTGGAACGTAGCCGGGTCGAGGTGCGGCGAGAGCGTGTCGAGCAGGATGACGCGGAAGGCTGTGTCGGTGCCGGTGTTCTGGAACCGGATCATGTACTCTAGGTCGGTGTTGGCGAAAATGTTATTTTCATTGCCGAACCCGGTGGGCAAAGCCTGTTTGTCATTCGGGTCGAAGGAATTGGTGACTAAAATACACTGGCTGGACACGAACGGATCCGCATCGTTTTCCGAAAACGAATTGACAAACCCTGTGCTGGCCGGGCCGCCGCCATTCACACAACCCTCCACGGCAACAGTGGGCCTGCCGAAGCCCGGCGCACCGGATTCCTGCCCGGCAGACAGGCGCCAGGTAGAGCCGTCTGCGAGCGCTTTCACATCCATTGTTTCGCCGGGCGCGAGTTTGAACGCCCCGGAACGCAGCAACACGGCATCCTCTATCACGATATATTCCAAGTACTCGCTCATCGGGCCGGAACCGGTATTTTTTATCTGAAAAAGTATGCTGTCGCCCTGGCATTCGGCTTTTACTTCCACATATGCGCCCGACCACGCGGGGTTTGCTGGATCGCAAATCGTGTCGGGGAAAATATGCGCCTCGGTGCAAACCGCCTGCCCGGCCTGGGCATCACAGTCCACAGCGACCTCTATTTCCAGGTGCCCGCAATCTTCGGAGGCGATGTTACCCAGCGGAAAGGTCAGCACATTGCCGTTGGTGGCCGAAGGCGGAATGGTCGAACTGACGTAGGTCAGCAACGGGTCCAGCGTCACGTCCACATAGGCATTTTCGGCTGTTACGGGACCGTAGTTACAGTAGTCGAGGTACATCGTCGTGGTGTCGCAGGGGCGGGCGTTAATCAGGCCGTGCTCCACGGTCAGGTAAGGGCAGTCAATGGCGGCTTGCTGTGAGAAGTCCACCACGGCCTTGTCGAGGTAGCTGATGTGTACGGGCACATCGTTGGCACAGGCCTGCCAGTAGGCGTTCGGCTGGATGAGGCTGACGGTGTAGTTGCCCGTATCGCACTCAATTTCGTAGTCGCCGAGCAGGTTGGTACTGGCGTAATAAACGTTGGCGCTGTCCCGGTATGCCTGCACGGTTCGGTTGGCAAGAGGCAGGTCGCCGGCTGTGTTGGAGCAGTCCACATCGTTGTCACGGAACACATTGCCGAAGATGCGCCCTGGTTTAATGATGCCGTTGGCATCGGTTTTCACGACGTAGGCGTGGTTGATGTTTTGGGTAAAATACCTTCCACCGAGCAGGTAACCGCCATCGGGACACAGGGCGAGTTTGGTCAAGGTTTCCGGGCGGTTGTCGCGTCCGATGCGGCGTTCCCACACAGGCGTTCCCGCAGGGTCAAACTTCATCAGAAAACCATCTTTTTCGTTGGTGGTCAGGGTAGTGCGGTTGCACAACACCACGATATCGCCATTTGCATCCTCGAGCAGGCTGTGTGCGCTCATTTCCTCTGGAATTGTAAAATCGTGCCGCCAGATGACGGTACCGTCCGTGCCCATTTTTTGCAAAAACAGGTCTTCGGAGAGGTTTAGGCCGGTCAGCACGAGGTTGCCGTCGGCTGTGGCTGCCAGGTCGACGGGCATGTCGGCGGTGTTTCCGGGGAGGTTGATATCGCCGAGCAGGTTGCCGTTGGCATCCACGTTCAGGAGCCGTATTTGCCCGAAGGGAGCCACGGATTTCAGGATATGCCATGTTCCATTTGCGCCGGGCACCACCTGGAACGGGACATCGTCGTCGGGGGTGGGAAAAATAGCGGTCCACAGCAAGGCGCCCTGCGCCGAAAGCCGGGCCAGCAATACATCGCGGTTGCCCGGTGCAGCAGTGTTTTCCACCGAACCAAGCACGAGGTAATCGCCGTTGGCGGAGGTCAGCAGGGTGTGGGCATAAGCGTTGGTGCCCGGTATTGATGCAGTGATTTCTGTTTCTAAAAAGATGTCATTGCTCGAACCCTGGATATCTATTTTGTAAAAAATCAGGTGGATCGAGCGGTTGCCAGCCACGAAGGGCAATTTTTCTTCCAGCACGACAAAGGTATCGGGCGCGGGGTGTGCTATGGCTCGGGCCAGGTGGTGAAACTTGCCGAAGGGCACGACATCCCTTCCGTATTGGAAGCCCTTGTTCAGACCAAAGCCTTCGATTCGGTACGTAGCGCCTGGGCCGGGATAATTGATAGCCGCTGATACTTCGTCCCCCAGAAAATTGGACAGGCCGCTGACATAGTTGCCGTCGCTGGCGTAGGGTTCCGACGGGTTGCCTGATTGCCAGTGCGAGGCGCTGGTCCAGCCTTGTGCATGGGCGGTTTTGATGCGGGCAAGCAGGCAAACGAGTAGCAAAGCCCCAAGCCAGAAAACGCGATTGTAGGTCATAATCCAAAGTGTTTTTTTTGTTTGAGCAAGTCCGAACATGCGAGAAAATGGTTGACGGAACAAAAGTCAGGCGGTTCCGGCACGGCAACAAGTACAAAAAAGAAGATTTGTGAAAATTGAGATTGCGTTATTTGCTGGCTCGTCGTAGATTGGGGGTGTCACAGAGGCTCATAGAGAAAATAGAGGCACACAGCGTTTATTCTTTTTTATATTATGAATTGACAAATAACTCCGTGAGCCTCTATTTTCTCTATGAGCCTCTGTGACACTTTTTTTACTCTTCGTCAAGCAAACACCCCATACATTTGCTCCCTAATTTGTGAAAATTTATTTTCAAAAACCATGACGAACGCCGTCCTTTTCGACCTCGTTTCCACGTTCGATAGAGCCGAGTTGCTGCGTTTCGGCAAGTTTGTACGCTCGCCGTTTTTTACCCATCGGACTGACGTGGCCCGGCTGTTCGCCTGCCTGGCCAAGAGCCGATACCGGGGAAAGGCATTTCCCGACAAGAATGCCCTTTTTCTCGAAACCTTTCCGGGGCGCGAATACGACGATCTGGCGCTGCGTGCGGCCATGAGTGATCTGCGCGAATTACTCGAGGACTTCCTCGTGTGGCAGTATTTTCAAAGCGATGCGCTGCGTATTTCGATGGCGCTGATGGCCCAATTCCGGGAGCGCAACCTCCCCAAAATGTTCGAAAAACAGCAGCGCCAAACCCAAAAGCGCCTTGATGAAGCGAGTATCCGCAACGCAGAATTTCACCAAAAATCACTGGAATTTCTGTTCGAGACGGCCCAGTTCAAGGCCCGAACCACCCGAACAAGCGACTTGCCGTTGCAGGACATTTCAGATGCCCTCGACCTGCATTACCTCGCCCAAAAACTCCGGCACGCTTGTACCCAACTCTCGCACCAGGCTGTGTACCGGACGCAATACGACCTCGGCCTGCTGCCAGTACTGATCGAGCAAGTGGAGCACAGCGGCTTTATTCGGGTGCCGGCCATTGCCCTGTACTACTTCTGCTACCGGTTTCTCACCGAGCAGTACAGCCTGTCGTGGTTCCAAAAATTTCGCGACGAACTCTTTGAAAATGAGCGGCTTTTTCCGGCCACGGAATTGAAAAGCCTGTACCTGCTGGCCACCAATTTTTGCATACGCCAACTGAACGAAGGCAACTCACCTTTTGTGGCCGAGGGCTGGCGGCTGTACCAGGAGGGGCTTAGCCGGGGATTTTTGATCGAACACGGGCGTATGTCATCGTTCACGTTCAACAATATCGTGGCGTTCGGCATCCGATTAGAGGTTTTTGATGCGGTGGAGCAGTTCATTGGGCAGTACCAGGGCTGCCTCGAACCCGTTCAACAAAAAAGTTTTGTGGATTTCAACCTGGCCCGGCTGGAGTACCGGCGCAACAACCTTGCTCTGGCCATGCAGTACCTGCAAACCGCTGATTTCAAAGACTTGGTCAATAACCTGATCGCCAAGACGCTGTTGCTGAAAATCTATTACCAGTTAGGCGAATTTGAAATTCTGGACGCACACCTCGACAGTTTCCGGCAATTCATCAGCCGCCGCGAATTGAGCGAGTACCATCGGAAAAACTACTCCAATATCGTGGCTATTGTAAAAAAAATGATCAGCCTCCAGCCCGGCGACAGAAAAGGCCGCGCTGCCCTGCGGGAGAAAATCCGTACAACCGAGGTGCTGACGGAGCGGGAGTGGTTGTCGGGAAATATTTAAAAAACGTACATAGTTTGAAACGCCAAATAATGCTCGTTCAGCGAGTTGGCGAAATTGGTGCCGGGCTTGCCAGGGGAGTACAACGCGTTGAACGCCCGGTGGTACCTAAACGTGAACCCAATGTGTTTGGAGGCGAAAAAACTGGCACCGACGAGGAAACAAAAACTGTCCTTGTTCAGGTGGGGTAATGCCGGGGTGATGCCCGCGATGGAGCCGTCGGAGTCGTCTGTAAAGCTGAGCAAGCGCGAATACGACAGGCCGATATTGAAATTGATACGGAAAAAATCGGGATTGTCTGTGTCGCCGTTGGCGGCCCAGTCGCGGTAGTGCCATTGCAGGGGCACCTCGATGAAATTCAGTGTGGTGCTGAACGTGGGCGGGTAGTCGGGCTGGTTGCGCGACCCGCGCTGCGAGAACAGAAACTCGATACTCGCTTCCTGCCGCGGTTTGAGCACAACTATGCCGCGCAGGCCGCCTTGCAGGCCAACTTTATGGTAGCCAGCCGAGGCATCGCCGTCAATCTGGGAGGCCGTTACTCCAACGATTAAACCTGCTTTGAAACGTTGCTGGCGTTGGGCGTTTGCGGTGTTGTGAGATAAAAAGCCAAGAATAGCCAAGGCGACAAAGCACGGCTTTGCAAAAAACAAGGTCATTGAGTGCGTTCGCATAGTGTTCGATATTTGGATATATTTGCGCGGTCTTCGGGTACAACGGCGTGCCTTTGACAAACCGCGGCAAGATAGAATCTTATGCGCTACACGCAAACAACGTTGAAAAAATTAGAGGAACTACTCGCTGAACTGGACTACGCCGTCCGGTACGAAAAGGGCAGTTTTCAGAGCGGCTACTGTATCGTCGAGCACCGAAAAATCGCTGTAGTCAGCAAGTTTTTTGACACAGAAGCCCGGATAAATTGTCTGCTTGATATCATTGCCTCGCTTTCCATAGCCCCGGAGGCACTTTCCGAAAAATCCCGCGATCAATTGGCCAAATGGCTGCAAGCCAAACAGGAAACGGAGTAACAACGGGAACGGCACTGCCCTTCCCGGGCTTTTCATATTTTTCACACTACCTAACCTTGTCTCAGTATGAAGCACACCTTTACTCTTACCTTACTGCTAGTCTTGCTAATCTCCACTGGACTATTTTCGCAAAACACCCTTACGGGCAAAATCACCGACGACCTCGGCGAATTGCTGCCGGGCGTGACCATTCACGAGCGCGGTACCACCAACGGCACTGTTTCCGGCTGGGACGGGTCGTATACCCTGCGCTATTCCAGCAACGAGGCCATCATCGTTTTTCGCCTCACCGGTTTTGCTACAAAGGAAATCCCGGTGGAAGGCCGCACCGAACTGAACGTGAAAATGGACGAAGGCATGTTCCTCGACGGTGTGGAGATCGTTGGCTCACGGGCACAAAACCGCACGGTGACCAACTCGCCTGTGCCCATTGACATCATTGACATCCGGCAGGTGACCGGCACGCAGGGGCAATTGGACGTGAATCAGTTGCTCCAGTACGCCGCGCCGTCGTTCAACGCCAACCGCCAAACCGGTGCTGACGGCTCTGACCACACCGACCCGGCTTCGCTGCGCGGCCTCGGCCCCGACCAAACGCTCGTACTCTTAAACGGCAAACGCCGCCACCAGTCCAGCCTTGTCAATATTTACGGCACACGCGGACGCGGCAACACCGGCACTGACCTGAACGCCATACCCGCCGCCGCCATCGAGCGCATCGAGGTGTTGCGCGACGGTGCCTCGGCACTGTATGGCTCCGATGCCATTGCCGGTGTCATCAATATCGTGCTAAAAGAGAGCACGAACGAGTTTTCGGGCAATATTAATACCGGTGCGCACCTGGCTCAGGATAACCCCGACCGCAGCACCTTCGACGGCGAAAATGTACAGGTAAACGCCAACTACGGGTTCAAGATCGGGCAGGGCGGGTTTGTGAACGTGACCACCGACTACTGGTTCCGCGGGCACACCAACCGCTTCGACCCCTCGCTGTACCGCCGCCAGTTTGGCGATGCCAAGGGCACCAATTTCGGCACGTATTTCAACGCCGCCATGCCGCTCAGCCCCACCGCCACGGTGTACGCTTTTGGCGGAAGAAACACCCGCAAAACCGACGCTTATGCCTGGAGCCGCGACCCCGGCAGCCCCCGCAACGTGGACGCGCTGTACCCCGACGGCTATGACCCGATCATTGCCACCGATGTGGACGACCAGAGCCTGAGTGTCGGCCTGCGCGGCGAGGTGTCGAAATGGAATTCTGATTTCAACCACGCCTTCGGCTCTAACCGCTTCCACTACTACGGGCGCGGAACCGTGAACGCCAGCCTCGAGGAGCGCTCGCCCACCGAGTTTGATGATGGTGGTTTTCAACTCCAGCAAAACGTCACGTCGCTGAATTTCAACCGCTTTTTCAAAGATTGCATGCACGGCACCAGTATCGCTTTCGGAGCGGAGCACCGCGTGGAAAACTACCAGATTTTTGCTGGTGAAGAGGCCTCGTGGCGCACCTACGGGCCGGTACCATACGTGGTTGCTCCCGGTGACACGGTGGCCCGCCCAGGCGGTGCGCAAGGATTTCCGGGCTTTGGCCCGCAAAACGAGGTTAACGAAAGCCGCACCAACCTGGCCGCATACGCCGAAGCCGAGATCGGCTCCACATCGCGGTTTTCCCTGAACGGGGCTGCTCGTTTTGAGAACTACTCCGACTTTGGCAATACGCTCAACGGTAAAGTGGCCGCTCGCCTGCGTTTGGCCGACGGTCTTGCCTTGCGTGCGTCCGCGAGCACGGGCTTCCGTGCACCTTCGCTGGCTCAATTGTATTTCAACTCGGTGTACACCGATTTTGTGTCGGGCGTTGCCACGGATAAGTTTTTGGCCAAAAACAACAGCTCGGTCGCCCGCGCACTCGGTATCGAACCGCTCAAACAGGAGACCTCTGTCAACTTTGGTGGCGGCATCACGTTCACCCGCCAGGGATTGTCCGTTACTGCCGACTACTACCGCATTCAAATTGACAACCGCATTGTGCTCACGGGCGATTTTTACAACGACGACGACCAGATCGGCGACATCCTCAAGGCGCTCAACGTGGGCAGTGCGCGCTTTTTTTCCAACGCCATCAACACCACCACGAGCGGCCTCGACCTGATCCTTGCGTATGCGGGCAGCATGGGCGACGGCCAGCGCTATTCCATCACGCTGGCCGGAAACTGGAACGACATGACCATTGACAAGGTCAACACCAGCCGCCTGCTGGTAGGTAAGGAGGATTCGTACCTGAGCAACCGGGAAAAACTGTTCATCCTCGCCTCCGCCCCCCCGCTCAAAGGCAACCTTACGTTCGACTATCGCGCGCGCCGCTGGGGAGCCAACATCCGGGCGACGTACTTTGACAAATTGGAACTGGAAGACTACGTCGG
>JBJXEZ010000149.1:0-32431 GCA_046153695.1 Saprospiraceae bacterium
TGCTGCTATGAGTTTCAGGCTTATACTCTCCATCTTTGTTTTCGTTTTTTCCGTAAAAAACCTTTCCGCACAGCACACCATTTCGCTCCAACTCGACGAGCAGCGCCAGCGTATCCCGATGGATGCTGCTTTTGGTGAAAACCACATCCGTGTTTGTGGTCTGGTGCCCGGAACTACCTATTCCGTGGTGGCCATTCCGGCTGTTTTTGGCGTAAAAACGCCGATGGTGCTGACGATGGCCGACGTGGAAATGGAGGCGATAGCCAAAACCATGTCCCGGCCCGGCCGGCTCCAGCAACGGCAGTTTGTGGCTGTGGATAGTTGTGCCGACTTCGTGCTCATGGCTGGCGATGGCATTCAGGTTGGTTTTATGTCGGCCTACCTTTCCGTCGGTTGCAGAGACTGCCCGGAGGCGACGGCCTTTCGGGACAAGTTTTACCAACAATTGGAAAGCATGGGTATGGCCAACCTGAGCACAACGGGCGGGGTTTCGGCCTCGTCGTTGGTCACGACACTCATCGGGGGCGATTGTTTTCAGGTATCCGGGGCCACATCCACCGGGCCAGCCCAATCACGCGGAACGTTCACTAACGGGGGTACGAATATTGGCATGGGAAATGGCGTGGTGCTTAGTACCGGAAACGTCAACAGCCTGCCTGGGCCGAACAACGCCGGCAATACATCTGCCAATACAGCAGGCTTTGGTGTCAACAGCCCGGACGATCCGGATTTGGAAGCGCTAACACCGGGAAATCAGGAACAATTCGATGTGATAAAATTAGAGTTCAATTTCACACCGACTTCGGAGTCCGTGTCATTTGATTATGTTTTTGGCTCGGAGGAATATTGTGAATTTGTCAACTCAAACTTCAACGATCTTTTCGGTTTTTTCATCAGTGGCCCGGGCATACCGGGCACCCAAAACATCGCTTTGTTGCCTGTTGGGGGAAACCCGCCAGTGGCTATCAACAACGTTAACCACCTTACCAACTCCGCCTTCTACGTCAATAACAACACGTTCAATCCATGCCAGGCTGTTGGTGCCTGTTGCCAGCCCGAATGTGCTTTGGACGGGTGGACAACCGTGCTGACAGCAACAGCAGACAGTTTGATTCCCTGCTCAACCTACCACATCAAACTGGCTATAGCCGACATTGCCGACGCGCAATATTTTTCGGCGGTTTTTTTGAAAGCCAATTCATTCAACGCTGGCGGCGTTGTAAAAGCCAACCCGATGTACCCGGCAGGGTTCCAATACGTCATCGAAGGCTGCAACGGCGGCTTTATTCGATTTTTCCGCGCCGGTGGCGACCCCAACCAACCGCTCGTTGTGAACTTTACCATCAGCGGTACGGCTACATCTGGCGTTGATTACGACCCTTTACCGACCACCATCACGATTCCTGCTGGCGCTACTTATGTAGACTTGCCCGTGAACGTCATAACTGACGTTGATGTCGAAGGAAACGAAACCATTATCATCACGTTGGACAACCCGTGTTCCTGTAACCTTACCCAGTCCACGTTTAATATTCAAGACAAAGTACCGCTCGAAATCGAGATGGACGATCAGGAGCATTGCGGCCTGTCCAGCACGACGCTTACGCCCACGTTTATCAGCAGCGGTGTGGCGCCGCTCACCTACCTATGGAGTACTAATGCCACCACTCCGTCCATAACCGTCACCCAAACCGGTACGCATACCTACACCGTCACCGTTACGGATGCCTGCGGCGAAACCGCCACCGCTGAGGCCACTGTCACCCTCGAACCAGCCCCCACTGCCACCATCAGCGGCTCCGGTTTTTTCTGCGCTAATCAGCCTGACACGATAAACCTGACCATTACCCTCACCGGTTTCAGCCCCTGGACAGTAGAGGTCAATAATAACGGCAACAACGAAACCCACACCTACACCAGCAGCCCCGTCACGTTTACTGTTTCTGACCCAGGAACCTATTCATTGGTCAGTGTGGCATCGCAAAGCGGCTGTACAGGCACAGTTTCGGGCACCGTCACAATCACCGAAATAACGGTTGATGTGACCGCTACAGCCACGGATCCGACTTGTTTCGGAGCCAACAATGGTTCGGCTTCGGCATCCGCCACAGGCGGAAACGCGCCGTTCACTTACGCCTGGAGCAATAACTTCAACGGCGCAAACCCAACCGGGTTGCCCCCCGGTACCTACTCCGTGACGGCCACCAATGCCCAGGGCTGCACCGACGAAACCACCGTCGAACTCACCGAACCGCCACTGCTTACTGCTACGGTCACGAATACTGGAAATATTGACTGCAACAATCCAACCGGCAGTGCCGAAGTCGATGTTTCCGGCGGAACACCAGATTATACATACACCTGGAGCGGTGGTTCCGGTGGCCCAAATCCGACGTTTACTACAGGTGGTACTTACACTGTGACCGTCACTGACGACAACAATTGCACCGTCTCGGCCAGCGTGACTATCACGTCGAACACTACATTGCCCACGGCGGTTGCTACCGTAAACGGCCAACTGAACTGCACAACCACCGAAATTACCATTAACGGAACCGGTTCGTCGCAAGGGTCGGAGTTCACTTACGATTGGGATGGCCCTGGCATCACGTGCTGCGAAACCACGCTGGAACCGACCGTCAACGCCCCCGGCACCTACACCATCACCGTTACGAATAGCCAAAACGGCTGCACAAAAACTGCAACGGTGAGCGTGGTTCAAAACATAACTCCTCCGGTGGCCGTCATCGCTGCGCCACAGGACATCAGTTGCACCAACCCGACCATTACCCTGAACGGCAACGGCACGTCCACCGGCCCGAACTTTACCTTCGTGTGGAGTACAACGGGCGGCAATTTCACCTGCTGCACCACTACGCTCAACCCGCAGGTAAACCAGGCGGGCACATATAACCTGTTCGTCACGAATACCGCCAACGGCTGCACGGCAGAAGCCAGTGTGACCGTAGACGGCAACACCGACCCGCCCACGGCGACGATCGAGCCGCCTGGCATCGTGAATTGTAATACGCCCGAAATTGAACTGGATGCCAGCGGGTCGTCACAGGGCGGCAATATGACCTACCAGTGGGGTGCAGGCGGTGGCGGAAATTTCACCGGCGGCACCAATACCACCAATCCGACCATTGACGCAGGCGGCACGTACACCATCACCGTCACCAATACCGACAACAACTGTACGGCAACAGCCAGTGTCACCGTAACGGCCAACCTCACGCCGCCCGTTGCTGTCGCAGCCAATCCGCCTACCATCACCTGCACCAACCCGGAAATCACGATCAACGGTACCGGCTCGTCCACCGGCCCGGATTTCACGTACGAATGGACGGCCAATCCCGGAAATATCGTTAGCGGGGAAAACACACTTACCCCTGTTGTGGATGAAGCCGGAACCTACACGCTCGTGGTGACGAACACCGTCAATGGCTGCACAAGCTCCACTACCGTGAACGTGAATGCCAACCAAGACTACCCCGACGCAGATGCCGGATCGAGCCAAACCCTGAACTGTACGCACCCCAACCTGCAATTGCAAGGTTCCGGTAGCACGGGCAACGGCATCACCATCCAGTGGACTGCCAACCCCGGCAATATCACCGCAGGAGCCAATACCTACACACCCACCGTGAACCAACCCGGCACGTATATTCTTACCGTCACGAATACCAACAACGGTTGCTCCAGCACATCAGAAGTTACCGTTGATTCAAACTTCGATATACCTACCGCAACAATTGAGCCGCCAGGCGTGGTGAATTGCTACACGCCTGAAATCGAACTCGATGCCGGTGGCTCGTCACAAGGCTCTGAATTTACCTACAACTGGTCGGCCAACCCAGGCGGTTTCACTGGAGGAACAAACACCACCAATCCGACCGTGAACCAGGCTGGTACTTACACCATTACCGTCACCAATACCGATAACGGCTGCACGGCTACGGCCAGCGTTAGCGTTACTGCCAACACTACTCCGCCCGTAGCCGTGGCCGCCAATCCGCCCACCATCACCTGCACGAACCCGGAAATTACAATCAACGGTAGTGGTTCTTCCACCGGCCCGGATTTTACCTATGAATGGACGGCCAACCCCGGCAACATCGTAAGTGGTGAAAACACGCTCAACCCCGTTGTGAACGAGGCTGGCACGTACACCCTCGTGGTGACCAATCAGGTAAATGGCTGCACAAGTTCGACCACGGTGAACGTGAACGCCAACCAAAACTATCCCGATGCGGATGCCGGGCCAGACCTGACCCTCAATTGCACCAACCCCAACCTGCAAATTCAGGGCTCTGGCAGCACGGGCAATGGCATTACTATTCAGTGGACGGCCAACCCTGGCAATATCACTACCGGGGCAAATACTTACACGCCCACCGTGAACCAGCCGGGCACGTACATCCTCGTTGTCACGAATACTACCAACGGGTGTTCCAGTACAGACGAGGTCACCATTTCTTCTAATTTTGAGATCCCGACGGCTACTATTGCGCCTCCGGGAGTAGTCAACTGCTACACACCCGAGGTTGAACTGGATGCCGGTGGCTCGTCACAAGGCTCGGAATTCACCTACAACTGGTCGGCCAACCCGGGCGGTTTTACCGGAGGAACCAATACCACCAACCCGACCGTAAATCAGGCTGGTACATACACAATAACGGTCACCAACACCGACAACGGCTGTTCCGCAACGGCCAGCGTTTCTGTCACTGCCAACACAACCCTGCCCGTAGCAGTAGCCGCCACGCCACCCCTGCTTACCTGCCAAAACCAGAACATTTCGCTCAACGGCACCGGCTCATCCACCGGCCCGGATTTTACCTACGAGTGGACTACCCCCGACGGCAACATCGTTAGCGGGGAAACCACACTCAACCCCGTTGTTGACCAGCCTGGATCGTACACACTCGTCGTGACGAATCAGGCCAACGGTTGCACCAAAACCGTGACAGTAAATGTCATCTCCAACCAAACGTTCCCGGATGCGGATGCCGGGCCAGAACAAACACTGAACTGCGCCCACCCGACGGTGCAATTGCAAGGCTCGGGCAGCAACCCGCCAGGATACACGATTTCCTGGGCTGCCAACCCCGGCAACATCACCGCAGGAGCAAACACCTACACGCCAACGGTCAACCAACCCGGCACATACGTTTTGACCGTGACCAATACCGCCAACGGCTGCACCACGACTTCCGAGGTCACCATCCCGTCGAATTTTGACCCCCCAGTGGTGGTGATCGAACCGCCGTTGGTCATCAATTGCTACAACCCCAGCATCGAGATTGACGCGAGCGGCTCGTCGCAGGGTTCGGAATTCACCTACAACTGGACGGCTAACCCCGGCAATATTCAGGGCGGAGGCAATACGTCGACCCCAACAGTCAACCAACCCGGCACCTACAATTTGACCATAACCAATACCGACAACGGCTGCACCGCAACGGGCAGCGTGGCTGTCACGGCCAATTTGGCCCAACCGACCGCCATTGCCGCCGCCCCGCCAGTGCTGACTTGTCAAAACCCGGAGATCACGCTCAATGGTAACGGTTCCTCCACAGGTCCGGATTTTACCTACGAATGGACGACCACCAACGGCAACATCGTCAGCGGTGAAATTACGTTAAACCCCGTAGTAGATCAACCCGGAACGTACACACTCGTGGTGACAAATCAGGAAAATGGCTGCACCAAGGCGGTAAATGTGACTGTCAACTCGAACCAAAATTTCCCCAACGTTAGCGCTGGCCCGGAGTATTTGCTCAACTGCGTGAACCCCTCGCTCCAGTTGCAAGGCTCGGGCAGCAGCGGCTCCGGTTTTGTCATTCAATGGACGGCCAATCCCGGCAACATCACCGCCGGGGCCAATACCTATTCGCCGACGATCAACGAGCCGGGCATTTACTATGTGGTGGTGACCAATACCGCCAATGGCTGCACCGCCGAGGATTTTGTGCAAATCGAGGCCAACTTCGATCAACCCATAGCGGTCATTGCTCCCCCGGGTATCGTGAATTGCTACAACCCGGAGATCGAGATTGATGCCAGCGGCTCCTCGCAAGGCCCTGACGATGTATTTACCTGGACTACTGTGAATGGCAATATCGTTAGTGGGGCAAACACCCCTAGTCCGGTCGTGAACGAGGCTGGGACATACAACTTGCTCGTATCCAACGTGGTGAGTGGCTGCACCGCCACAGCAAGTGTGACGGTGCAGCAAAATACAACCCTGCCCAATGCCAACGCTGGCCCAGGTGCCACGCTGAGCTGCACTATTGCCCAGTTAACCTTGAACGGTACTGCCTCGTCCGGCCCAATTTTCCAGTATGAGTGGTGGACTGCCGATGGCAGTATCGTCAGCGGTGAAACCACCCTCAACCCGGTCATTGACCAGCCTGGCACCTACACGCTTTTGGTCACAAATACAACCAATGGTTGCACCCGGGAGAGCAGTGTCAATATTTTGGCCGACCAAAACGCACCCACAGCCTTTGGCGGCAGCGACGGCGAACTCACCTGCATCAGCCCGAGCGTGCAGATCAATGGCTTTGGTTCCTCAACCGGAAACGGCATCACGTACCAGTGGGTAGCCAACCCCGGCAACATCGTTTCAGGGGCAAATACGCTGACGCCGATGGTAAACGCATTCGGTTTCTACACGCTGATTGTGACCAATACAGCCAACGGTTGCACCGACATGGATGAGGTCTTCGTGGAGGACAATATTATTTATCCCACCGCAAACATTGCCCCGCCGCAGCAATTGAACTGTGTTTTCACAACCATCGAACTGGACGCGAGCGGTTCCACGGGCGACAACCTCGCTTACGCCTGGTCGCCGGCCAACCGCATTATCAGCGGACAAGGCACGCCCAATCCCGAAGTGGGACAGGTCGGTACCTACAACCTCGTGGTCACCAACACTGCGAACGGTTGTACTGCCACGGCATCTACTGTGGTCACACGAGACGTAATACCACCCATGGCGGTTGCCGTGCCCACGGCTTCTATCACTTGCCAGTCCCCGCAAACCACGCTCAACGGTACAGGCTCGTCGTCGGGATACCCGTATTTTTACGAATGGACAACCACCAACGGCAACATTGTGAGCGGATACCTGACCCTTAACCCGATCGTCAACCAGGTCGGTACATACACCCTTACGGTCTCCAACATCGAAAACGGTTGTACGGCTACAACAACAGTATCCGTGATTTCCCAACAAACCTCTCCGACAGCGAATGCTGGCCCGGTACAGACGATCACCTGCACAACCCAGCAAATGAATCTCGACGGCAGCGGGTCTTCGCAGGGGCAGCAATACACCTACGTTTGGACCACCGCCGACGGCAATATCGTGAGCGGGGCGAATACGCTCAATCCGTTGGTGAACGCTCCCGGTATGTACAACCTGTCGGTAGTGAACACCCAAACCGGTTGTACGGCCACTGCTTCGGTCTCTGTAGGGCAAAATACTGCCAACCCGACGGCCACTGTGGCACCTGGCGGCGTTTTAAGCTGCACCGTAACGAGCCTGTCACTTGACGGTTCGGCCTCCAGTGTCGGAGGCAATTTCACTTATAACTGGAGCACGGTTGGTGGTAACATCGTTTCCGGTCAGGGAACACTCAACCCAGTAGTAGATGCCACCGGTTCGTACACGCTTTTGGTGACGAATACCGCCAACGGCTGCACTTCAAGCACGTCGACGACGGTCACAGCCGACGCCAGCGTACCCGCCGCGAATGCGGGGCAGGCAACAACGCTGACCTGTACCGTCACGGAAATAACCCTGAACGCAACTACATCAAGCCAGGGCAGTAATTTTACTTACAACTGGACAGGGCCGGGCATCGTCACGGGCGGCAGCACACTTACGCCAACCGTAAACGCCCCCGGTATTTACACGCTGCAAATCACCAACACCACGAATGGTTGTTCAGCCAACTCCAACGTGTCCATTCCCGCTGACGTCGTGCTACCCCTGGCGGTGGCCGGGCCGCCCGCGGTGCTGAATTGTACAACAACCTTGCTCACACTGCAAGGAACAGGTTCCAGTTCTGGCCAAGAATTTACCTACGCATGGACCGCAACCGCAGGTGGCAACATCGTTTCGGGGGCAAATACTCCGGAGCCGCAAGTTGACCAACCGGGCACTTACACACTTCTCGTGTCCAATACCACCAACGGTTGCACCGCAACCAATGCCGTACAGATTACACAAAACACGGCATTGCCAGCGGCAAACGCCGGCGCACCCGGCCTTATCACTTGTACAAACGCCACCGTGACCCTGAGCGGCAGCGGCAGTACCGGGCCGGAGTTTTCCTATCTCTGGACAACACCCAACGGCAGCATCGCTTCCGGGGCAAACACCCTCTCGCCAGTCGTGGATGCGCCCGGCACGTACAATTTGCTGGTGACCAACACCGAAAACGGTTGCACCGCCACGGCGGCTGTTCTGGTGACAAAGGAAGCCAATGTGCCCGTAGCCACCGCCGCTGTACCCGGTCCGCTGACTTGCGCAGTCGCGCAAATCCAGTTAAATGGCAATGGGACCACCACCGGGCCTACTATGCAGTACCTCTGGTCAACTGTCAACGGCAACATCATCGGTGGGGTCAACTCGCTCAATCCGATCGTGAACCAGCCCGGACAGTACACCCTGACCGTGCTCAACTCGGCCAACAACTGCGAGGCGCAGTTCAGCGTCAACGTAGTGGAAGACCTCGCACCACCCACAGCCAATGCTGGCTCTCCGGCTGTCATTTCCTGCTCCAACCCCGTTCTGACACTCGATGCGGGCGCTTCCAGCCAGGGGGCCAATTTCACGTATTCGTGGAGCACGGCAAACGGAAACATCGTTTCCGGGGCGAGCACTATTAGCCCGCAAGTTGATCGTTCGGGCACCTACACGGTGTTAGTGACCAATACGTCGAACGGTTGCACATCTACGGCATCGGTGCAAATTTTGTTGGATCAAAACTCGCCTCAGGCCGTCGCTGGCCCGCAGCAGCAAATTACCTGTACAGCCACAAGCGTGTCGCTTAACGCCGCCGGATCCAGTGTTGGACCGAACTTCACTTACCAG
Organism: Saprospiraceae bacterium; assembly: GCA_046153695.1. Taxonomy (GTDB): domain Bacteria; phylum Bacteroidota; class Bacteroidia; order Chitinophagales; family Saprospiraceae; genus M3007. The sequence goes on from JBJXEZ010000149.1 coordinate 9,113, forward strand.
TGGACAGCCGCCAACGGCGGCAATATCGTGAGCGGATCGAACAGCCTCAGCCCTGTTGTTGACGCACCGGGCCAGTACACGCTGTTGGTTATCAACCCGATGAACGGCTGTACTTCGGTTGATTCGGTCGTTGTCATTACAAACCAAACGCCACCTACTGCATTGATCGCCTCACCGCAAACGTTGAACTGCCAGGTCGTGCAAACAACATTATCCACAACAGGAAGTAGCAGCGGAGGGCAGTTCTCCTACACATGGACGACAGTCGGCGGCGGTTTTATTTCCGGAGCGAACAGCCCCGCGCCCGTGGTGAATAAGCCTGGAACGTACAATTTGGTCATCACTAACACTGGCAACGGCTGCACCACAACGGCCTCTGCGGTCGTACCGCAAAATATCCTTATCCCGACCGCCGACGCTGGCACTACAGCGGAGCTCAACTGCGCCAATTCTACGCTCGCTTTGAACGGCACGGCTGGCAACCTCGGCGGCAGCAACGCCCAGTTGGTTTGGTCCACCCAAAACGGAACTATCGTTTCAGGCGGCAATACGCTCAACCCGGTGATTAGCGCACCGGGCACCTATTTGCTTACGATCACCAACCCGGACAACCACTGCACCGCCACTGACCAGGTGGCTGTTTCCCAAAATACTACGCCGCCCTCAGCCGCGGTAGCCGCGGCACCATTACTCACCTGTGCCGTACCCATCGTTTCGCTGAATGGCAATGGCAGTAGTTCAGGTGCCTTGTTTGCCTACCAATGGGTAGCGCAATCGGGCGGAAACATCCTGTCTGGCGCAACCACGCTGCTGCCCACTGTGAACGCACCGGGCACCTATTTGCTAACGATCACGAACACCAACAACAAGTGTACAACCACAGCCACGGTTGCGGTGCAACAGGATATTGTTCCGCCAGCAGCAGTAGCCGGAAACACCGTTACGCTTACTTGCACCAACCCGACCTTACAACTCAACGGCGCAGGCAGCAGTGCAGGCGGGCAGTATTCGTATTTGTGGAGTAGCCTGGACGGACAAATTCAGTCGGGCGCAACGACGCTCCAGCCGGTCATCAGCGCTCCGGGACTGTATACGCTGTTGGTGACCAATAGCACCAACGGTTGCACCAGGGATGCTTCAGTACAGGTTTTGCAAGATGCCAACACACCATTGGCCGTTACTGCCACGCCCAATGAACTGACGTGTTTGATAAAAACTGTGACGCTCAACGGCACCGGTAGCAGTACGGGGCCGAATTTTGGCTACCAGTGGAGTACAACCAATGGACAAATCAGCAGCGGGGCTACCTCGCTCCAACCGGTCGTGGGCGCCCCCGGCAACTACGTATTAGTGGTGACCAACAGCCAAAATGGCTGTACCACCACACGAACGGTAGCGGTAGCGCAAAATACCACACCACCTGCCGTGGTAACCAATTCGTCCAGTACGATCACCTGCGCAGTGGCCACGGTTTCACTCAGTGCTTTTGGCACCGGCGGCAGCCAGGGTGTATCGTACGCCTGGAGTACATCCAACGGCAGCATTGTTTCGGGTGCCAACACGGCTAATCCAACTGTGAACGCTGGCGGACAGTACAACCTCGTCGTGACCGACCAGTACAACGGCTGCACCAACACGGCGCAGGTTCCCGTTCCTTCCGATACCGAGGTGCCGCCCATCGCCATTGCTGCACCGAATTTACTGACCTGCGTAGTGCAGCAGGTAACGATCAATGGATCGGCCAGCGCACAGGGTAGCCAGTTTGCCTACACCTGGACAGGGCCGGGCATAGTATCCGGTGGTACAACGCTCACGCCAGTGGTCAGTCAGTCGGGCACATACAACCTGGCAATCGTAAACAACCAGAACGGATGTACGGCCAGTGCCTCTGCGCTGGTGCAGCAGAACGTTCAACCTCCGGCAGCCCAGGCGGGCGGTGGTTTTGAACTGACTTGCACGACCACGGAAGGGGCGCTCAGTTCGGCAGGGTCATCGGCTGGCGGCAATTTCATTTACCTGTGGAGTACGGCGGACGGTAACCTTGTTTCGCCCCCAACTGCTGCTGCACCGACCGTAAACGAGCCTGGGACCTACAACCTGTTGGTTACCAACCAGCAAACCGGCTGTACCGCTACCGACAATGTGCTGGTTACAGAAAACACCAATTATCCCAGCAGCATCGAACTGTTCACAGAGCCGCCCAGTTGCGACGGGAAGATGGGTGTCATCCGTTTCGAAGAAGTGCAGGGGGGCGTAGGGCCATACTTATACTCCATTGACGGGGGCAATACGTTCCTCACCGCTAGTAATTTCCTAAACCTGACTCCAGGCCAATACCAGTTGGTGGTTCAGGACGTGAACGGCTGTGAGTTCGAAGAATCGCTTACGTTTCAGGTGCCCGTGGAGCCACAGATTGTGCTCGGACCAGAAATATCGCTTCAATTTGGCGAGACCGCCACCTTGACGGCGCTTTTCAATATCCCGCCCTACGAGGTGGACTCGATCATCTGGTCGCCGATGGAAAGCCTGACATTGACCAATAAACCGCATGTGGTCATTGCACAGCCTTTTACAAACACCGAATACACCGTGCGTGTGGTCAACAAAGAAGGTTGCGAAGACCGGGCCAGCATCATTGTTCGCGTGAATGACCCGCGCTTGTGGGCGCCCAACGCGATCAGCCCGAACAATGACGACGGCGAAAATGATGTGTTCCTGATTTTCGCCGCACCAAACACGGTGAGCAAAATCAAGTCGCTCCAGATTTACGACCGCTGGGGTAACCAGGTTTTTTACAAGGAAAATGTGGAGCCGAACAACCAAAAGCACGGCTGGAACGGGCGATTCCGCGGTCAACCTATGAACCCGGCGGTGTTCGTGTGGTGGGCTGAAGTGGAGCTCACAAACGGTCAACGGTTTTTGATGAAGGGGGATGTGACGATTGTGGATTGATAAAAAACTGATTTCCATACCTTCGCTGCTGTTATGGAGTCTATTCCCGCCACAGACACGAAAGCCGCACAAAAAGGTTTGATGAAAGTGATCGCTGCCTCGTCGGTCGGTACGCTGATCGAATGGTACGATTTCTACATTTACGGGGCTATGGCCGTCATCATTGCCAAACAATTTTTCCCGCAAGGCAACCCTACGGCAGCGTTTTTGGCGGCACTGGCTACGTTTGCAGCAGGATTTATCGTGCGACCGTTCGGGGCATTAGTGTTCGGGCGTTTGGGCGATATCATCGGGCGCAAGCACACGTTTTTGTTGACTCTGCTGCTTATGGGTGGCTCCACTTTTGCCATCGGGTTGGTGCCAGGGTATGCTCAAATCGGGTTTTGGGCACCCGTGCTCATCCTCGCACTGCGCTTCATGCAGGGCCTGGCCCTCGGCGGCGAGTATGGCGGCGCTGCCACGTATGTGGCTGAACATGCGCCCAAAGGGCGGCGCGGCTATTTCACCGCCTACATTCAAACGACGGCCACGCTCGGCTTTTTCCTCTCTCTTGGCGTGATACTCGCTACGCGAAAAATCCTCGGCGTGGAGACCTTCAATGATTGGGGCTGGCGATTACCGTTCATCGGCTCTATTTTTTTGATAATTGTTTCCGTGTACATCCGCCTGAAAATGGCCGAGTCGCCTTTGTTCACCCAGATCAAAAACGAGGGCAACCTGTCGCGCAACCCGCTCAAAGAGTCGTTTGCCCGAAAATCAAACCTGAAACTGGTATTGCTGGCGCTTTTCGCCGCCGTCATGGGCCAGGGCGTGGTGTGGTACACGGGCCAGTTTTATGCTCAAACGTTCATCGAGCGCACGCTCTCGGTCGAGTTTGAGCAGGTACGCTACCTGTTGTGCATAGCCATTTTGGCGGCTACGCCTTTTTTTCTTGTATTCGGGGCGTGGTCAGACAGGATTGGGCGGAAAACCATTATGCTCAGCGGCATGCTACTGGCAGTGGTCACCTATTTCCCAATTTACAAAGCCATGCACCGCCTGGCCGACCCGGCGGTTAAAATCGAACTGACTGATCGAAGCAACTGGAGTACGACCTGGGCAGTAACTGCTACTGGCGACTCCGTGGAAACCACAACGGTCGTCCGGGCCTTCACCGACGGCTCCTCAGTGAAATCCGTAACCAAAACAGAACACCCCGCTGACCCGTTCAAACCGGCGTCCAAGCCTGTGGTGGTCAAAACGTTTTGGCTGTCGAGCAGCGGTTTTTGGATGATGGCACTGTTGGTATTTATCCAGATCATGTATGTGACCATGGTGTATGGCCCCATTGCGGCTTTTTTGGTGGAGTTGTTTCCGACCCGAATCCGCTACACGTCCATGTCGCTGCCATACCACATAGGAAACGGCATTTTTGGCGGACTAACGCCTTTCATTGCCACGCGATTATTCGACGCGAGCAAGACGGCAGACAACCCGGGCGGCGACCCCTATGTCGGCCTGTGGTACCCGATTTTGGTGGCGGGCACCTGTTTCGTGATCGGGCTGTTGTTTTTGCCCAATAAAAACGAAGAAACGGCATGAACTCGATCAAACGTTTTTCCGGGGTAATCTGGATCGCTCTTGGCGTGATCGCCATTGGCCTGCTGTTTAAACAGGCTGGCACTGAAATTGCCGAGGCCAAGGCTGGGCTGCGCCCGTTACTGGACACGCGGATGTTCTGGTATGTAATTCTCCCGATTTTCGCACCCATCCTGTTCGGGCTTTGCCTGTTCGGCTGGTTTGCCTTGAAAGGCGCGTTTTCTTCCAACAAATAAATTTTCCCGATGACGCTGCAAATCAACTCCCTCGACGAATACCGCGCCGCCTATGCCCGTTCGGTTGCCGATCCTGAAGGTTTTTGGGCCGAGCAGGCCGCTACTTTCCGCTGGCGCAAACCGTGGCGGCAGGTGCTGAAATGGAATTTTCGCCAGCCGAACGTGCAGTGGTTCGTCGGAGGTCGCCTGAACATCACGGAAAACTGCCTCGACCGGCATTTAGAAACCCGCCCCGATCAGGTGGCCATCCTGTGGGAACCCAATGACCCCAAGCGCAAGCCGCGCAAAATCACCTACAAGCAATTGCACGGGTTGGTTTGCCAATTTGCCAACGCGCTCAAGGCGCAGGGTGTGAAAAAAGGTGACCGGGTGTGTATTTACATGCCCATGACCCCCGAACTGGCAGTTGCTGTACTGGCTTGTGCCCGTATCGGGGCCGTTCACTCGGTTGTATTTTGCGGCTTCAGCGCCGTGTCGCTGGCCGACCGTATCAAAGACGCGCAGGCGAAAATTGTACTCACCTCCGACGGCAACTCGCGCGGCCCCAAAAACATTCCGGTAAAACAGGTGGTAGACGAGGCACTCGCACTCGGCTGCGACTCCGTACAGCATGTGATCGTACATCGGAACACCGGCGACACTGTGCCCATGCACCCGGGTCGCGATATTTGGTGGCACGAGGCTGTGAAGGGCAAACGTAAAAATTGTAAACCCACCGTAGTGAACAGCGAGGACATGCTGTTCATCCTGTACACCTCCGGGTCCACCGGCAAACCCAAAGGCGTGGTACACACGCACGGCGGCTACATGGTGTACACCGAGTTTACGTTTCGGAATGTGTTCCAATACCAACCGGGTGAAACCTACTGGTGTACCGCCGACATCGGCTGGGTCACCGGGCACTCGTACATCGTTTACGGGCCGCTGTTGGCCGGGGCAACGTCTGTCCTGTTCGAGGGCATCCCGACATTCCCGAACGCCGGGCGGTTCTGGGATGTGGTGCAGCGCCACAAGGTCAATATTTTTTACACTGCCCCCACGGCTATCCGTGCGCTCATGGCCGCAGGCGATGAGTGGGTAAAAAACCGCCGCATGCCCTCGTTGCGTGTTTTGGGAACCGTCGGCGAGCCGATCAACGAGGAGGCCTGGCACTGGTACAACGAGCGTATCGGAAAAAAACGCTGCCCAATCGTGGACACCTGGTGGCAAACCGAAACCGGCGGCATTCTGATAAGCCCGATCGCCGGTATTACGCCACTCAAGCCTTGCTATGCCACTTTGCCGTTGCCTGGCGTGCAGCCCTGCCTCGTGGATGCAAGCGGAAAGGAGATCGAAGGCAACAATGTGGAGGGTATGCTCTGCCTGAAATTCCCGTGGCCGTCCATCCTGCGCACCACCTACGGCGATCATGAACGCTGTCGCCAAACGTATTTCGCTGCGTTCAAAAACAAGTATTTCACCGGCGACGGTGCTCGCCGCGATGCCGATGGCATGTACCGCATTATCGGACGGGTAGACGATGTGATGAATGTCTCGGGCCACCGCATCGGCACCGCCGAAGTGGAGGATGCCATCAACAAAACCCCGCATGTGGTGGAGTCCGCCGTAGTCGGCTACCCGCACGATATCAAAGGTCAGGGCATCTACGCATACGTCATTGCTGACGGCCCGGTGGCCGACGAGACGGCGTTTCGCAAGTCCGTACTGGATACGGTGGTTCGAGAAATCGGTCCGATTGCCAAGCCCGATAAAATCCAGGTGGTACCCGGCCTGCCTAAAACCCGTTCGGGCAAGATCATGCGCCGCATCCTTCGGAAAATTGCCGAGGGCGATACGTCCAACCTCGGCGACACCAGCACCTTGCTGAACCCGGAGGTGGTGGATGAAATTCGGGAGGGAGCAATCCAGTGATTTTATAAACTGTGTGCCAACGGCCTATACTCGGCTTACTGTTCCAAGCCCAGAATTTTGAGCAATATTCCTTTGCCGTTCCTTAAAGCCTTGTTTTCATTGCGTCCAGCGCCTTTTTTCGCCGCTGTTTGGCGTGTTCCAGGGCAGGGCGCAGGGATTCGGACACCTGCGTCCATGCGGAATCCTTGTCGACAGCCGAGGCGATCCACTCGTTGCCGCCGGGCGTGCCCTGGATTTCCGCAAGCGGCAAGTCTTTCCAGTCTGTTTGGCGCAGCATGATCGGCACGATGGTTTTTTCGCCCTTGCGGTGGGCTTCGAGCGCGGCACCGAATTCTTTTTTGTAACAAAAATCCGAGTTCACGAAGTCCTGACTCACAAGGCAAAGCACGATGTCGGATTCGTCCAACTGTTGGAAAAGCACCTCCTCCCAGGTGTCGCCGGCATTGATGTCGCGGTCGTCCCAAAGTTGCAGTTTTTGGAGGCGCACTAACGGGGAGAGAGCAGCGCGCAATTCCTCCAGGTACCCTTTGTCCTTGTGCGCGTACGACACGAACGCCCGCACGGGCAGTTGCTCCGTCGCGTCGCGCATGGCGGGCTCTTCCACCCCGTCGAGCAGGTCAGCGATGGCTACACGTTTTTTCAGGGACTTGACAAACACTTCTTTTTCGCCCGCTTTTTCGGCCTCCACGAGGTAATCGTACTCCTCGGTATCGGTGGAGCCGGGGATGGGCACGAGTTCCTGAAATTTCAGGCCTGACTGAACGTACGCGTCAAGCCTTTTTCTTCACACACTGCCCGGTACTCCGCCGATTCGATGTAGTCGGCCTGCATGTTGAAAAAATGCTCTTTCACCGCCAGCCAGTGTGGCGGGAAAGGCGTGCGGCGGGTATCGGCGCGGTCTATCTCGCGGCGCAGGGCCTCGCGCAGGGCGTCCATGCCCGCGCCCGACTTGGCCGACACGCGGAAGTAGTCGCGGATTTGCGGGTACTTTTCCGACAGGGTTTTGCGGTTCACCTCGAAGGAGGGGTTTTCGTCCACCTTGTTCAGCACCACCAGCACGGGCGAGCGTCCGCCGAGTCCGGCCGCGTGCTTGAGCCATTTTTCGGCCTGATCGTCGTTTCGGCTGTTGAGCAGCAGCACGTAGATGCTGCGCCGGGAGAGGAAAAACTGGTGGGTGGCGTGCATTACCTCCTGCCCGCCGAAGTCCCAGAGGTGGGCGGTCACGGTGTCGCCGTCGTCCATCACGAAAGGTGCCCGGCGGATGCGGATGCCGTGGGTCTGGCTTTCCTTGCTGTCGAAGTTCTCGCCCATGAGCCGCTTGACCAAGGAGGTTTTGCCCGCCGATGCCTCGCCGAGAAACACGATTTTGACCTCGTTGAGTGTACGCCCGTCGTCGCCGAGTTCTTCGAAGTAGTCGCGCACGGCCTGGGGGGATTCCTGGGCGACTTCTGCGGGGGGGCAGATGAGGAGGCAGTTGTGGACATAGATGCCTCGCCCTTGCCACAATTCATCACTCCATTTTACATCGCATCCGTCATCAACCAAATGCAAAATTGGGGAGATATCAGTTATCCCTGTTGATACACAGCAAAGTGTTCGCAGCTGAGTCAAATTGGCTATAGGAGATAAGTCGGCAACTTGAGTCGAGAAGCAGTTTAGCGATTGCAAATCTGTCAAGTTGGCTAAAGGAGATAAATCTGACACCTGAGTGATATAAAAGGAAAGCCTTTGCAAGGCCAATAGATTTGACAATGGTACCAAGTTAGATATCAAAGTCTTATTGCAATGAAGAGTATTTAATGCGGTCAAGTTTGCCAGCGGTGTGAGATCAAAAATCTGAGTAAAGGAGCAACTGAACCATCGCAAGGCCTTTAAATTAGTCAATGGTAATAAATCAGATACTTGTGAGTAAGAGCAACTAAGTGTGCCTAAGGCTGATAAGCCTGCCAATGGTGGCGGATTCAAGTTTCAAATGCAACAGATTTAGTTTTCTTATCGGCGGCTTGATAGAACTCAATAGGTGTTAAAAACCCGAGCGATTTTCGCGGTCTGTTGTTTAAGTTTTCTTGTACGGCTGCGATCACTTTTTCGTCCAGTTCTTTGAGGTTTTGCTTCTTCGGTATGAACTGTCTGATACCGATCGCCTTTTTGGAAGTGTCCAGGGTAAGCGGATGCACTACAATTGCCTGGCCAATTTGCTCTACGATCTTCAATACATGGCCGGCCTCGTAGCCAAATTTCTGGAGCAGCACGTTTGTGAGTTCGTTGACAACCTGTGCTGAAATGGCAATGTCGGGGGCATCGGTGAGCAATGAAAGCAATCTGGATTGCTTAGCCACATCACGTGGGTCGGTGCTGACTGTGAAAAGGTAGACCCACAAATTGGTATCCCAAAATTGCTTACCTGCGGGCATTTCGTTCTTCGCGGTTAGGTATTTCGATTTTGGAAACTACCGGAAAGGTTGATTCATGGATAAACTGAATCAGTTGATGCATGGCTTTCTTGCGGCTTTCTGCCAGATCACTTCCGGTTTTGACATTGATCCTGGCTTTTGACTTTCCGAGCAATGCCAGCACAGGCTCCACCATGCGCAGATCATCACTTGTTTCAATTTTTATGGAAATAAGCATCGCTATTTTTTTTCTGCAAAAGTAACCCCCATTTTTCCCAAACACAAATCCTCACAACCGCGACACCTTGATAAACTTCCCCCGACTCACTTTGTACTGATGTGCCCCGATGCTGATGGTGGCTCCGTCAGCCAGCCGGGCCAGGTCTTCGATGTCCTGCTCGATGGTGTGGATGCTGCCGCCGGTCTTGTAGGCGATTTCGAGGTACTGCTCGTTCGCGCCTTGCTCGGTGCCGCAGAGCACCACGTGTACGGGCTTGCGGAGTTTTTCGAGCAGGCCGATGTCGCGCGCGTCGCTGTAGTTGTCGGCCACGAGCACGAGCTCGTCCAGCCCGCGCAGCCGGGGCACGGCGGCGAGCAGGGCCTCCACGTCGTTTTCGGGGCCGTCGCCACCGCTGCCGCCTCTGGCCGCCTGATGCATTTTTTCCAGCAGGCTGTCCAATTGGGCGCGCTCGGTGTGGTACAGGCCGCCGGTTTTGCCAATAATTTTTTGCGCGTCGGGCGTGTTGTCGCCGTCGTTGAAAAACAGGTAGCGGTTATCTTCACCCTTCACCAATTGGAGCACATGCCAGAGGATGACCTGATCCATGTAGGGCGACATGCTGCCAGTAAGATCGGTCACGATCATCTTGTTTTTCCAACGGTCACGCATGCGATACAGTGCGGCTTGCACCACCTGGCCGGTTTTTTCAAAATACAGCGGGTCGGCTTTGACGGCAGCCCGGTCGCGGTCGGCACGGCGTTCGATATGTTTGAGTACGGAGTCGCGCGAGGCGCCGAAGAGGAGTTGATCCACAAAATTGTCATCCCCATACTGCCGGGTGAGGGCGAGCAGAGAGTCCCGCATGCGATCCAGTCGGTAAAGCGAGTCCCGGACGGCGGCCTGCCGGGCGCGGTCGGCTTCGCGGGCGCGGTAGGCTTTGGTGCCGATGGTATTGAATGTGATGTTGAGTTGGCCGGCCATGTCTTGGTTGGGCAGGTCGTAACATTTCAGGTTCGGGTAAATTTCCGTACTGAAACAATACCGTTGGCCTTTGGGTAGCATAATGGCAGCCCTGCCCTGTGTGCTCGTGACGGCTACATACACCGTTTTGCTTTTTTCTACCGAAAAAAACAACACTTCGCCAGCGATGGGCTTGTCGTCGAGGTCAAGGATTTTGGCCTGCACGAGCACGCGCTCACGGGTTGGTTTTTGGGAAACCGATACAGTTTGAAACACGGTATCGCCGCGTATTTTTTCAGTAAATGCCTTCGGAAGGTGGGAAATAGTCAGGTTGTCGCGCAGGTACGTATCGTTGGGAATCTGGATGGTTTGAATGCAGGCTTCGTCTCCCGCGCCCACGCGGTACTCTTTCCCGGCAGGCACAAGAAAATACACTTCGCCGTACTTGCCAGTGGTACCCAGCCATAGCTTTCCGGAAGCGGTTTCTTCCACGCGTACAGCCAGGTCGGGAATTTTGAGGCGGTCCAGGTCCACCACGGTTACTTTGAGCAGTGCCTCTTTTTTTGTTGGTTCTGCTTTTTGGCCAGCGTGCCAGTGTTGAAAAACGGTGTCGCGAGGTGTCTGAGCAACAAACAGGCAGGGTAGGGTAGTGAGGCAGGTAAGGAGAAGGAGTTTTTTCATGTAGGCGATTGATGAATGGTAAATGTTAGCCCAGCCAATGGCGGGGTAACTGGTTAGTTTAGGCCCGGTTTGTTCGGATATTTACTAACTTATGGGGCCGTGGGTGTCAACCCCACCCCCATCCCCTCCCCCGAATGGGAGGGGGGCTTGCCCTCAAAAACGGTAAAAACTTAGTGGTGGGTACTTTGGCTTTCCAACATGATGAGACCGCCCTGCAAAGCGCGATGAGCCCCCCTCCCATTCGGGGGAGGGGATGGGGGTGGGGTTGTACCGGCGGAGCTCGCTACTCCACAATGCCACAATGGCGAAAAGTCACATAAACCACCGTTTAGCGTACAACAACCAGGCGAAAGAAGCGACCCAGCCGACCAGCACTATTTGCAAAAAAACGTCGCGCAGCAAGGCCCGAGTAGGCGATTCCGTGCGCTCAAATACCAGTGTCAATTGCAGGTAGCGCAGGATGCCCATGATCACAAAAAACGCGGTGTAGTAGATATTGTCGCTGCCGATACGGACGGTCACTTCCGGTGAAAAACAGTACATCAGGTAAGCAACGATAGCCACCGTGGAGCAAACAGTGATGCTGGCATCGAGGAAGGGCAGGTTGTAGCCTTCCAGCGCCCGGCGGAAAGTCTGGCCCTCGGTAGCGATCACATACTCACCCCGGCGCTTGGCCAGTCCAAGAATGAGGGCGAGCAAAAAAGTGAGCACGATGAGCCAGTGCGACACCGCCACGCCCGTGGCCGCGCCGCCCGCGAAAACGCGCATTAAAAAACCCGTTGCGATGAGGCATATATCAACAATGGCAATGTGCTTGAGGGAAAAACTGTACAGGACGTTTATGGCTGCGTATGCCGCACAGATCAGCAAAAAGGCCGGGCCAAGTGTATAAGCCAGAGCCAGACCGCAGCCAAGCAGGGCGAGCAGAGTGAGCACCGCCGTCTGTTTGCCAACGGCTCCGCTTGCAATGGGGCGGTTGCGCTTGTGCGGGTGGTTGCGGTCTTGGGGCGCGTCCACGAGGTCATTCAGGACGTATACGGAGGAGGCTGTCAGAGAAAAAGCCAAAAAGCCAGTGACTGCATGTTGCAAAATCGGGCTTTCGGACAAGCGGGCAGCAAAAAAGGCCGGGATGAAAAGAAACAAGTTCTTAACCCAGTGCTCCATGCGGGCGAGTCGGACGAATTGGCGCAAGGTCATGCGGGCTGGCTAAGGATAGTTTCGATCACTTGCGAAAAATAACGGTGTTCCAGTTCGTGTACTTTTTGAGCGATGGACTCGGGTGTGTCGGCCGGTTCAACGGGGCAGGCGGCCTGAAACAGCGTGTCGCCCTCGTCGTAGTGCTCATTCACACGGTGGATGGTTATGCCAGTTTGCGTTTCGCCAGCGGCCTTCACCGCTTCGTGCACGCGCATTCCGTACATGCCCTTGCCGCCGAACTTCGGGAGCAACGCCGGGTGGATGTTGACGATTTTGTCCGAATAGGCGTGGAGAAGGTAAGGTGGCACTAACCACAAAAAACCGGCCAGGGCGATGAAATCCACCCGGTGGTTGGCCAGCACAGCAAGCAGGTTTTCTGTTTCGTAAAAATCAGTTCGGTTAATGAGGCACACGGGGATTCCATATTCACGGGCTATGTCCAGCACGCCCGCGCCGGGTTTGTTGCACACTACCAAGGCCACAGCCACTCGTTCATGCTGGGCGAAATGCTCCATGATCTTGCGTGCATTGCTCCCGGCTCCGGAAGCGAAAATGGCAACGTGCTGCATGGTTTACTAAAAAAGAAGAATCAAGTAGGTTGGCATATCGGAGCATCTACATTCATCAGTAAAACTCACCTGCTTTCAGCATTGATCATATCCAATGCTGCCATGCCGGGGCAAAGGTCTTCCTCTTGCAGGGAATTTAATGGACGGGTTACCGTATTGAGCATGGAGTGCAAGTCGCTCGTTTTCGGTTCGAGGTAAATAATTCCGGTCAGAATTTCGCCTTTTGCCCGGGCTTCGTGCAGGCGTTCAAAGGCGAGGTTGCGGTCGCTGGGATCCCACCCTGGGGCCAGTTTATTGAGGGTAACATGCGAATCGTCGTGCAGACGGATCACTTTGTTGGTGCCCTCGGCATACTGCGTAGTTATTTCCGCTTTCACGGGGACATAGTCTACGGCAGCGGTGGCCTCCACATGCTGGCGAACATAGTCGTAGGACTTGGTTGAACCGACATTGTTGTTGAACGTGACGCAAGGGGAGAGCACATCAATGAACGCGAAGCCTTCGTGGGCGATGGCAGCCTTGATCATGGGGATGAGTTGCTCTTTGTCGCCCGAAAAACTGCGCCCAACAAAAGTACATCCCAGTTCCATAGCCATCCCGGCCAGGTCAATGGACTGGAAGGGGTTGGCAGCGCCGGTTTTATTGATAGAACCTTCGTCTGCGGTGGCAGAGTCCTGGCCCTTGGTCAGGCCGTAGCAGCCGTTATTCATCACGATATAGGTGATGTTGAGGTTGCGGCGCAGGGCGTGTACGAACTGGCCCATACCGATGGATGCCGTGTCTCCGTCGCCGGATACACCCAGGTAAATCAGGTCGCGGTTGGCGAGGTTGGCACCCGTTGCCACGGAGGGCATGCGTCCGTGTACAGAGTTGAACCCATGCGAGTTGCCGAGAAAATAGGTTGGTGTTTTGGACGAGCAGCCGATGCCAGACAGTTTAGCCAGTCGGTGCGGTTCGATGGCCAGTTCGAAGCAGGCCTGAATAATGGCACCGCTGATAGAATCATGCCCACAGCCGGCGCACAGGGTGGACAAGGCACCTTCGTAGTACTGGCGGGTGTAGCCGCGGTCGTTGCGGGGCAGTTCTGGGTGGCGAAACTTCGGACGCAGGTATGTCATGCTGTTGTGCGATTTGCTAAAACTGTGGCAGAATTCGGGACATGTGTTTTTTCTTGTGGAGCACCAAAAACTCCAACAGGTTTCCGAGGGTATAGTGGCCAAACCATGCATTGGCCTTGGGTATGGTAGGTCGGTTGAGATCGGTCTTTCGGGCTTCCTGTACTATACGCAGCAGTTGTTCGCTGTTGATGATGAGTGCTTTCACTACATCCTGGCCGAGGGGCAGGTTCAGGAAGTCGTAGCGTTTTGGGCTTTTGAAGGCTTTCCCGTTCGACGAGTCGGCACGGCGTAGCAGGCGGCGCCCCCTGCCGGTGTAGGCTACCTCGTTGGCGGGTGCCCAACGGCGAGCCTTGGCGAGGTGTATAGCCCGGTGCAGCTTCGGAAGGTAGTCATCATCATAGCGGTTGAGGTGTGCTGCCGTTTCCAATATATTCCAGGCTTCCGGTTTGGCGCGTTGGCGCAGACCTTCGGGCGGCAGTACTGCTATTTTTGAGCGCACCTCAGCCAGCAATCCGCGTAAGTCGGTTTCTAAATGGTCAAGCAGTTCCTGTTGTTTCATTCCGTTTGCTGATGGCCGTGCTCCGCCGGCTTTTTGTTGTGGGCAAAAGTACGCGGAGTTTTTTAGTGGCACAGCGGCGCACAGACTTTTGAGTAATCAGTTGCAGTTTTTTTTGACAAAAGGTGAAAACCCAGGCTATAGCGGGCCCCTGCTTGCGTATTTACCTTTTGTCAAAAAAAAATTTACAACCACTTACCAATTTGGCTTAAGATTGCGCGGTCTCTGCCCCAAACTCCAACACGTTACAACGAATGACGTTCGATTTATTAACAATTGACTCCCAATCCCGTGCTCGAGCCGGGTTGATCTCGACAGATCGCGGCCCGATCGAGACACCGATATTTATGCCCGTGGGCACGGCCGCCACTGTCAAGGCTGTTCACCAGCACGAATTAGAGCGGGATGTGTCGGCGCAGATTATCCTCGGCAATACCTACCACCTGTACTTGCGTCCGGGGCTGGAGACACTGCAGGCTGCCGGTGGCCTGCACGGGTTCAACGGCTGGAAACGGCCCATACTAACCGACAGTGGTGGTTTTCAAGTGTATTCGCTGGCGCACCGGCGCAAGATCAAGGAGGAAGGGGTCACGTTCCAGAGCCACATTGACGGCTCTAAGCACACGTTCACCCCGGAAGGTGTGATGGATATCCAGCGTATTATCGGGGCCGACATCGTTATGGCTTTTGACGAATGTACGCCCTACCCCTGTGATGTCCGCTACGCGAAAAACTCCATGGAACTAACCCATCGCTGGCTCAAGCGCTGCGTTGACCGTTTTGACGTGACCGGGCCGCTGTACGGCCACAGCCAAACACTGTTTCCTATCGTGCAGGGCAGCACCTACCCGGAGCTCCGTAAAATTTCTGCGGAGACGATAGCCTCCTTCGGGCGAGAAGGCAATGCTATCGGCGGGCTATCGGTGGGGGAACCCGTGGAGGATATGTACGCCATGACGGAATTGGTTACGGAAATTCTGCCTTCGGACCGGCCTCGCTACCTGATGGGCGTCGGCACTCCTGAAAATATCCTGGAGTGTATTGCTCGCGGCATCGATATGTTCGATTGTGTGCTGCCCACCCGAAATGCCCGCCACGGTATGTTGTACACTTCTGAGGGCATCGTGAACATAAAAAATGCGCGATGGAAAGACTGCTTTGACCCCATTGATGCCAATTGCCCAGCGCCCACCAGCCAGGCACACAGCCGCGCCTACTTGCGCCACTTGTTCGTCAATGGGGAAATCCTGGGTATGCAGTTGGCCTCGCTCCAAAACCTGGCGTTTTACCTTTGGCTTGTGCGCTCGGCACGCGAGCACATCCTCGCAGGAACATTTTCAGGCTGGAAAGACCAGATGATACCGCAGGTGAGCCGACGGTTGTAAGGATGGTACACGTGGAAACCACCATACTGCTGGTGGCTGAATCTCAGGTTGAAAGTAGAAAGGTGCCAGAGTACCACGCCCAAAATACATTTGCGTAGGGAGCATTGTGGTCAAGATAGCCTGATGCTATTGCTTGCCCAAATGGTTTGCCTGGGTCTTTTTGCCAAGCAAGCCATGTGTGAAGTAAGGCTTTTTGTTCTTTGGCTTGGGTAAACGGTTTGTTTGGCAACGCCTCAATCGTATCTATTGCATACTTCCAGAGTTCATTTTCTTTGGGAACAAGCCCGGACAAAAAGTGCTCCAGATAGCCCGGAGAAGCATTGTCAGGCATGATCCAGACGCCTATGATGGGCATTTGGTACTCAGCGATAATTTTTGCTCCTTCTTGGTTGTCAGCAATCAAGAGCGTTTCTTCAAGGAAAAGTGGTTGAAGAATGTCGCGGACTTCTTTCCAACGTGCTGTTACACCTTTTTCATTGGCATCCAAAACGAGGCCGATATTTGTGAAATCGGAGGCTTTGGTCAGAGCTTTTTGAAATACAGCCAAGGCACCTAAATCACCTCCGCCAACAGCCACAAATTCTTTTTTGAATTTGGTTTCCGATTCATAGCCAAGCGGCGGTTTAATCCCGCTTTTTTTTGCAAGAGCAGCAAGCGGAATGGCATCGTTGCCCTCGACAATCAAACGTTGAGCCATAATTACCGTGATTCGAGGTTTGCGAGAAGGCTAACTTCAAGGTCTTCCATACCGTACTCAATGGCTTCGATCTTGCCGGTTTTGCGTGCTTGTTGCAGGCGGAAATATGCACCAGCGGGCACGCCTCGTCGTTTTTCTTGTGTATACTTGAACGCTCGTACCGTATCTTGACTATGGGTGGTGGCGAATACCTGGATATCCCATTTTTGTGCATAGTAAAAAATTTTTTCCCAAAGGGTTTCTTGAATCGAATGGTGCAGCCCGGATTCGATTTCGTCAATGAGCAACATCTTGCCACGGGCGCTAGCCAAACCAATGGCTAGTTGAAGAATTCTGGTAGCGCCATCCCCCAGATTATTAAATGAAATTGGTGTTGGCTCGCCCTCCAGTCGTACTAATGTTCGCTCTTTTTTTACATCTATGCGTTTGAGGTCGGGCAAGATAGCCTCACGCAAAATATGCAATACATCGTCTTCAAGTGGGGTGAGCACGATCTGGTCCCAAAACTGTTGCACCGGGAAATCATCACCGTTTCCAAAAGGGATAAATACTGCCGAATCTTTTGGGAAATTTGTTGGTATTGTGGGATTTAACTGTGTGCTGCTTGGCTTATGTTTCCAATACAGCTCGCAGTAGGTGCTGTGTTGGAGAGATTTCCGGCGATAGATGGACAATTCGTTGATTTGGATATAGAGGTCCTCGTCATTTCGTTGTTCGTACAATTTTGGGCGGAAGAACAAGGAGTCATACGATTCTGACCAGCCAGGAGTAAACTCGTTTCGCTTTGAGATGATATGATTTACAACCGTTGAATCGCCTTGAGCTGCCCAAATCCGCAAGGCTTCGAGTAGGGCAGTTTTCCCGGCGTTGTTTTTTCCTGCAAAAAGGTTGATCCTGTTTAACCCATTTATGCGGAGTTCTTCAAAAATCCTGAAATTACGAATGTCAAGGTGATCAAGCATGACGAGCGGTATATCCAAAGTGTCTTGCAAAAATGCGTACAAATGTAGGCTAAACTGCCCAAACCGGCAAAAACGAAACAGCCCGGCACGCGCTAAGCGTACCGGGCTGAAAAAAACAAAAAAAAATATTCTTAGTGGTCAGTCAAGTCATTACTGCTTAGTTGCCTTCCAATGCGGCGGCACCACCAACGATCTCGCCGAGTTCAGTGGTGATGGACTCCTGTCGGGCTTTGTTGTAGTTGATTCGCAGGTTTTTCAGCAATTCCTCGGCATTTTCAGAAGCCTTGTCCATAGCCGTCATCCGGGCGCCATGTTCGCTGGCGTGGGTGTCGAGCAATGTTTTGTGAAACTGCAGTTGGAGAATACTCGGAATGAGCGTCTCGAGCAGTTCCTGCTGATCCGGCTCGAAAATGTAGTCGGCGCGTTTTTTGGAGCCGCCCGTGTTTTCCATTTTAGCCACCGGGAGCCATGGCTCGGCAGTGGGGAATTGCATGGCGGCGTTTTTGAAACGACCGTACACGATCTCGATAGCGTCGTATTTGCCAGTAGAAAACGCCTCCATCAGTCCTTTGGCCACAGCACTGGAGTGTTCGTACTCCAGGTTGCTGAACAGGCCCATAAAATCGGTATTGTAGGTCAGATCGGTGTAGCGGCGGCGGAAGTAGTCGAAACCTTTTTTTCCGATGAACATGACCGTAACCTTTCCCTCCTGGCGCTGTTTGGCGTATTTGCCGTTGATGAGCGCAATGGCTTCTTTGTTGATGTTCGTGTTAAATGCGCCACACAAACCCCGATTGGAAGTAACCACTACGATGAGGGCGTTTTTTACATCACGAACCTTTCCGAAAGAGGTCGAAGCATCACCGTCGAGGCTCGACATGATATTGGACAACATGCGGTTCAGCCGGTCCGAATAGGGGCGCACCTGAACAATGGCGTTTTGCGCCTTACGCAACTTGGACGCCGAAACCATTTTCATGGCCTTCGTGATTTGCTGCGTCGAAATGACTGACTTGATGCGTTCGCGTACTTCTTTTAAACCACCTGCCATAATTCAGATCGAATGTTGAATGATGAACGCAGAATAATGAATGATGAGGCACGGCCTATTCATCATTCATCATGCTGCATTATTTGTATTGTCCGGTGAGGCCTGCTGCTACTTGCTTGAGTTTGGCAAGGCTGCTTTCTTCCAATTTTCCTTTGCGCAGTTCCTCTAAAACTTCGGGGAGTTCCTGCTCCATTTTCATCAGAAAGAGTTCCTCAAACTCGCGCACTTTGTCGAGCGGCACATTACGGAGCAGGTTGTTGGTGCCGAGATAGATGATCGCGACCTGTTTTTCAACAGTTACCGGGCTATACTGCGGTTGCTTGAGGATTTCCACGTTGCGGGCACCCTTTGCCAGAATGGCTTGAGTGGCAACGTCGAGGTCAGAGCCAAACTTGGAGAAAGCCTCCAACTCGCGGTACTGGGCCTGGTCAAGTTTGAGCGTACCAGCGATCTTTTTCATGGATTTGATCTGGGCGTTGCCGCCTACGCGGCTCACCGAGATACCCACGTTGATAGCGGGACGCACACCAGCGTTGAACAGGTTGGATTCCAGGAATATCTGGCCGTCCGTGATGGAAATCACGTTTGTCGGAATGTATGCCGACACGTCACCAGCCTGTGTTTCAATGATGGGCAGAGCAGTCAGCGAACCGCCGCCTTTCACCAAGCCTGCTTGCACGAGGCTGGGGGGAAGGTCGTTCATTTGAATAGCAACTTTTTGGTCGTCAATGACCTTTGCAGCGCGCTCGAGCAGGCGGCTGTGCAGGTAAAACACGTCGCCAGGGTAAGCCTCACGGCCGGGTGGGCGGCGCAGCAACAATGACACCTCACGGTAAGCAACTGCCTGTTTGGAGAGGTCGTCATAAATGATGAGTGCCGGACGGCCTGTGTCGCGGAAAAACTCGCCAATGGCGGCACCCGCGAACGGAGCGTAGAACTGGAGCGGAGCCGGGTCAGAAGCAGAAGCCGAAACAATGACCGTGTAGGCCATGGCACCGTATTCTTCGAGCGTGCGGGCTACCTGGGCCACCGTGGAAGCCTTTTGGCCACAAGCGACGTAGATGCAGTACACTGGTTCGCCGCGCTCGTAAAATTCTTTCTGGTTAATGATGGTATCAAGGGCGATAGCGGACTTGCCTGTCTGGCGGTCGCCGATGATGAGCTCGCGCTGACCACGACCGATAGGGATCATCGCATCAATGGCTTTGATACCGGTTTGAAGCGGCTCATTCACCGGGCGGCGGAAAATAACACCCGGGGCTTTGCGCTCCAGCGGCATTTCATACTTTTTACCGCCAATAGGGCCTTTGCCATCAATAGGCTGACCGAGTGCGTTCACAACACGGCCAACGAAGTTTTCTCCAACTTCGATGGAAGCGATTTTGCCGGTGCGCTTTACAATAGCACCCTCGCGAATGCCCGCAGAGGAACCCATGAGTACTACACCCACGTTGTCTTCCTCCAGGTTGAGAACGATTGCTTGTGTGCCGCTTTCAAATTCGACGAGTTCGCCGGATTGTGCGTTATTGAGTCCGTACACGCGGGCGATACCGTCGCCGACTTGAAGCACCGATCCGACCTCCTCGAGGTTGGTTTGTGCGCCAAAGCCGGAGAGCTGTTGTTTCAATATTGCCGAGATTTCTTCCGGTCGAACGTCTGCCATGACTTGCTATTGAGTGATTGAGTGATTGTGTGATGAAGTGGTTTATCCAGTGACTGGGGTCACATTTCCTTGACGTACTGATTTTTCATGAATTCCGACTTCAGTTCCACCAATTTGTTGGCGACACTGGCATCGTAGCGTTTATTATCGAATTCGAGCACGAAACCGCCAATCAAATCGGGGGCAACGCGGGTTTCGATTTCCAAATTCTCGGTAGTAAGGCCGTTAGCCACGAGTTTTTTGCGCAGGTTGTCCAGCACCGTTTCGGTGAGTGGAATAGCGCTGGTTACACGGACGGTGGTAATGCGCTTGAGCGTCTTGTACTGGTGAATAAACTCGGCACTAATTTCCGGGATATACATCTCGCGGCCTTTTTGCACGAGTAAATCCAGGTACGCCAGTGTGAGGGAGTTGATCTTGCCCTCCAGAATAGCGTGCAACACCGCTATTTTTTTGTCGGCATGTACGATCGGGCTTTTTAGCAACATGTACAGCTCGCGGTGCTTTACTGCCGAGCGGAGCGTGGCCATGTCGGCATACACCGGTTCGACCGATTTTTGATCGATGGCCAGTTCCAGCAGGGACTTGGCGTAACGGGTTGCGATTCTTGTAACGGACATATCCTGTCGGTTGACGGCAGGCGGTGGGCTAAGCTCCCCGCGGTACCGGTAATTAGTTCATTTTTATTTGATCAGCCAACGACTTCGCGTAGGCTTCCTGCTCGGTTTTATTGCCCAGTTCTTTTTGCAGGATTTTCTCGGCGATTTCCACGGCGAGGCGGCCAGCAGTGTTTTTCAGGTCAACCAAGGCTGCCATTTTTTGGTTTTCGATGTCCTGAATAGCGCTTTCAACCTTGCGTTTATACTCGGCGTTCGCACGCTCTTTGGCCTCGGAAATGATTTCCTCTTTGGCCTCTTTGGCCTCTTTCAGGATCTGAGCACGTTCTTCGCGAGCCTGGGCCAGCAATTTTTCGTTCTCGGCTTTCAGGTGGGACATTTCTTCCCGAGCCTTTTTGGCTTGGTCAAGCGAGTCCTGAATATCAAGTTCACGCTTTTTCAGCGATTCCGTGATTGGCTTGAAGGCATAGCGCCGCATCAGGAACCAGAAGATGAAGAAAATTGTGGTCGTCCAGAAAAGCAAACCCGGATCGGGTTTGATGACGGAAAAATCTCCGAGGAACAACATATTAGCGAATGATGAATGATGAAAGTTGAATGTAGGGCGGGGTTAAAAATCCGGGTCGTAGCGTCGCCAACCGCTTCGCGCCGACCCGGAAAAACGATTCTTAGCCGGCGGCTTTCACGAAGAAAGCCAATACCATGGCAACCAGAGCAGCACCCTCAACGAGAGCGGCCATGAGGATCATGTTCGAGCGAATATCGCCCAATGCTTCCGGTTGACGAGCGATAGCCTCCATGGCTTTGCCACCAATTTGACCGATACCAATACCTGCGCCAATTACGGCAAGACCGGCACCAAGAGCTGCGTAAGACATTGTATATGATTGAGTTTGTTAAAAATCGTTGTTTATGTTTCGGGCTTAGAGGTTTCACACATTCATCATTTATCATTCAACATTTATCATTCTAATGATGGTGTGGTTCTTCGACGGCCATTCCGATGTAAACAGCGGAAAGCATAGTAAAAATGAAGGCTTGTAAAAAGGCAACCAGCAGTTCGAGCGTCATCATGAACAGCGTGAGTGGTATGGAAGCAGCTGCTCCAGCCAAAGAGCCTCCGAGGCTTTCGCCCGCGTTGCCAAAAATAAAGATCAGGCTGACAAAACTCAGGATCACGATGTGGCCAGCGGTGATATTGGCAAAAAGACGCAGCAACAAGGTGAAGGGTTTTAGAAAAATGCCGAGCACTTCGATCGGTGTCAGGATCAGGATTTTCAGCACAGCGGGCACACCGGGCATCCACAGGGTATGTTCCCAATAGTGCTTGTTGGTGCTAAAAAGGGAAATCAGGAATGTCAGCACCGCGAGCACGATGGTGACGGAAATATTTCCTGTCACGTTTGCACTGCCGGGGAAGAAAGGTATCTGGCCGATCAGGTTGAGCCCTAGGATAAAGAAAAACGCCGACAGCAGATACGGCATGTATTTTTCGTACTTGGGGCCGATGTTCGGTTTGGCCACGTCATCACGGATAAACGTAACGAGCGGCTCAAGGGCATTTTGCAGGCCTTTGGGGGCTTGACCCTGGCGGCGAACGGATGCTCTGGCAGCCGAACGGAACAGTAAAAACAGGATCAATGCCGTGAGCAACATGGTGAACACGTTGCGGGTGATGGAGTAGTCGTAAAAACTCGTGATGCCGCCGCCCATGAGGCCGCCATCAAAAGTGGTTTTGGAATCAAGCCGCTCGCAATTGCCCGCAATGATGGCATTGTACACGGTTTTAGTTTTGCCGCCTTCTTCAATATCTTCGTGGGTGTAGTCGGATACCTCCATTTCTCCCTGGACTAGTGCCGGATTTTGGAGGCGCATAACGTTGCCGTGTACGAGGACGTAGCCGTTTTTGCTTTTTGTGCCATTGCCATGGTGGTGGGCATGGAAAGCAGCCGTTGTTGTAATCGTCCAGCCGTGGCCGGGTGCGTACAGGAAACAGGGCAGATGTAAGTACAATTCGCCCACGATATGGAGGGCATTTGCATCGGCAATGTGGTGTACGGCGTTGTCACCGGCATTGAACTCTTTTTCTTCTGAAATGGAATGGCCACATGGGCTGTGGGCATCAACAGGGTGCTCGCCTGCAGTTGCAGGAGTACCATGTTGATCGTTCTGAGCAAAAGCAAATGTGCTAAAGCCGCTAAAAATCAAGGCGATCCAGTACTTTCGAATGGCTGTCATATCCACGTCAGGAGAGGCTCTTTAGAAACCGGCGGCAAAAGTACGACGTGGTTTTTGTTAAAAAAAACCGAATAAATATTTTTCCAGAAAATAATGGGGAATGCCAGCCCAATATCCTTACCGACCGGAATTAAATTTGGAGTGAAGGCTAAGAAATTCTGGTTAGAGGGCTACAGTTAACCTGTAGCCTGTTAACCCTCTAACCAGAAATCTTTCATTGAATTTTGTTAGAGCGTGTTTAAGAGCGTGTTTAAATTTAACATTTCGGCGTCAGGCCGTCCAATTTTACCCTGCCCTGCGTTATTTTTTTCGCCGTATTGCCCACATACACCTGC
>JBJXEZ010000151.1:0-11826 GCA_046153695.1 Saprospiraceae bacterium
ATGCGTTTGCCCTGACCCCCCCCCCTATATTATTTTTCAATAATTTTTCAAGTTTTAACAAAAAAAAATATATAATTTTGATTTTTGAAAATATTTTGAGTGTAAAGTAGTAAAAATCGTTATTTTACTTACAGTTTAGATTCGTCTTTTTAACCCTAATAAAATTTCGCAGCGCTATTATGAAGTATACGGAGTTCACTGTAGAAACAAATTCAATACCTCGCCTGTCATCTTTATTGCCGTTAACCTTTTGGGGTCATGATGTTCAAATTGTATGCATTGCGCACCTTGATCTCGTGAATGACCACGAGAAGAATATCACAAGCGATTTTCGCTCCCGGGCGGTGGCGGGTGGCTGGCGTCGATCTCTTCCAAGCGGCGCATGCTGGCCATTTTGTACTGGGCCTCACGCCCCGGCAGGGGGCCGGCGAGGCGGGCGCGGAGGCGATCAACCAATGGGTCGTGGTGCGGCATCGTTGTTTTTGTTCGCTAAGGAACGGCAACTAGTTCTTTTAGCGTGTAATTAAATTTCGCGGCCGCTTGCAGCCCCGTGACTAAAATTAATACACGCTTAACATGGCTTTTTCCCGGCAGTACGGATGAGTACTACCTTTGCGAAGCACAGATTCAAGATTTCCTTTCGCCATGTGGAAAAAACTGATCGCGGAAAGTACCGGCACGTTTATCCTGGTATTTTGTGGTACCGGAGCAATTATTGTCAACCAGCAAAGCGGTGGCGCAGTAACGCACCCGGGTATTGCAGCAACCTTCGGTTTGGTGGTTATGGCGATGGTATACACGTTTGGGGCCGTTTCAGGAGCGCACTTAAACCCGGCAGTTACGCTGGCATTTTCCAGTACCGACAGGTTCGATCGCCGATTGGCTCTGCCGTACTTGGGCGCACAGATCGCCGGGGCATTGATGGCAAGCCTGGTCCTTGCTTTTTTGTTTCCCGCTAACAGCTCGTTGGGCGCTACTTTGCCAGCGGGAAGCCCGATTCAGTCGTTGCTACTGGAATTCCTGCTTACTTTTTTCCTGATATTGGTTGTTTTGTACACGTCGCAGGGCCCCCGGGAAACGCAACCTTTTGCAGCTATTGCAATTGGCGGTACTGTTTGGCTGGAGGCTCTGTTTGCAGGGCCGGTATGTGGCGCATCCATGAATCCCGCTCGCTCCATTGCACCAGCTGTTGTGTCCGGGCACTTGGAATTTCTTTGGATTTACCTGATCGCTCCTGTGGCCGGTGCCTGGCTGGCGGCCTTTTTTTGGCGGTATATGACTCGATAAGGAACATTTACCACAAACTAAACTAGACTTTAGCCATTTAAAACGCTCTTACTTGGAATTTATGAATGTCCCGATTTTACAGCGATGTTTAAAAATTATTTCAGTCGCCATATCTCACTGACTTGAAACGGCATTATCAATTTCCCAAATGGCTAAAGTCGAACTAAGAGCGTGTCTCGAATTCAGTCGCCTGCCTGGAACCGGCCCTGCGGTACAAACCAAAAGTACATTCATTCGATAGTAAAACTGTGCCCCGTTTCCACGCCCGAAAAGTCGGCCTTAAGCCTTTTGGAGGTGATGGTTAACTGTGTTCCGGTGCGTTTGAGCAGGACGTACTGAAACTCCGGATTGTAATCGCCCGCCTCATTGGGCAGGCGATCCGCACCGGTTTTCAGGGGCTGGTGCAGGCCGCCGCCACCGCCGATGGTGAGGAAGTATTTTCCGTAGAACCGGAAATACTCAAAGTCGTGTGCATGGCCGGTCATAAACAGTTTGGCTTTGCCGGCACGTTTGAACAGGGGCACGAATTGTTCCTGCACGGTTTCATTGCAGCCTACGATTTTGCTGTTCGAGTACGGCGGATGGTGGCAGGTAACGATGATGCAGAGTACGCCAGGATCGGCCTCCAGCGTAGCAAGTGTCTTGGTATAGAATTCCTGTTGCTGTTTCTGTTGTTCATCGCTCAACGTATTGAAATTGGAATTGAGCAGCACTACCGCTATGGAGTCCACGATTTTTATGAAACCGGTGTTCACCTGGTCGGGGAAACGTTTGTTGAAATTCGCCTCGCCCTTTCGCGCATTACCCATCACGTCGTGGTTTCCCAGGAGGGCATAAACCGGGATTCCATTTGTGCGTGCAGCGGCGAGGTATCGGTCTATCTCCGTCCATTTTTTTTCTTTGGGGCCTTTTGACACGACATCACCCAGAATAAACAGGCAGCGGGGTTTGAACTGTGTGATATCCTGGAACAGCAACTCCGTCGCCAGTGTGTTTTGATTGGATTTCAAAAATAGTTTCTCCACACACATTGGCGCCTGCGTATCGCTGATAAAAGCAATTTCTGTCCGAACGCTATCTGCGGCCTGGCCCAGGCATACACCTGTCGGAAAGCAGGCGATCAACAAAACGATAAAAATGACGTGTCTGGGTTGGGTTTGTAGAATCATGGCTTTAATAATTCAGAAATACCGGTTGTAAAAACCTTGACGCAAGGTACAACGGCTTGAAGTCCGGGGTGTTTTTTCTCCTACAGAACCTGAACTTCACGGGCAATAAATACTCTCCCAAACATTTTTTTGCCCAATCAAGATGCTCATGGCTGCCACACGTTACTTTTGCGCAGCATCATCCCATTTTACTTGGCTGGCAATAAGCCCGCCGCACACCACGCATGGCCAATAGCAGACGCGGACAGTCAAGCCTGAACTTCGACGGCGAACGCACCCCGAAACTCATCGGGATGTTTCTCCTGTTCCTTTCCTTCTACTTCCTGATCGCTTTTACCTCTTATTTTTTTACCTGGGAGAAAGACCACGACATCGTGCTGCACTTCACCTGGGAAAACTTCCTTGGCGATGTTGAGGTGGATAACTGGCTGGGGCGACTCGGCGCGTACCTCGCTGACAGCATTATTTACTGGGGCTTTGGCGTGGCCTCGTTCGGGTTTGTATACCTGGCGTACAACTACGGTCTGGCCCTCATGCGACGGGTTCCACTGAGCCATTTGTTCGGCACATTCCAGCGCACGGTGATCTGGATGGTGATTGTGTCGGTGGTCTCCTCGTTTTTTTTCCAGGCAATGGAGTTTCCCGTGGGCGGTGTGTTTGGCCAGGCGGTCAGCGAGTGGATTCAGCGCTTTTTGGGCATACCCGGCACATTGGCGCTGTTGATTTTTGCGCTTGTAGCTACGTTTGTGTGGAACAACAACCCCGACCTGTCCGACTTTACCTGGCGGCAACTCTGGTATGAGACCCAACGTGCCTGGCGCGACCTGCTCAGCGGCGAGTACGGCAAACGATACCGGGCTTCGCGCTCGGCGGTTGCTCAAAAAAGGGCGGAAAAACTGAATACCGCATCGGTGCCTCTTGATGACGAAACCGACGCAAATGTGCTCGCTACTACTCCAGCCAGCACAGAACCGGCAGTTCCGCGCGGCGGCCCAATGTTGTTCGATCTTTCGAAAAAAAGTGCTCTTTTCGCCGACGACACCGCCGCCAAAAAGAGCGATTCCGTGGAGGACACCGAATTGGAGATTAACTTGCCCGCCGAACAGCCGGCCCCCGTGCTGCCCGACGAGGCTCCGTCGTACAAGCCGCCCGTGGAAGCCATTCAGGAAGATACCCCCAACCTGACCGATCCGTACGACCCCACCCTCGAACTGTCGCACTACGAGTACCCGCACTTGCAGCTGCTGCACGAGTACGACAACACGCACCTCGAAATTGACCGCGACGAACTGGAGCAGAATAAAAACCAGATTTTGCACACGCTGATGAACTTCAAGATTGACATCGAGAAGATCAAGGCTACCATCGGCCCTACGGTCACGCTATACGAGATCGTGCCCGCCCGCGGCATTCGCATTTCCAAGATAAAAAACCTCGAGGACGACATTGCTCTAAGCCTATCCGCCCTCGGTATCCGTATCATAGCACCTATTCCCGGCAAGGGCACTATCGGTATTGAGGTGCCCAACAAAAAGCGCCAGACAGTGGGCATGCGCGAAGTTCTCATGGATGACCGCTTCAAACGCGCCAAGATGGAACTGCCGATCGCTTTGGGAAAAAACATCCAAAACGAGGTGTTCGTGGCCGACCTGACCAAAATGCCACACTTGCTCATCGCCGGTTCCACTGGCCAGGGCAAATCGGTGGGCATCAACGTCATCCTCAACTCGCTGCTGTACAAAAAACACCCCTCGCAGGTCAAACTTATCCTCATTGACCCGAAAAAGGTGGAACTGTTCCCCTATGCCCGCCTCGAAAACCACTTCCTCGGTTTCCTGCCCGATCAGGTAGAACCGATCGTGACCGATACGCAAAAGGTGGTACACACGCTTAATTCGCTCATCATTGAGATGGAAGCGCGGTACAACCTGCTCAAAAGCGCAGAGGTGCGCAACATCGCCGAGTACAACGACAAGTTCGTGGCCCGCCGCCTCAGTCCGCTCAAAGGCCACCGGTTCCTGCCCTACATCGTGCTGGTGATTGACGAATTTGCTGACCTCATCATGACCGCCGGCAAGGAAGTGGAACTGCCAATCGGACGCCTCGCTCAGCTGTCGCGGGCCGTGGGTATCCACCTCATCATAGCCACCCAACGCCCGTCGGTGAATATCATCACCGGGGTCATCAAAGCCAACTTCCCCGCTCGAATCGCGTATAAAGTGGTGTCCAAAGTGGACAGCCGCACGATCCTTGATGCGGGCGGCGCCGAACAACTCACCGGCAAGGGCGACATGCTCCTGTCCGTAGGCGGTGATGTGATTCGCCTCCAGTCTGCATTTGTGGACACCCCCGAGGTGGATCGCGTGATCGAGTTCATAGCCAACCAGACCGGCTTCCCGGAGCCGTTTTTCCTGCCCGAATTCCACGGCGACGACGAGGTCGGCGGCGGCGGCGGCAAACAGATCAGTCTCGCCGATCTGGACGATATGCTCGACGATGCCGGCCGCCTTGTGGTAGAAACCCAACACGGATCTACCAGTATGATCCAGCGCCGTCTCAAACTCGGGTACAACCGCGCCGGCCGCATCATGGACCAACTTGAGGGCCTCGGCATCGTCGGTCCGGCCGAAGGTTCCAAGCCGCGTGAAGTGCTGTACTACGATGTGACAGAGCTGGAACGCTTTTTGGCAGAACTCCGGTCGCGCAAGTCATAGCGCTCCATGTACTAACTACCCTTATATGAAAGTCACCGACCATTTCGCCAAGTCCAAGGGCAAGACCCTGATTTCCTTCGAAGTGTTGCCCCCGCTCAAAGGCGGTAGTATGCAAGCCATTTTCAACACGCTGGACGCGTTGATGGAGTTCAAGCCGCCGTTCATTGATGTTACCTACCACCGCGAGGAGTACATTTACAAGGTGCGCCCATCGGGGTACTACGAAAAGGCAGCCATTCGGAAACGCCCTGGCACCGTTGGTATTTGCGCCTCCCTCATGCACCGGTACAAGGCGGATGCGGTGCCGCACCTGATCTGCGGCGGTTTCTCAAAAGATGAAACCGAAAACGCGCTGATTGATCTCAACTTTCTCGGCATCAACAACGTGTTGGCTTTGCGGGGTGATGCCCGCCAGTTCGAAGAGCGCTTTACACCCCACGATCAGGGGCACAAGTATGCGCTCGACCTCGTCCGCCAAATTGCCAACATGAACCAAGGGCACTACCTGGACGCGGACATTGTGAACGGTGAAAAAACCGACTTCTGCATCGGTATCGCGGGCTACCCGGAAAAGCACTTCGAATCGCCAAACATGGAAGCAGACCTGGCTTTTGTCAAAATGAAAGTGGATGCCGGGGCGCAGTACATCGTGACGCAGATGTTTTTTGACAACAAAAAATTTTTCGAGTATGTGGACACCTGCCGGGCTGCGGGCATTATGGTACCAATCGTGCCCGGCTTAAAACCGCTCACAAAACGATACCAACTTAACTCCATCCCCCGCAAGTTTTTTGTCAACATGCCCAAAGACCTCGTGGACGCAGCCATGAAATCAGCCAACGACGATGCCGTGCGCCAAATCGGAATCGAATGGTGCATCCAACAATCGCTGGAACTGAAAGCCGCAGGTGTGCCATGCTTACACTACTACACCATGGGTGATACGGACACGACGCGGCAGATCGCCAAGGCTGTGTCGTGATGAAGTATGTTTCAACTTCGTGTGTTTGTTGGTGTGCCTAGTCCTGAAATGACTTTACACAGGCAAATTATGTAGACCTGTAAGCCACTTCGTGATACCCTTTGGTATGTGGCCCTAAAAACAGTCGGGCATAGATCCGCAGCACCGCCAACCCATCGAGGATCATGCTGAAAGCAATCAGGGTCATCAATGAATATTGATCTTCATCTACGTTTCCAAGTATGATATCTTCACCGATGAAGGCTGGTGTGATGGGGAACCCCGACATACCGAGTGTGGCAATCATAAACACGATGGTGAGCTGGGGGTACTCGTACGAATGGCCGTGGTGGCGATCCAGCGTGATACTCTCGCCTCGGCGGCGCAGCTGCCAAAGGGACCAATAGCCAATAGCGGTAGAAAATAAAATTCCGCTCAGATACAGGTAGATCTGGGCGAAATCAAACTGCTTGTTGAACGCAATGGCCATCGTCACAAACAACTGGCTGGTCACGACATAAAACCATGCCCGTTGGGCCGATTGACGCTCAACGAAGGCTTTCAGAATCAATGATACGCCTACCACGACAAATCCAACGGGCAGCCAGCTCAACAATTCGGCAGGTATTTGGTCACGTTGTTTGACGAAGTACAAACCCATGATCAATAGTGGCAGACACAACCAAACTGCGCTCCGGGCATTGATAAATCCGAGACCATTACCCAAAAACTTTAAAGGCTTCCACAGGTAGCGGTATGCCAGCGCATCAAGGTTCCACTCCCGTATGCTCATGGTATAAGCAGTAAGGCGCAACCTGTCCAAAATTGTTTTAGAACTACTTTGTTGGGGTTGTATGAAATTAAAAAATTGGTCGTGTATGAGGTAGTTTAGTACCGAAGGGGACATCAGCAACTGGTATGTGCGCAGGAAGGCATTGCCGGCAAAATGCACCAATGCAAGCACGTGCAGACCCAGCGCCAGCTCGATAAAAATTATGCCGATCTGGGCTATAGATGAGTAGGCGATCTGGGTTTTGATGTTCGATTGTACTCGTGCAGTAAGCGAGGCCACTACACTGGTTGCCAGTCCTACAAGCCCGACGAGTACGGTAAATCCGACATTCGATTCCCACAAAGGCGCAGTTCGCAGCAGCAAAAAAACGCCGATGTGTACCGACAAAGAGCCATAAAAAATGGCACTCGATGATGTCGGGCCCTCCATCGCCCGAGGCAGCCAGGCCGAGAACGGCAATTGAGCAGATTTGACCATAGCCACCACTAAGAAAATCAACGGTATTGCCCACTGATAGACGGCCTCCGTAATAATGGGCTGACCTAGTCTGTGCAACTCCTTCAACTCAGCAAATAGGACGTTATGCCCAAAATAGTGGTGACTCAACCAAATACCGAGCAGCAAAAACACATCGGCAACCCGGTAGTAGGACACTACTTTGAGCGCGTTTTTAACGGGCAAATATCGCTCGCGGTAGTAGGCAACCAGGAAAAACGAGGTAATGCCGATGAATTCCCACCCGATGAATAGCGTCACAAGATTGCCTGAAAAGAGGATGAAACTCAATCCGGTATGAAAAAAAAGCAGGTTGTTGAAAAACCGCTTAAAGCCACCATCCCGGTGGATGTAGTAACGGCTGAACGTAAATACCAAAAAAGCCAGAATAGCCGACACGGCAAAGTAGGCTGCCGAGTTCCTGTCGAAGAAAAAACCGATGGTAAAGTGCGACGTTTCGGTGTGGTACAGCACTAAGCCTTCGGTCTGCAGGTCGGCGAAACCACTCTTAAACCAGTGAAACAACAACCAAAGAAATACAGCACTTTGCAAGCCGACTGTGGTTATGGAAGTCCAATAGATGGCTTTTTCCATCTTACGGGGCAGGCACACGCTAGCGAAAAAGCCCGCCAATGGTATTAGCACTAAATAGTGAAGCAATTCGCTCATGTTGAATATTCTTTTTGCGCTCCTTTTGCTTTAGCGCCAGTTTGTTCTGTTTGTTTATTTGCAGTAAAGCGCTTACTAACGCTCCGCAAGGACATGTATCGGCAGGTTTTCCTTCGTAGCGTGGGTGATGTGGTTAGTCTCCATTCCGTCTATCGATTCGATCAGGGCGTGTATGTCTCGGGCCACTCCCACTCGATCTTTGGCGGGCTTGTACACGTGGAACTTACCACTCTTGAAAATGTAGTATTCGTTGGTGGCCGGGTGTATGGCAGCGAGGTGTACCCAGTTTTGCTCAAACCACTGGTACAGGTCTGGTTCTGTCTGTATCGTTCGCAGTACTACCTCCGGGTCGTGCTCTACAAGAATCAGCAGTCTCACCGGGTCATGTACTTCAATCATCTGTAGTGGCAGGCCGGGGCGCAGGTCACCGTCGCTGCTGTTGGCTACGCCGATGAGGCCCATCACATGGTGCGGCAGTTTGGTTCCGGCACCGAGTTTCACATTATCCATCCGGCTGAAATAATACTCCAGATTGATCCCACCGCAAACTGGTGGCAATGGGCGCATCACGCCGAGAAGCCGTTTGCCGGTAGGGTCCGTTCGGTAATCATACGAATTGAGAAACGCCCGTCGGTCGAGGAACAGACCCTTGGTAAGGCTGCGATGGCCTACAAAGCAAAGGGCGTTGGTACCGTGACCGAGTTCAGGCCTCGGCTCAAAGTAGGATACCGAGCGCTGCCGTATAGCTTCGCGGATTTTGAGAATGTCCTGTTTGGTATTGATGGAAGCAAAGCGACGGGAGCGCTCCTTGGCATTCAGATTTAGTGCATTTTCAAAAGTTACTCGATTGCGAGTATGGGCCAGAGCATTTTCTGGCGACAGGTTTTTTTCATCAAAAAAAGCAATCTCATCTGCTGCCGTGTCGTGCAGGCCACCAAGAAACTGTGTAGTTGTGGGCAGATGCAGGCCACGCTCGTCCAAAGCGAGCCGCACCTTGGGGTGATTGGCCATAAAGGCGAACACACGGGCATTAACCGACCCCGGTCTGCCGCTACAAGCGCCGCAGTCGTGTGCTCCATGATGCGGGTTGTTTGCGCTGCTCGAGCCGTGCCCCATCACATATACAATGCTCGCAAAGTCGTGAATCATGCCGATGCCTCGCAACAGGTTTTCTACCCGATCGGTCATTTCCGTCAAAGAGAACCCCACCTGCAGGTCATTTTCTCTGTGGCCTGGGTCCGTGTTCTCGATGATAAGGTCGGCATCCAACTGCATGTGCGAGAAGGCGTTCGAGATAGCCGGGCTCATTTTGGGTCGGAACAGGTTAAGCGCCAGTTTGACCGCAGCCCACAGACCCAACGACAATGCGATGAAAAATCCGGCGAAGAAATGGTGCGACTTTTTGGAGTGAAAAATTTCGTGCTCACGCTTGTGCCCGGTTTCCGTTTCTTTCACGAGGTACTTCGGCGTGACGGGGGCCGGACAGAGTTTCTCATAAAACTTGCCTCCGGCGGGATGGAAGAAAAATTCCACCCCGAAAAAACCTGGGCAACCAAGGGTTTCGCAATGCGGGTCAACCCGTTCCAAATGGCGGCGAAGGGAATCCTCCCGCTCATCTATGCAAAAAATCGCCTGCATGCTTTTATCCGGAATGTCTTCCTGCTCTGGCTCTTGTTGTAATGAGCGCAGGTGTTGCAGACCAGCGAAAACCTCGTCGTAGTAGCTCCATTCGAAGGCATCCTGCCAAATCATCAGCACATGCTCCAACTCGGTCAGTTCTTTTGGGGCAAACAAGTCAAGCGGCTCAATGTCGGCGCCTTCGCCGAGAGGCCGCCATTTCGAAGCGCCCAGTTCCTGGTCGAGTGCGTCAATTTCCAGTAGCAGTTCCAAAATAACAGCATCCTCAAGGCTGATTTTTTTGGGGTACAAAACGCTGTCAGGCCTGACTTCAACGGTAGCCACCATACCCGACCAGCCCCGGTGTGCAAACTGCTGGTCGAACAGGTAACGCTCATACAATGATTCATCGGCCACCAGTACCCGGAGCAGGCCTGTGATAGTGCAATTCGCTTCATCGAGGAGTAAAGTACGCGCTCGGCGGGAGCGTAAGAAGCCAGCGCCGAGGCTGCCTTTTTCAAGCGCTCGTACTGCGGCCAGCAAGCCCTGATCCACGAACGGGAAATGCCACAGCGCGATGCCCTGGTCGAGGTAACTGCCGAGGATGCGGAACAACAGCGGCTGTACCAGGTTGTCGAGATCAATGTGGTACTGGTTTTTCCAAGTCGCACGCAGCCGTCCCACGCGCGGTGCGTAGTTGTGCTCGTAGGGTTGGTTCAAGGCGCGATTTTTCCAGGCCTCGGCTTCCAGTTCCCCATGCCGCTCTCGAATCACACGCTCCAATATTTCACCCCGAATGCGGCCGATCTGGAGTAGATGCCGGTATTCGAGCAGGTTGAACGTGACTTGATAACCGAAAATATCCGAAGCCGTAAATATGGCATTGTAAAAAGGCAACTCCTGGAAAGCATGCAGGGTGTTGTGATGGATAAAATCCTTCAATGGAGTCTGTGTGGGCAGGTAGTGTTGCAACTCCTTTAGCGCATGCTTTTCGTCGAAATGATGTGGTATATGGTGCATGATGGTAGTATTCGTGACCGCCTTTCCAGGCTATAAAGCCTGGAAAGGCTAAAAAAAACGTAGTTGGTGGCGCTTAGAGCGTGTTTAAAAAAAATCAATATTCGAGGTCAGTCCCACTTGTAGGGTGTGGTTCTGCTCGATTCGAATCCCGTCAGCTTTAAAAATAGTCTGGTACAAATAACCCACCTCCAATCTTCCAACCTTGGGAAGCCGGTAGCCGAGCGCAACGTACAACCGGTTTTGATCGAAAGTGTTTAGCCCCACGTTTTCGCCAAAGTTGATCATCACCTCGTCGTACACGGTGATGTACACCGACTTTTCTTCGATGGTATTGCCCCGGAACGGCACAGACACCCGGTTGAAAATACGCATACGATTGGAGTAAACGGCATCGCCGGGCGCATAGACTCCGGTAGCATTGTCAAGGGCAGGAAGGTGTAAAAATCGCTGCTCCAGGCGCAGCCGATTGACCCACTCGAAGCGGCCGGTTTGCGTTTTGATCTGCAATTGTTCCCACAGGCGGTGCTCCGGAAAGGCGGCTTTTACAGGCTGGTCGCCGTATGGATATGTATCTACAAAACAGTAGCCCGCGGTGGCGAACACTTGCGAAGAGAAGTGGTAGCTCAGGCCGGTGCGTAACAAAAGTTGCTGGGCGGCGGCAACCCAGTCACTCCTGCGCAACTGCGCTTCGAGGTGTACGCTCCAGTGTGGGTTGAACTTGTGAATGCCCAGATACATAAACCAGGCATTTTGGCCGGTGGCGTACTGGCGGGCGGGCGTTTGCTGGGCTGCCAAATTGTGGCAAAACAAGGCCAGGAATACAAACCCGGTTATAGCTTTTTTAATCATGAAAATTCAACGAATCAGGTGTGAACGATATCGTTGGCGCTTTTACAGGCGGCCAAATTATGACAAGTAATTGGGTTGCGCTCGTCCATGCCAAATTTATGACAGCCTGGTAACACACGGATATCAACAACATGAGCCATCCACGAAAATTCGGGATGGCTCATGTTCGCCTGATTCGCCTAATGAGTGGAAACGTGTTGAGGCTACTTCAACTGCTCCACCGTGTTCCAAATCGAATCGCAAAACGCAGCG
>JBJXEZ010000258.1:0-11551 GCA_046153695.1 Saprospiraceae bacterium
TGGAAGGGCTATTTGGGCGGCATTCTGCGTTGCTCGTCAGTTGCGTAGCCCTATCAAGGCGCAAGCGAAACACGTTCATGCCATTGTCGTGCATCTCCAAACCTTACCTCCAAAAAGTATTCGGGTACTGGAGCCGACTCTGGCCCATTTTGTAAGCATCATCTCGTCGTTTCGTTATCTGGGCGAAGCAAAAGCCTAAAACGCTACCGTCTCCCCGCCGTTCACGTCCTGAAACCCGGTGGAGATCACCCGGTCGCCCGGTTTGAGGCCGCTGCTGATCTCGACCATACCGTTGTAGTTGCGGCCCTGCGTGATCGGCACCCTGCGCACTGTGGCCGTGTTGCCCTCCCCGGACACATCCGCGGCAAGCACGAACTCGCCACCCTCGGCGGTCTGGATCAGATTAACCGGCACTACCATCGCCTTGGGGTTTTGGTAGTCAATAATTTTCATCACAGCTATCATATTAGCACGGTAGTCGCCACCACCGGCCGGCAGGGCACATTCTACAGTGAATGTCCTGCTCATAGGGTTGATGGTTTTGCTCACATAAGTCACCCGCGAGGCCACTTCTTTGTCCGTGTCAGGGAAGAAAATTTCCACGGAAAGGCCCTGTTTCAATTTGGCACCGTAGGCCTCGGGCACGTCGCCCGTGATCTTGAGTTGGCTCAGGTTGATCACGTTGCACAACGGCATTCCCGGGGCGATGGCCTGCCCGGTTTTAAGAATTACCATGTCCACCGTTCCGGCGATGGGGGCCAGGATTTTGGTTTGCTGCCACTGTTCTTTGGTGGTGGCGATGCGCTGCTCCAGGGCCTCTTTGTTCGTCTTGGCCTGAATGAATTGGATTTCAGTGCCGATCTTCTGGTCCCACAAGCCTTTTTGCCGGTTGTAGATGTCCTCGGCAGTCTTGAGTTGCAGGTCCAATTCGGACAGGCCCTTGAGCATCACGTCGTCGTCAAGTTGTGCAAGCAACTGGCCTTTTTTTACAAAATCGCCGTTTTTGACCAAAACCCGCACGAGCGTTCCGGGCATTTTAGCGGTCACCGGTACGTTTTCTTCCGCGTCCACACGCCCTTGCAGGTCAATGTAGTGGCGGAATACCTGAGGCTGCATCTCGGTGAGCGCCACCGTGCGCACGCGCTGCTGGCCGCCCATGGATGGGCCAACCTCTTTTTCTAACTGGGCGATCTGAGACTCCAGAGCCGATTTTTCTTCTTTTAATGCGGCCAACTGCGCGGCCTTGTCCTGGGCTGGCCCGCCGCAAGCGGCAAATAGCAGCGCCAGGGCAGACAATGTGACGAGGGTGGTATGTTTCATATTTGTGAAGTGGTTGCTGGTTGGAGGGTTTGATCAATTTTCAAGTGCTTTTTTCAACGCTACCTTGGACGTGAGCAGGTCAAACTGAGCCTGCATTAGCGCCTGTTGTGCTGTGTATAGCTGCTGTTCGGCACTGACGAGCTCGAAACTGGAGCCGACACCGGCTTTGTACTTGGTCTGGGTGGTATTGTAAATGCGCTGTGCCAGGTCGAGGTTTTGTTGCTGGCTTTTGATCCGCTCGGTTGCGTTCAGGAATTGCTTACGAGCGTTTTCATGCTCCAGGGTCATGGCGTTTTCGAGCAGTGCTTTTTGCGCATCCACCGTTTGAATGGCGATGAGCGCCCGCTCGCGTTTGGCCTTTGCGCCCCCGCCGTCCCAGATGGGTATAGACACCTGCACGCCCGCGATGGCAGACGGGATGAAAAACCACTTCGTGTCGTTGGCGAAAGCGCCTTGCCAGCCAGGCTGGTACTGCACGAAACCGGTTACCGTGGGCATCCAGGTTTTGGTGTACAGTTCGGATTGGAGCACACTAAGCTCACGGCCTTTGAGCAGCGCAACGTAGTCGGTACGGATGGCGAAGTTCAATTCTGTGGCCGCGTCGGCATCAGCGTACTCAGTGAGGAGTTTTGCCAGGTCGTCGGCAAGCGCAATCGGTTGTTTCACCGGCATACCCATCGCCATTTTCAGCACGTTGAGTACCACATCGCGCTGGCGGCCGAGGTTATCGCGCTCGCTTCGCAAGTTGGCGAGCGCGAGCTGCAGGCGGTCCACATCGAGCTGTTCGGCAAAGCCGGCCGCGGTGGTCGCTTTGGTCTCGCGGAGCAGCTGTTCCAGGTTGCCGATGTTTTTGTCCAGCACCTTCAGATTTTCGGCAATAAGCAACGAGGGCAGGTACGCCTCGGTCACTTGATCGCGCAGGTTTTTTTGGGCTACAGCGAGTTGGGACTCTACATACTGACGGTAGTACTTGGCTGCTTTGAGAGCGGTCAGGTAGGAATTGCTGAACAACAGCTGGTTGAGGGAAATACTGGGTGTCAAACTGTGGTAGGCGTTGAAGTACAGTTTTTCATCGCCTGTGCCGAAGCCCAGTGCGCTGGCTGGTATGCCAGGCCGTTGAAGGAAATACTGGTACCCGATGCCAGCGGCCAGTTGAGGAAGCCCGGTGGCGGTATTTTCCTTTATTTGCCAATCGGCATCGGCGACCTGGAGTTTGGCAACCTTCATCTGGGGGCTGTTGTCCACAGCGTACTGGACGCATTCGCTCAGGCGCATCGGCGTTTCTTGCCCGTTGAGTACGGGCTGCAGTACCCCCGCGCTGACGCAGGCCAGCAACAGTGTTTTTTGTAAAATGCGGTGCATATCAGGATAGTTTTGCTTTCAACAATTGCAGGCCTTTTTCGGACACGATGCCGTACAGGTAGTGCTGGAGGTGCTCGCGAAAAAGGGTTTCTTTGGCATAGGTCAGTTGGGGGAACAGGTCTTCGTCAAACAATTGGAAGGTGGCGGCTATGTGCAGTTTGGCAATAATGTCCATATCAAAATCGCTTCGGTACAGCCCTTCGCGCACACCGCGCGCCAGGTTGGCGTGTACCACATCGTACAAAAACCCGCGTTGAAAATCCTGCATCTTTTCCCAGGCATCGCGGTGATATTTTTGCAGATCGTACACGATATTGGCCTTCATTTGCTTCAGTTGCTGGGCATTGGTGTCCATCACGAAAAACATTTCTTCGATGGCATTGGCGGCAATGGAAAAGACATGACCGCACTGGAATTTCTCCTCCTGGATGTGTCGTTCGAGCGCTTTGTTGACCAAGTCATCCTTGTTGTCCACAAACAGGTACAGGGTTTTTTTGGAAACACCCAGCTCGCGTGCCACGTCGTCCATCGTGACACTTTTGATACCGTAGCGCATGAACAGATCCATGACCCGTTTCAGCCATTTTTCCTGCTGTTCTGAAAACATGCCGCAAAGGTAACACAGGAAACGTTTTTATCAACAATCGTTTCCTGTGTTTTTTTTGTTTCTCGACGAAAGCAAAGATTGTTTCAACAAGCGTCGTGTTTTTGAGGGCCAACAGAATAAAAAGGCGCAACTGTGCGATCAAACATGGCACGGCAGATTAAAGTTCTGCAGCACTCTGGAAAAGCGGCTTGTCCTGTTTTCAGGTGCCAAATAGTTTCAGGGCGAGGCCGATGCAAAATCTGAGGTTTTAAATAACGCCCCCCACTCCAACCGTCTAAGTGCCCGCCGATGCTCCCTCCCGGATTCCAGCACCTCTTCCCGTTCGGCCTTTCGCAAGCGGAACACCGCCCCCGGGCGTTGCTGCGCCAATCCGGGCAAATCCGCCTCCGCCACTTGCGCCACACGGGGGTAGCCGCCCGTTGTTTGGCTATCGGCCAGCAGGATCAGTATCGCGCCGCCGGGCAGCAGTTGCACGGTTCCGGGCTGCACTGCTGACGATACCAGTTCGTATTTTTCCCGCAAAAGGAGCGGCGGCCCGTCAACGGCACAAGCCATGCGGTTACTCCGTCGCCCCATACACCATTCGGCGTTTTCCAACACTTGGCAGGATAACGGGTCAAGCAGATGGTGCTCCGGTCCGGGCAAAAAACGGTATACAGCCTCGCGCGGATAAAGGCCGGATGTGTTGGCTCGCCAAAGAAAAAACTGGCTTCCGGATTGTGGTTCCAACATGTTTTGCCGGAACGGCAGCTTATCACCAGCCAGCAGTGCCCGACCTTGCCAGCCGCCAACACCCGCCAGCAGATCGGTGCTACAGGAGCCGAGCCATGGTTCCAGCGCAAAACCGCCCTGCACACACAAGTACACACGCATACCTCTATTGTACCTCCGAAATACCAGTTCGCTGCCCGCTCCAGCCCGAACAGGCGACCCGACCGGGACGTCCCGGCCGTCGAGCCTTGCGCCAAAATCGGCACCGCCGAGCGCAAAGACAACCGCCTGTTCGAAGCGCAGTTGCGGGGCCGGGAAATGCATTTCGATTCCGGCGGTCTCCGGCACATTGCCGACAAGCGCGTTGGCCACACGCAGGGCTACTGGGTCGGCAACGCCAGCAGCGTGGATGCCGAGGTGCGCCAGGCCGTGGCGACCGAGGTCCTGCACGCTGTCCAGCAGGCCGGATTTCAGGACAAGCAGGCTCATGCCATTTGCTCTATTTGGTGAAACTCGGCTGCCCTGATCGCCCGAAACCGGACGCTGTCGCCCGGGCGCAGTAATGTCGGCTCCGGTAGTTCCGGGTCAAAAAGGCGCAAGGGCGTGCGCCCGATCAGGTTCCAGCCACCGGGTGATTCCAGCGGGTAAATGCCCGTTTGCCGCCCGGCAATGCCCACGCTGCCCGGAGGCACCAAGCCGCGCGGACGTTCGAGCCGGGGCGCAGCGATACGCTCGTCTACCGTGCCCATGTAGGCAAAGCCCGGAAGAAACCCGAGCAGGTATACGCGGTAAATTTGCGCAGCATGAATGGCAACTACCGCTTCGGCGGTTATACCCGCCCGGTACGCCAATACATCCAGGTCGGGTGCGAAATCAGCCTCATAGCACACCGGAATTTCGACGGTTCGCCCGGCGATTACCCCATCTGCAACAGGCGATTTCATAGCCACTTCTACCCACAACCGAGCTGTCTGGACAGGATCGGTGCCGGGAAAAAGTTGTTCAAAACGATCTGGATCGAGCACGAGCGCGAGCGAATCGTAGGCGGGTACCAAGTCGCGCACTGCCGGCAAGTCTGCAGCCAAAAGTGTGTGATAAAGCGCTTGCACCGCGTCGCCCAGATCCGGGTCAATACGATTGCCCCAACGAACGAGCAGGGCGTGCTCGGAGAGGGGAATCAACTCGCAATGTTTGTTTTGAATGACCATGGGAATATGGCTTTGGTAAAAAATCCGAGACGGGTTCTTTGATCTGAACAAGCAGTGTATGTTTGTGAAAAATACACACATTCTTCACACGAAATGCTGTTCCTTCGTGCCGTCTTTTGGCTGCTTATAAAAGCATTTCCGAGCAATCCGCGTTTGGCTTGAACACTCGCCCACTTACGGAAGGGCGAAAATCGGCCAGATTGTTGATTATCAAAAATACCCCACCAAAACCACGTTCACAGCTCATCCGCTCACCGCTCCACTCACTCACCCGCTCACCGCTCACCCGCTCACCCGCTCACCCGCTCACACACTCACCACCACCAACTCATGGCCGACATCAAACTTACTGCCGACGGCATCGTCGTTCCGCTCACCAAAGCCTTTGAAAAAAAACTGCTCGGGGGCACATCCAAGGCCGGGGTAGAATTCGCCCTGCCCAGAGCATTGGACGTGCTGGGTGCCCTGAAAAATGATACGCCGTTTCCCAACCGCGTAATCCAACTGAGCGAATTATCTGCCAAAGCGACCGCAGGCAGTGAGGGTGTTCAGTTTGCCAGTGGGGGTGGCACCGCCAGTTTCAAAGTCAGCGCGGGCGTGTCCAGCGGCTTGGCAGTGTACCCTGAACCCAAGTCCTTGCTGAAAGATATCGACCTGGGTGATGACATTACTCCTGGCCTGCAACTGACCGCCGATGCCAAATCCAACTACCTGCTCATGCGGTGGGGCTACGAGGTGGGCGGCAATGCCAAAGCCGGTGTTGTATTTGGCGGGCCAGCCTCTGCAGCAGCCACGGCTGGCGGAAAAAGCGCCGGCACTTTTGCCATTGTGCGCCAACTACCCAAAACCACAGGAGCCATAACCGCTATCAACGAAACCGTTCAGGGCTGGCTCCTGCCCCTGCAAATAGCCTCCGTGGACGACCTCGAACCGGGGACATGGATCATTGCCGAGGTGGACAGCAGTGTGTCTGTCGGCATTGAAGCCCAATACGGATTCGACTTTTCCTGGGTAAAGGAAACAGAGGCACTCGGCCTGTCGGGCGATATCGGCCTGCGGCTCAGCCTCGGTGCCAAAGCGGCCTTCGGGTATCAGGCAGGCGGGCGTTTTGCCGTGGTAGTGAGCCGTGACTCAGTCAGCAAAAAGGATAAAAAAAT
This sequence comes from Saprospiraceae bacterium, assembly GCA_046153695.1. GTDB lineage: Bacteria > Bacteroidota > Bacteroidia > Chitinophagales > Saprospiraceae > M3007. Next base: position 6,366 of record JBJXEZ010000258.1, read on the forward strand.
CCGCATCCGCCTGTTCAAACAGCGTCAGAACGGCTGGAATTTTGCGATGGATGCCCAGGTGGGCGCTCAGGCGAATACGTCCAATTTTTTCCCGGAGGACTTTGGCGATTTTATTCGTGCCGTTTTCGGCACACACGGGGCGCAAATTATGAAGGACATTGAGCTCATCGAGCAGTGGAGCGACCCCAACGCACCCTTGCCGGGCATGCTCGCCTCGCTCGGTAGCGACTATTTCAAAAAATTTCTGAAAGATACCACCGGCGTGGACCCGGAAACGGCTTTCAACGAGGCCAAAGGCAAACTTTTGGGCTTTGTGGAAAAATGGAACAACCTGGACCACGCCGTGGCCAGCCTGCTGTGGAAACAAGCCGAGACCAAGGCCAACCTGACCAAAATCCGTTCATTCAACAACAAACTCCTGGATGCCAAGCCGGAAAAGGTGCGGACCTTCCTGCGAAAGGAAATCGAAAAGGTGGATTTCTTCAGCTCACTCGGTGGCCAGTTCCTGCTCGCCATGTTGCCGGAGGAAAATCTGCTTTCCGCCCTGACGGACTCCGCAGTTTTGAAAAAAATTCAAACGGCAGCAACCAAAGCCTCGCACGTCCTCGACGGGAGCCTGCTCACTGACACGCTGGTGAAGTTGCAAGACAACATCAACAAGCGCCTGAACCTGGACCAGATTACCAAAAAAGCCGAGGAGACCGATTTTGCAACCCTGGACAGCTGGTTGAAATTGAAATTGGAACGGTTCATAGACGGTACGCTGAGCCAGCCGCGCCTGCTTGAAATCCGCAATACCATCCACACGATCACTGCCAAACGGCAGGAGTTTTACGACCTCGCCCTCAAAGCCCTGAACCGCCAGTACAGCTACGGCTTCAATGTGGCCTACCAAAAAAACACAACCAGTTCAGCACTCGTCGACCTGACGATTGATACTTCCAAGGCCGAAGCAGGCACGTTTATCAAACTTGCCCTGTTGGGGCAGTTCGACAAAATTTTGACCAAGCCTACCCCCGGTGTCACACTCAACGAAGGTTCCCTGACCCATGGCGTACGCATCCAAAGTGCCGTGAGCATCAACCTGCCATTTTTCAAAGGCAGCAGCACCCACCTGAACGACTGCCTCGTCAAGGCCAATGCCATCGACGAACAGGACGGCCGCGTGTTTGTGTACGACCTGAAAGCTACCGATGTCGTAACCAATGACCGGGAGCAAATCAGTGCACTTTCCATTGACGGGCACTTCCGAGCCAAGTCCAATGTCCTGCGTGTACACGACAAAAACCCGCTTGCCTACGCCTACTCGTTCCAGCAGTTCCGTGCCGCCATGAAAACCGCTGATCTGAAACTGCAACTCAAACCCTATGTGGAAACGTACTTGCCCAACTTGTTTCAGGACGGCTCCCTGGATGCCTGGGTGACCACCATCGAACAACAAGCCGAGCGTCTGGTGCCAAATAGCGCGGGCGTTTTGGGCGATACGCTGCTGTATATGGAACTGAACCTGCCCCCTCAGGCTGCTTCCGCCTGGCTCAATGCCCCGACAGACCCGAACGCGGCAGCCTACAGCAAAATGTCTCGGAGCATTCAACGCCGATTGAAACAACTGATCCCGTTCTACTATTTCCAAAACCTGAAAAACTACGAGGATGTCCGCCTCGCGCCCGCTTTAATGGCCTATGCCTCTACGCCCAATATGATCGGATTCCAGGAGAAGGGCGGCAAATGGTTTGAAGCCGAAACCGGTATCTACTGGAACTGGAAGGACAAAAAAATGCAGCGTCTCATCCTGAACTGGCCACGCACAAACAACAACTTGTTGGCCAAACTGGCCGAGGTTCATACCTTGCTCAAATCCACCCCGGGCATGGAAAAACTCGCAGACAAATTTTACCAGCCCGTGCCAGCACGGAAGCCTGGCGAGCCGTGCCCCTTCCTCATGAATGTGTTGGATGAGTACGAGGACGGTAAAACGGCTATGCACTTTGAAAGCCTGTTCTTTGTGGAGGCTACGATCATCGGCCAGGCCCACAAAGCGGGCCTCTCAATGGCAACTTTTTTGAAGAATGCAGGTACCGAACCGTCCAGAGCCGTACAGCTGCTGACCGATTTCGGCAGCAATCTCACGATGGCGTTCAACAAAAATTTCACCTCTGTATTCGGCGATGCGGCTCTGCGGCCGCTGAGTACGGTGCTTTTTCTGGAAGCCGCTCAGGCTTTCCTTCCAGAAAACGCCAAGACGGACCCCAGCGTGCTGCTCAACCTGTCTGTGCTAAAGCCGGGTGCCCGCTTCAAACCCGACCAGCGTACGCGCCCAGGCAGTATTCCGCAAGAAGATATACTTGTATCCAAACAAGTGGTGGATATGGGTGCGTAACCATCAAGACTGGCTGCCGAGCACAAACGACAGCCAGTTTTTTTTATGTTCACTTTCTGGAAAGTTGTTTCCCCGTATACCTGCGATTCATTCCCTGCCCCAAACTTGCAAACCAGCGTTTTCTCCCTGTACGAACAGCCGTTTGGGGGCAGCCCAAACCTGTGCGCCCGGTTCCTTCGCCGAGTCGGGCAGCGGGATTTCCCGAGCAGCCAATGCTTGCAAATCTTCCAGGTGCAAGACCCCGTTCGCGAGGTGTTCCAGCCTGTTTTGCGCCAGCACAAACGATGAAATGCCGCGCCATGGGCAGGTCCGTTGGAACTGGCCGTACACATCGAAACACAGCACGCCGAGGACCGGGTCGGCGGCAAGCACCTGGGTACCGTCGTCGCGGATGGCTGTCACAGTAATGCGCTCCGACTGGATCAGGTTGAGGGCCTGACTTTCGAAAAGCGGGAAGCCCTCCGGCGTGGTTTTTTTTAATTGAAATGCTACCTCGTCATATAGCCACAGGTTGCCATCGGCAGCAGCAGCCACGGTGCGCACCTCCGGATAGCCTGCACGGATGAGGTTGATCTCGCCCAGAAGTGTCAGGCTGCGATCCAAAAAAACAACGGTGCGAAAATCGGCGTACCAGACCAGCACTTTCATGGGGTTGGATACATCCAGCCATGCCGCCTGTCCAAGGCGATTATTCGAGTATCGGGCGAGCAGGCGACCACCAGGCGCGTATTTTTCCAGGGCGTTTTGGGCAGTCACGAGGTAGACGTTTCCTAGGTTGTCGGCAGTAGCAAAACGCGCCCGAACGGGGAGGATTTCCAACAGCACGAAGGAATCAGGGGGAGGGGCTGATGCCGCTTCGGCGAGGTTAGGTTCAGTTTGGCAGGCAGGCCGAACGGAGCTCGATAACAAGAAGAGAAACAACAAGTACGAAGTGTGCATGAGGCGTTAAGGAACGTGCGAGAAATTCGGGGCAGGTTGGAGAAAGGGCTACCCTCAAAATCCTGATGTGGGAAAATCATCGAACGTATCGCCCAGATCGTAGTCACGCACAAAGTCCTTGAACATTTTGCTGTCTTTTATCAGCAGGATGTTTTTTTGCAGGCTGCGTTGTGTGGCTCGTACATGTCGGGTGTGTCGTTCGATATTGGTCATCATCCGGTTGCGATTCTGGTCGTAGAGCATGGCGTACATATTTCCGTTGCCTTCGGGCGAGGCGAAGTACAGTTCTTGTTCCAGGTCATTCAATTGCTCGCGCAGGGTTTTGTTGAAATACCGTATCTGGGATTGGTTGAACTTGGCCACTGCGTTGTCACGCCCGGCGAGCAGGGACATCTGCAGTTCGATCAACCGGAGGTAATCGTTAGCTTCGTAGGCAGCTGTGACCAATTTCATGATCTCGGTTTTTTCGGCCCGCAGGGTTTCGTCTTGCTCTTGGTCGGGGTGGAAGTTTCGTACAAGGTCAACGTAGATTTGCTTGGCGCTTTTTTTCACGGTTTCCTCGGCCAAACGGCGCTTTTCCTCGGCAGCGATCTGTTGGGCCGATTTCTTGTCATGGGCATTCTTCTCTTTATTGGATCGCTTCATTTCCTCGGCCTTGGCCTCGTAGGCAGCCATTTTTTCGTGCAAAACCTCTTGGTTGTCAAAATCGTCGGCGTGAATCTCCGTACCGTAAAACTTGTTCATCATGAACGCCGCCATGTCCTTCATCATGGCCTCGTCATCTTCTATGATTTCCTGGTAGCTGCGCCCGCTGCCTTCGTATTCCGCGTAAAGGGCTTGCAGTTCGAGGTCTTCGGCATAGACGGACGACTTGATCAGGGTCGTCATCTCCCCTATCATGACCAGGGGAAATTTATCTGCAGATTTTTTGGACAGTTTTGACTTGAATGGGCTGGTGTGCAAGGCCATTACCCAGTCGCGCCAGATATTCAGCATTTCGGTCTCTTCCGGTTTTACGAGTTTTTCTCCCAAACGGCGCAGTTCCAGGTCATCCTCCTTCATCTGCTCGATTTTGATGCGTATGCCTCGAATTCGGTTGACAAGGTTGTTGAACTGCTGCTGATCTTTGTTGAGTTTGGGCGAGGAAGAGGCTGCTATTGTTAATGTAACTTGCTTGGGCATTGTCAAATAGAATAGATGGTGGACTATACGTTCCTTTTTTGCTGAAAGCCGAGCGCTTACCAGTCAATCGGGAATATAAGCCGGTTAGAGCGTGTTTAAATTTTCGCACAGGATTTAGGGGCGGGCTTACAACCCGTACCGGTCCAACAGATACACCAGCGCCGCCATGCTCGCTGCACCCAGTTCGAGTTCCCGTTTGTTGACGGCTTCGAACACGTCAGCTGCCGTGTGGTGGTAGTCGAAGTAACGCTGCGAGTCAGGTGCAAAACCACTGAGCAGGCCCTTTTGCCCTTTTAGCGGGCCGATATCGGCGCCGCCACCACCCCGGAATAATTTCAGGCCATACGGTTCGAGCAAATCTTGGTGGGCTGCTACTTTTTCAAAAAAACGATCCAGAACAGTATCGTCGGCATCGAACCCAAACCCGCGTGGCGTGAAACCGCCAGCATCGCTCTCGATGGCGCACAGGTGAAACTCGCCTTTGCGCTCGGCCTCACGGGCATACTCACGTCCGCCGCGCAGGCCGTTTTCTTCGTTCATAAACAGCACACACCGGACGGTATGACGCGGCTTGTAGCCCATTTGTTTGAAATAACGCAGCACATCCATGCTCTGGGTACAGCCCGCACCGTCGTCGTGCGCACCATGGCCTACGTCCCAGCTGTCGAGGTGACCGCCCACAAGC
>JBJXEZ010000260.1:0-2520 GCA_046153695.1 Saprospiraceae bacterium
ACGCCCCCCAAAACGTAGACTTACCACCCAGTATATGAGCAAGATCATTACCATTGCCAATCAAAAAGGCGGCGTAGGCAAGACCACGACCGCCATCAACCTTGCCGCATCGTTGGCCATTTTGGAAAAACGCGTGCTGCTGATTGATGCCGACCCGCAGTCCAATGCATCTTCCGGTGTAGGCGTGGCAACCGACGAGGAAACCGTCAGCCTGTACGATTGCCTCGTCAGCGACACCGACCCGCGTTCGGCTATTATCCCCACAGAAACGCCCAACCTCTGGCTGCTGCCTTCCAGCATCAATCTTGTAGGCGCTGACGTGGAGCTCGTGAATAAGCCCAAACGGGAGTATATCCTGCGCAATATCGTACGGCAAGTGAGCAAGGACTACGATTTCATTTTCATAGACTGCCTGCCCTCGCTGGGCCTCATCACCGTGAACGCTCTCGTGGCTGCCGACACGGTTCTCATCCCCGTGCAGTGCGAAATGTTCTCCTTCGAGGGTTTGTCCAAACTGAAAAATACCATCGCGCTCGTCAAGCAGGGCTATAACCCTGAACTCCAGGTAGAAGGGCTGCTCATTTCCATGTACGACAGTCGGTTGCGCCTTGCGAATGCCATTGTGGAGGAAGTTCGCAACAGCAGCAACGACTATGTTTTCGAGACAATTATCCACCGCAACGCCCGCGTGGCGGAAGCACCCATGCAGCATGTACCCGTAGCTATGTACGATGTGAGCAGCAAGGGTGCCGTCAATTTTTTCAACCTGGCAGAAGAGTTTCTCCGCAGAAATCCGAATTAATATAATGGCAAAAAAGTTAGACAAAGGCGATTTCGGCAAAGGCATCCGCGCCCTGTTGGCCAACCCCAAACAACTCGAACAGGCTGTGCAGGACAACCCGCAGGAGGTGGTGCGCGAACTGACCCACACGGTGGCCATGCTACCCATTGACCAGATCGAGGCCAACCCGTTCCAGCCCCGCACCGAATTCGACCAGACCGCCCTGGACGAGCTCACCGACAGTATCCGTGTACACGGTCTTATCCAGCCCGTCACGGTACGTCGACTGCACAACAAAGCCTACCAGCTCATTTCCGGCGAACGCCGTTTTCGTGCCAGCCAAGTGGCCGGCCTTTCCGAGATACCGGCCTATGTACGCCTCGCCGACGACCAGCAGATGCTGGAAATGGCGCTCATCGAAAACATCCAGCGCCAGGACCTGAACGCCATTGAGGTGGCTATCTCCTACCAGCGCCTCAAGGAGGAGTGCAGCCTGACCGATGAGCTGCTCTCCGAGCGCGTGGGCAAACAACGCAGCACCATTACCAACTACCTGCGCCTGCTCAAACTGCCCGTAGACGTGCAACAGGCTATCAAAAACAACGAACTGAGCATGGGGCACGCCCGCGCACTGGCCGGCGTGAATGATATCGCTTTCCAGCTCTCCCTGCTGCGCCAAATCCGGCAGGAAGGACTGTCCGTGCGGGCAGTTGAAGTGCTCATAGCCCGCCATCAGGAAGACCGCCTCGGTAAAAAGCCCCGGGCCGACAGCCGCATGCCCGATCACATGCGCGGCATCCAGGACCAGTTTCGCGCCTACTTCGGCGCCAAGGTGGACCTCAAACGCAGCGACAAAGGCAAGGGCCAGATCGTGATCAAATTCGAGAACGACGGCGAACTAAACCGTCTGATTGACCTGATCGAGACCAAGTGATATCCGGCTTGAGCAGCGAGATTCATTTTTTTACTAAGAGCGTGTTTACAATTTAGTCGCCGGGCTGCAAACGGCAAATTTTGCTTCATACTGCGTTAAAAATTTCGCCGTAGGCTCTAAAACATAATTTGCTCGCTTTCGCCTCGACACTAAATTTTAAACACGCTCTAAAACAACAACAGGTACGATGTTTCACTTAGCCGAAGGCGACCAAGCCCCAGATTTTTCCGTGCCCAACGAAAAGGGCGAAGCCGTTTCCCTAGCTAATTACATGGGCAAAAAACTCGTGCTCTATTTTTACCCAAAAGACGACACGCCCGGCTGCACCGCCGAATCGTGCAGCCTGCGGGATGGCTACTCGCAGTTCCTCGCCAAAGGCTACGACATCCTCGGTGTCAGCCCCGACTCGCCAAAAAAGCACGTCAAGTTTATTGAAAAATACAACCTGCCGTTCAGCCTGCTCGCCGACGAAGACCACAGCCTGGCCACCGCCTACGGCGTATGGGGGCCGAAAAAGTTCATGGGCCGTGCCTACGACGGCATCCACCGCACCACATTCGTCATCGGCGAGACGGGTAAGATCGAGCAGATCATCGCCAAGGTGGACACGGAGAACCATGCAGGGCAACTGCTGGGGGAGTGAGTCATTTTGAACCACAGTTTTATTGCTAAGGAACAGGTGAAGAATAAGTTGTTAGTTTCAGGGAGATTGGTTTTTACCCAGACAACTATCTTTTTGTGCGAATAGCAGCGCTCTTTAATCAAAAAGATGGGAAGTCTGGGTGAAAAGCAAGCCGCTGAAACT
>JBJXEZ010000261.1:0-6039 GCA_046153695.1 Saprospiraceae bacterium
AGTTTCAGCGGCTTGCTTTTCACCCAGACTTCCCATCTTTTTGATTAAAGAGCGCTGCTATTCGCACAAAAAGATAGTTGTCTGGGTAAAAACCAATCTCCCTGAAACTAACAACTTATTCTTCACCCGTTCCTAAATCAACAATTTTTCAAAAAAATGAAGGACCTGATTTTCTTTCTTGCCACCAACCTGCTCGTGTTGAGCAGTGTGGCTGTTATCGGCCAGCCAGTCGTAAAAGCAGATGCAGTAGCACTGCTGGTCGATCTGCCCACCCCGCCAACCACGCTCGCCGATGCTTATCAACGGGCTTACCCACAGGGCACGACCACCGCCGACGTAAAACCGTACTACCAAAACACTACAGACAAATTGAACGGGGCACAGCAGGAGGCCGAGCGCCTGGCGCTCCAGTTTTACCAGAAATACCCGACGGGTGTACAGCCCATGCCAGAGCGCCCCACAAACCGCATATCGGAAAAGGACAAGTCTGCGATGGATGCGGCCACTTCCGAACTCGCCCAAAAGATGATGACCGACAAGGCTTTCGCCCAGCGGTTTGCAAAAATGAGTGAAGCCGAGCAGCAGGATTACATCACCAGGTTGCTGGCTGAAAAGGGCTTGAAGCCAATGAACGGAGCGCCCGACCCCAATGCCACCGCCCCCATGCCCGGCACCGATGTGGCTTGGGGGGAGATGTGCAACACCTATGCCCAAACTGTGCTCGACATGACCCGCTGGGAAAAGCAAACGGTCCTGCAGGAAAAATACAGCCTTCGGCACAATGCAATATATGCCTGGGTGGAAGCCGAAGTTCAGAAACTGCCGCTACGCATCTTGGGTGAATATGGCCGCGCCCACGACCCGGAGCAGGTGAAATCCGTCCAGAAACAAGGCTTGGACAAGCACCGCGCCGAAGCAGATGCGATGATGAAAGAAGCGACAGTGATGTTCGCCGAATTCCGTGAGGAAACCAAAGCCCGCTGCACACCGCTCAACGACGCGCTCAAAAAAGTCGGCTTCGGCACAGGCTACAACTTCGGGCTGGACTACTCGCTCGTGCTGCAAACCCAGGCCATGATGCTCGGCGAACTGCAATCCTTGCTTACCAACGAGATGAACTTCATTGTGGAGGTGGCCCGCTGGGAGCAGGATTGGCGGAGTTTTCATTAACGGTTCCGGGGGTTTCAGTGCCATAGGCGAGTTAATCACAGACTGAGGCACTATATCGCCAACACACACTAAGGCTCCTGAAGGAGTCGCTTCAAGCACACACAAGTATGAACACCTTTGAAATGATGTTGCTGCTGGCGGCCATAGCCGCCGGCGGAGCGGGAGCGGCTACGCTCGTTCGAGCGGTCCGGCTCCTCAAATCCTTGGCCTCCAAATGACCGCCTCCCCCCCAATCTGCCTCCTTTCACACCCATATTTTTCACACAGCAACGACTTTTTTTAACATGAAAAACGCAATTTCGAAATCCAGTCTCTTGGCCTTCGGCCTTCTGCTCCTCTTGTTCTCTGGCTTCACTTCCTGCAAAAAGGATAAAGACGAAGCCCCCAAACCGCTTACCATCCGCGAACAGTTCGTGGGCAAGTGGGAAATCAAGTCCTTCACCATCGATGGAGTGGAAGCGAAAGGCTCGGTTATCACCTCCTCCAAGATGGAATTTGAGGCGTACTCTGGTTCCAACGGCGACTTCAAATGGAGCATCAACTACATCGACGGCACCAGCGAAATCCAATCGGGCGACTATACGGTAGACGAAAAAGGCAAGGAAATCACGCTCGAAAATGATGAGGGTAGCCATTTCACGCTCGCCTTCGATCTCGATGGCGACGACCTTATGTTGTCGGGCATAGAGGACGGCCAACACATCGTGATAATAACCGAGCGCGATTGATTTTTCAAAGGGACGACTCATGTGCCCCTCTTCTCACGGTCTTTGTCCGGCTTTCGACTCCACTTTCTTCAAATTTTCCTCGAACAGGCCCAGGTTAGGGTCGTTGCCGGATTTGCCGATTTCCACCGCTTTCCGATAGGCTTTGATCGCTTCTGTGTTTTTGCCGTTTGCCACGAGCGCCTCACCGTAGCTGTCGTACACGTTGGCAGAATTGGGAAACAGCACCGTGTTGCAGTAAAAAATGGCCTCGGCGGTTTTGGGGTTGTTGTGGTCCATCAGGTACTCGTAGCCTAAGCCGTTGATGTCGGGTTCGTCCAGCAGGCCCGCTTCCGTTGTTTTTTTCAGGCTCGTCAAAAGTTTGTCCGCCGCGCCGGAGTACTTGTCCAACTGATTGAATGCTTCGAGCAGCAGGGCCGCGTGTTGCTCTTTGTTTTTCCGGCGATAATCGGCGGCGGCGGCTTTAGCCAGTTCCAGTGCCTTGTCCAGCGCCCCGGCTTCGGGTACCGACACCTCGGGCACCACCCCAACGCCTTCCCAGTTGGTTTTCGTGACCGGATTGATGGCTCTGCCGGTTGGCAAAAAGACGGCGAGTTTGTCGTTCACCGGCATCATGCCGCCTGGGTTGGCGCCGCCGCCGGTGGTTTCGCCCACGAGTGTTGCCCGTTTTTGGGTCTGCATGTTGTAAGAAAACTCCTCTGCACCCGAAAACGTGAACTTGCTGGTGAGCACGAACAGTGGCACGTCGGGCATTTTTTTGCCGCCCACTTTGTCGAGCGTCCAGAACTCCTCCGTGCGGTCGCCCTCCCGCCAGTAGAGGCTGTTCAGGTGTACGCGTTTGTCGAAGAAGTAGCTGCACAGGTACTGCACCATTTTCGGGCTGCCGCCGCCGTTTTTCCGAAGGTCAATGATGACAGCATCCGAGGTGGCGAGAAGGGCCATGGAGTGATCTGCGATGGGTGAGCCTGCTTGTGGATGTGCAAAGCCCCGCAGGTCGAGGTAGCCAATATTGCCTTCGAGTTTTTGGGCGGCGGCAAATCCCGCGTTGACTTCCCGCTGCCGCGCCCGGTCTTGCAGGCGGCCTTCGACCGTCTGCTCTGTCGAGGCTGTTTGCCCTTTTGGGGCCGGGGCCGGGCGGACGCGCAAGTGTTTGTCATTCGCGATAATCTGGGCCTCCCGGGTGAGTGCATCGGCGAAGGATTTTACGTCCTGGTGTTTGTCAAAATCACCTGCCTTGAGCCGGTTTTTCAGGTGCTCTCCGGTGGCTTTGGCCACTTCGGGAGACACGTAGTGCTGCTGGAGCAGGGCGTCAAGTTGTTCAATAGTCGTTTGCTTGAACTCTGGCGTAAGTACGGATTCTTGCGAAACGGCGTGTTGTGTGGTCGAGAGGAAAAGCAGGCACAGCAATGTCAGTGATGACAGGTTTTGTTTCATAGCATCGGTATAGTTTGTGAACGAAAAATTCCGGAAGCAGGCTCCCGGACACCGGCCTGCCTTCACGGGTTACAAGATGCGACTACGAATGTTCCGTTAGGGGAAAATTCGATGACACTTCTCCGGATACCTGTGAAGGGGATTTATATGGACGCCGACGGAATCGTTCCGTTTTCGGGAAAAGGCCACAAACTGGGACATAAAAAAACGGGTTGGTTTGCGAGCAGCAGGGGTACCACCCCAAACCAACCCGTAAACCAACCCGTTTGAAACCGGCAAATGGAACGGCACTTACTTTTTAAGAAACTTTTGCAGCACCGACTGGGGCGTCTGGCCCGCGCCGAGGTTTTTTACCGTGCCCGCAGCGTCCGTCCACTCGAACTCAATTTTTGTAAAATTGAGGCTGAACGAATCCGTCGGGACTGCGCTACTGCTGCCTTGCGTTCCAGCGCTAAAGCTGGAGACCAACACATCTTTCAACTTGTACATAAGGTACTCCTGTTGGCCGCTACCGGTTTTGCGGCAGATGAGTACTGCCTGCTTAATATGTTGTCCGGAGGAAGCAGCCTTCATCAGGTCGGGCGAAGATTTGTCGGTTATTTTAGAAATGCTGATGTCGTGCACGGATACCTTTCCGGTGCCACCGCCACCCGGAGCATTTGCTCCCGGATTGGATGCTCCCCAACTGAAGGAGTCGAGTAGTATGCACCCCCGGCATTTTGCGTCGGATGACTCGCCGTCAATACCATCGAGTTTGAGGAAGTAGCCCACATGGGCGGCCTGTGGTTTGTTCGGGCCGGCAACGCGGTTGTTCTGGGAAAATGCGAGCAGGGGAGTGGCAGCAAAAAGAGCGGCAATTAATACGTTTTTCATGACTCAGAGTGTGTGTTTACAAATGTGGTGAACAATCGTTTTTGACACAACAAAGGTCATGGCCCGGGGCAGCTCTATCGTTCAAGGTATTATCAAAAAGGATAAAAAAGTACAAAAATCAACGGCCTGCGCTGCCAGCCGAATCGAAATCTGGTAATTACCAGGCTTTCCGGATTTCGAAACCGTCCGTGCGTGCCAGATGCTCACGGACACCTGCCATTTGCTCGCCGGGTGTTGGGGGCGGGCGACAGGGCGGGCACTTTTGTGCCGCCTATCTCCACGAACCACATTTCCACACCTCCCTCCCATGTACACAGAAAAGCAATATTTCCAGAACCGATACATCCGATGGCTTAAATGGCTGTGCGCCGGAGCCGCGGTCGTGCAACTGACCCTGCTCATCGCCGCCGAAACCGGCCAGTCGTGGCTGCCGCTGGGTGATGCCGCGCATTGGGGCATTTTACTGGTTTCAGGGCTGGCATTCAGCCTGCTGTCGCAAGTCGTTCTGGTGTTGCGGGTGGGGGTGCCGGGGGTCTCCCTGCGGTATTTTCCCTTCCAGTTGCGTTTCCAGCACGTCTGCTGGGACGAGATTCGCCAACTGCGCCTGCTGCCGTCGGGCGAATGCCCGACGGGTGCGCCGTTCGGGTTGCCAGGGCGCGATTTCACGCATGCCTACTGGCTCACCACGTCCCGCCACGCCGTACTGCTCATCACCTTGGTGAACGGCACCCAACTCTACGTCTCGACCGAGCGACCGGCGGAGCTGCTGGATTTTTTGCGGCACAGGTTGCATTTGCAAGCGATGAAAATTCGCGGGTAGCGGGTGGGGTGCTCCGTAAGCGCATGACCTCAGCCCACTGCCTCGTGCAAACGTACCCAAAACCAGTTGCTCAGTCGGCTTCACCAGTTGCTCGGCCACTGTTTTTAAAGCCTTTCGACCGGCTCATTTTTGTCCCATCAAATTTTCGTCAATCACTTTTCAAGCGGATAACAACCGACCATTTTTCAAAATTTTTAGAAATCATGAATAATTACAATCAAAAAAAATGCGGGTGGGCGGTTTCCCTGTTTCTTTTTCTGCTCGCTGCCGCGCCGGTTTTTTCTCAAAAAAACTGGAGCGGCACATTCGGCAGCGACTGGTTCTTTTCCGGCAACTGGATACCGTTTGGCGTGCCCACTGCGACCGAATCTGTGTTCATTGCCGACAAGGCAAACGACCCGATCATTGGTGGGTCAGCCGTCGCCCAATCGGTCATTGTGCAAGTTGGAGCGCACCTGACCGTCGCGGCGGCTGGCACGCTGACCATCAACAGCAGTTCAATCCAAAATGAAGGTACTGTGCAAAACAACGGCACCATCACCATCGGCAGCATTCCAGGATTGGGGAACTACGGCCTCCTGAACAGAGGCATCTTTAACAACAACACGGGCGGGACAATCTCGATTAACCGCTCGACCGACGTTGGGATTTTCAATATAGTAGACGGTATTTTCACCAATTCAGGGACCATCACCATAGGCGGCGCGGAAAGCGTGGGGGATTTCGGCATCCACAACAAAGCCACCTTCAACAACATCACGGGTGGGCAAATCTCGATAAACCGTTCGACCATAGCTGGGATTTTCAATGAGGTCGGCACTTTCAACAATTTCACGACCATCAACATCGGCGGCACGGCAAGCGTGGGGGAGTCCGGCATCTTCAACAAAGCCACCTTCAACAACGGCACGGGTGGCCTAATCTCGATTGACCGCTCGACCAACGAAGGGATTTACAATAAGGTCGGCACTTTCAACAATGTAGGGACCACCACCATCGGCGGCACGGCAAGCGTGG
>JBJXEZ010000166.1:0-26292 GCA_046153695.1 Saprospiraceae bacterium
CTCCAACACAAACCGCGCCGCCGACCGCACGCCACCGGTCACGGGCTGCGCTGTCAGGTAGTACAACCCGTTGGCCAGCCCGTCGGGCAAATGCAGGACAATCCGCCTGTTCTCCGCCGTAAAACGGCCCTCCAGCACCAACTGCCCCTGTGCGTTCAGCACCGAAACCAGCACGGGTTGGTCAGCAGCCAAAGACCCCGGCAGGTCAACGAACAACAACCCGGTCGTCGGGTTGGGCCGCAGCAGCAAGGCAGATTCGGCGGTTTGCCCGCCCCGGCTTTGCACCACCTCTATCACGGGCAGGTTGGTCGAGGGCACATACGGCTGTACCGGACACGCAAACGTGTTCAAGTGCGCGTCGTGGGTACTGCCGTCTGCCAGTTTTACCGACACGAGGATGAACGCCGGCTGTGCCTGTTTGGGCAAAGTATACTCGAAAATGTCGCTTTGGCCGTTGATCAAATTTCCTGATAGGGGTTTGAAACGGATCGAGTGGAACGGTGCCGCGTTCGGGTTGCGCACTAAGTAGGTGTTTCCGCTCGAAGCGGTGTAGGTGGCGCCTTCGAGTGGCGCTTTGGCGGTCATGCTGTTGGGCAACTGGAAACAGGCGTATTTTAGCGGACTTGCACAGGTGTTAGTCAGCCTGAAGCGGTAGCGCGGGCGGCCCAGCGAATCGAGCCGGATGTTCAGAAGTTCAAAACGAATGCAACTGCCCGGCGGGATTTTCACGTCGCAGGCCGTTTCGTCGGTGTTTTTTTGCACGGAGACGGTGAAACAGCACGTATCGCGGATGCCGCACTGGTTGGCTGCCTCGTAGCACACGGGTGTCGTTCCCACTGAAAAAATGCCGCCAGTTGGCGGGCCTTGCAGGCGTGTCAGGCCAACACTGGGCACAGGACAGTCGGTGGCGGCGGCGGGCATGGGGTACGCGACCGGTGCCGACGACTGGCTGAACGGGATGGTGACCATCAGGTTTGCCGGACAGGCGAGATCCAGGTCTGTGAGTACAAGGCGCAAGACGTAGGTGACGACCGAATCGCAGCCATCTTCGGTACACAGGATTTGCACGGCAGTGTCGGACTGTGTGTAGACCGTCTCGTCGATGGTGATCGTGTCGCCGGGGTAAAACTCGATTACCTCCTGCACAGCGATGGGCTGGCAGGGCGGCAAGCAGCGGGAGCAGGCGGTGTTTTGCAAAACAGTGGCTGACTCCGAAGCGGTGGCCATCACCGGCTCGAACACACGCGGAACTGTGGTGAAGATTATTTTCGCTGGCTGCATAATACCCGGCTGCGCAGAAATGGTGACGGGGGATTCTAAGGCTACCGGGCAGCCTTCGCCGAGACGGCCCTGGCGGTCAAACTTGGCCAGAATCATGCCCGTCTGCTGAAAAACCGCTCCGTGCGTGTTCGTCACTAAGCAGCCCTCGTAGCCGCGGGCAGCAAACTGGTGCGGGCTGAGCGTGAACGAATTCCCGACTTTCGGCACCTTTTTGGACCAAAGCAGTGTGCCGTTCAGGTCGGTCTTGACCACAATGTAGGAATGCAAATTCGTGCTGTCCGAATAAGTCTGCACGCCGATGAGGTAGCCATCCTTAACCAAAGCGATGCCCAATGGAAAGAAATGGTGCTCGTCAGGGTCAGCAAACTGGATTTTTTTCATCCAAACTAAATTGCCGTCCGGCGCGGTCTTTTGCAGCGCAAACGTCCGTTGGGCTTGGGCCATGGTGGACACCGCGTTGCCGGTGGCATCTACTAACAAGTTGCCGTCGAACAGGTTGGCATCGGAGGCCTTGATCAGCCGCGACCAGACGGGCGCACCGGTACCGAGGTCAATCTTGACTAATCCGCCGCGCCAAGCCAGGCTGGCGACTGCGGTGTCCTCCAGCACGCCTGAGGCGTAAAGGAAACCCTTGTTAACCTCGATCGAAGTGAGCGCCACCCTCGAATCATAGCGCCAATTGCTAACTACGGCCCCGGTAGCCCTGTTCAACGAGACCATCTCGGTGCGGAAGTCCGTGACCGTGATCTGCAACCGGTAGCTGAGCAGAAAATCACCGCCCGGATTTTTTTCCACTAATTCATGGCCCCGGATATTCATTTGCACCGAAGAAAAACGCCTGATCCAAAGCATTTGATCGGCCACGGGATCGTAGCGGAACGCGAGGACGCTTGGCGTACCGCCCTCCGAGGTGGCGCTGCCCACGAGCATGCCCTCCGAATCCTCGATGAGCGTCTGGATAAAGTGGTCGGCAAAAAAACCGAACTGCCGCACCCACAGGTTTTTCCCCGTGGCATCAAATTTGGCCAAGGCATGCTCCTGCGCGTTACCCCCGACGTAGTAGCCGCCGTCGGCAGCAGGCACCAGCACGCGCCCGCCCATGCCCTTGTAGGTTTTAAAAAACGCTCCTGGCCGGTCGCAGTGCAGCGAATCGAGCCGGATATTGTTGGTAACCAACGTGTCGCAGCCGCCCGTGGTGGCGGCTGCGTAGGAAATGACCTGGGCCGAGGTGTTGTACACCACGCCGCCAATAACGACCGAATCGCCAGGCAGCAGCACGTACTCGCGCATGGCCTTGGGTTGTTTTTTCAGGCCGATGGAAATGTTGTCGGAAGCGGTGCGCCCGCAGCCGTCCACCGTGCTGAGCGTGAAAAACCCCTCGCCTTTGGCCAAAAACGTGGAGCCGTTCGAGCCGTCCTGCCAGGTGTACGATACGAAACCACTCAAGCCCGTGCCCAGCAGCAGCGAATCGCCAGGGCAGATGTCGGTATTCGGCCCAAGGTTGAGCAGGGGAGCGGGCGGGTACTGAAAATTGAGACTGTCGAGGTTGTTGGCGTAGTCGCACTCGGCGATGCCGTTGTAGGGAAAACCAGCCGGATCAACCGGCGTGGGCTGCCCGCTCTCGATGCCCGCCAGGGTGTACACCTTGCTGTAATTTCCCCAGTAGGCAAGGTTTTTCAGCGTGCCGGTTTGGCAGGAATCGGGGGGCAGGTTGAGGGTTGGAAGGAAAAACAGATCGAGCAGGGTGGCTGCGCCGATCATTGGGTTGCCGTCGTACACACCCACCTGAAGCGTGCCGGCGAAGGGCTGCTTGCCCGTATTGCAGAGGCGGTAGGTGACAAATGCCGCCGAGTCGCAGCCGACGGTTTCGATTTGGAAGGAAATGTCGGGCTTATCGGTGCAGGGCGGGTCGGGGCAAAACGGGCAAGCCTGGTGGACGGCTATCGAGCCGGGCGTATTGCTCAGCGTTACTGCTTGCGCGGATGTCGGGCTGATCGTGGCCGTCTGTTGGGTTGCGAATAGCACGGGGTTCGCCATCGCTGTATCCGACACGGCCAAAAACTCCAGCCCGCAATCGAACTCCAGGCCGAGGTTCAGGTCCGTTTTCAGCACCGTGGTGAACTGACCTGGGGTATTGGCCTTAGCCGTAAAGTCGGTGATGTACAGGTACGAACCGACGCGCTCGATCTGGTTTTTTTGCCAGTCTTCGTATCCGGAGGAAAAATAGTTCGGTGTGTTGAGCGCTTTGGCAAACAGCAGGTTGCCCGCCTTGTCGGTCTTTAATAAAATCCTTTTGATGTTGCCACATAAGATGACGTAGCCGTCGGGCACCGCTACCACCTCCCTTGGCACTTCGGTGAGCAGGTATTTTTGCGCCCAGAGCACTTGACCGTCGAGCGTTGTTTTGTGCAGGTAAACGGGTATTTCCTTACCGGGGCCGGTAATGGTATTGCTCGTCTCTATGCCGTGGGAAAGGACGATCAGGCCGTTGTCGTCCACGATGAGATCAATGCCCCGGAAATGGGATGTCTGCGACCAGGGGGTGAGTCCAAGGCGCGTCCACAGCACATTGCCTGTGTTGGCATCCAACTTGGTCAGGGTCATGCGCCGGGCACTCTGGTTTAATGGAAGCAAGCTATCGGCATAGCCGGTAGCATACAGCGCGTCTTCGTGCAGCACCATGCCCGCAAAAACCTGGTTGATCTGCTGCGCATACCGTTTGCCAAATGCTGGTACGACCTGCCCGGTCGTGCGGCTCAGTTCGAGGAGTTCGCCAGATTTGTACCCCAGCGGGCTTGTTTGGGGCGACTGGTAGATCAGGAAGTTGCCCCCTGGTTTTTTTTCCAGAATACCGCCATCGGCCGGATTGTTGTTACCCAACCGCCGTTCCCAAAGGGTTTGGTTGATCACGGGGTTGTAGCGGAAAGCAAACGTTTCGTTGCTGTTGCTGCCCATACGGCCGCAGCCGACGATCATGCCCTCGCTGTCCACAATGATTTCGGTGACAAACGTCCGATTCTGAGTTGTGCCCGTGAAATTGCGCAACCAGATCATGTTGCCCTCGGGTGTCATTTTGCCAATAGCATACCCGTCCGCCTTGCCGCCGGCGACGTAGATATTCCCGTCGGGGGCCGCACGCAGGGCGGCTATGTTATCCTGTTTGATGATTTCTCCATACATCTTCAAAAAGGTCTTGGGCTGGCAGGAGTCCAGTGGACACAGATTCGGATTTATGGCAAAACTATCCACGTTGTTCGCGTAATCGCATTCCGCATACCCGTTCGGATACGGAAAGTCGTCAAGTGCTACGGGCGTCTGCACATCGCTCCACACCCCGGCCAGGGTAAAAATTTGGGCATAGCCCTTCGGGTCGAAACCCAGCGGAAGGGCATACTCGGCGCAGTCGCTGAAGCCCGGTTGCACGGGCACAAAAGCAGAAAAAAGCGGTACGGCAGCCTCGGCGAGCGGATTTTTATCGTAAAAAGTCAGGTTGAAACCGGCGGGTGCATCCACAAACCCGGTGTTGCAAATACGCAGGTTGGCGACATAGCCGTCCGTGCCGAGGCAGGTGATCGTTTCCACCTGGCAGGTGAGGTCGGGCTTGTCGGTGCAGGGGCACTGCGGGCAGAGCCGGGTAACGCTGAGCGAATCGGCCTGGAGTATCGCATCCGCATTAGCCGCAGCCATGAGGTAGCTCTCAAACGTGGTGAAAATCTCGTTTTTCTTTGGCGACAGCACGGTGGTGTTAACTTGCATGGGCTGCGCCAAACCGCAGGCTGCGTCGAAGTTGAGGTCGAGGTCGGTCTTGAACAACACGATGTCCTCGAACGCGCCGTCCTTGAAATCGTCCACCACGAGCAGGTGGTTGGGCAGGCGCAGGAGTTGGTTTTGGCGGAAGTATCGGAACGTGGTGCCCACAGCCGTCGGCATGGTGAGTTGTTGGGCCTTGAGCAGGTTGCCGTCCTTGTCCGTTTTGATCAGCACCCAGCTGTTGCCTTGCGTGCGCCCGAAAATGACGTAGCCCTCGGGCAGCGCCAGGATGTCCTCCGCCGCGATGTTGGCTTCATAACTTTTCATCCACAGCAACGTGCCGTCGAGGGTGTATTTGGACAGGAAAGTGTAGTTTTTTTGCGCGGGCGTGTTCACGCCGGTCGCGCCGTGGCCCATTGCCAGCAGGTGGTCGCCGTCGGCAAGAATATTGTGAAACCCAATAAACTGAAACGGTATCGTCGTATCAGGAAGCACCCCGACGATCCACTCCGGCGCGGCATCTATGGCCGACAGTTTGGCCAGAATGGGCCTGCCTGAGTTGGGTACATCCGGGTTTCGCCAACTACCCGCCACATACAGGCTGCCGTTGTGGGGTACCATATCTTGAAAATAGACGCTTGGTGCTCCGGCGAAATAGGTGAGCAGGGGCGGCACCACGTCGCCGGTGTAGCGGTTGATTTCCCACACCTCGGATCGGGCTTTGTAGTAGCTCCCGAAAGGCGGACTGCCGGGGAATAACTCGTCCGAAAACGCGTACGCCACAAAATTGCCGCCCGGTGTTTTTTCAAAAATACCCAGTGCCTGCGGGTTCTGCTCCGGGTAGCGCATGAACCACAGCACTTCATCGGCCACCGGGTCATAGCGCATGGCCACGGCCATTCGGGAATTGGGCGATTTGCCCTCTGTACCACACAGTACGAGTTTGCCCTCGGTGTCTTCGATAATCTCGACCAGTTCTACGGTTTCATTGAACGGGCCGCCACCTGCGGGAAAATTGCGCACCCAGAGAATCTCGCCATTTGGGGTCATTTTGGTGATCATCGGGTTTGTGCCCTGTCGTCCGGCCATGTACACGGTGCCGTCGGCGGCAGTACACAGGCTGTATCCCAGTTCGGACCGGTCCACGCGACCCATGGTTTTAAAAAATGTGGTGGGGTTTTCACAGCCGTCGCAAACGGGTGTTTGCACCACGAAACTGTCGAGGTTGTTTTCCCAGTGGCAGTCAAAAAAAACCGGATCAGCGGCCAGCAGGTTCAGGTTGAGCGGTGTGGGTGTGCTGGCGGACACGCCCGAAAAGGTGTAGATTTTGGAATACTGTGACGCCACGGCGGGTAAGGATTCGGTGGTTTCGGCGCAGCCGCCGGGGCCGACGGGCTGGGTCACGGTGATACTCCACAGCGCCGTAGCGGCCTCTGTCAGCGGGTTTTTATCGTAAAAAACTACCTCGACGGGCGTGGTCGTGGCAGCGTCGCCGGTGTTGCATGTTTTGGTTTTTAACACATGCGTGCTGTCGGCGGCGCATTGAATACCGGTGACACGGAACGACACATCGGGAAGACCTTCGCAAGGGCAGCGTGGGCAGAGCTTGCGCAGCGGCAGCGAGTCGGTCTGAAAAACGGCGTTTGCAGGCTGCGCCGCCGAAGCCGGCGTGTTGGAGCCGATAGAAAACAGGGCTGGTTCCGTGGTTGTCGTCAGCGTGCTGCTGCCCACCTGCACGGCTTGCAGCAGGCCGCAGTCGTCGTCCAACCCGAAGTTCATATCGGTACGCAGGAGCACCAAGTCGCTCTCGTTGTTTTCCCAGGTGTGGTCGAGCATCAACAGTTGCAGGGGCAGGCGCAACATCAGCCCTTGTCGGCTGGCAAAACCGACGCTGTTGGGCGACGGCGGCGCGGCATCCAGCACGGCCGCGCGCAGGACGTTGCCATTCAAATCCGTCTTGAGCATACCGAAGCGGTTACTGCCCACCATGCGGCCAAAAACGATGTAGGCATTTTCGGCCACCATTACCTCTTCCGGAATCATGGCCATGTCGTAGCGTTTCATCCACACCAGCGAGCCGTCAGGATTGTGTTTTTGGAGGTAAACAAACACGCCGTCCGTAGGCGAGAGCGGGTTGAAGTGGCCACTGCCTGTGATAATGGCAAGGTCGCCGTCGAATGCCACATCGGTCGGCGGCATCCATCGGGCAGCGCCGGAAGCGGTGTCGGGCATTTGCAGGTTGGCCCACTCAGGAAGAAACGTGTTTGGGGATATTTTGGCAAAAAAAGGCTGTACCGCATCGGCAGTTTTGGTGCTCCAACTGCCCACCGAGAACAGACTTCCGTTGTTCAGCACGGTGTTGGCAATGACGATGTTGTGGCTCTGGCTTTGGTAGCCAATGCTGCTGCCGGTGGTATTGCCGTCGGTCCGCTTGAGGGCAAAATACTGCGCTTGTGCGCTCACTCCGCCGCTGCCGACGGTCTGGTAGTTGACTTGCAGCACGAAATCACCGCCGGGATTTTTTTCCACGATGGCCACCCCCGTTGGCTTGTCGCTCTGATAGCGTTTGTACCACAACACCGCGCCCGCCACCGGGTCGTAGCGCATGACGACGGCGCGGCGGTTGGAGGGAGAAGCAGCCTCTGTTCCGCACATCACGATCATGCCGTCGGAGTCTTCGATGATTTGCACCCATTCGATGGGTTCGTTGGGGTTTGTGGGCGGGAAATTACGCACCCAGATTTGTTCGCCCCTTGTAGTGATTTTGGCGATCATGGGGTTGTCGCCTTGTTTACCCGCCAGATACACGTTACCGTCGGCGGAAGTACACATACTGGAAGCCAGTTCACGGCGCTGCGGGGTACCGAGTTTTTTCACAAATGTGACTGGCGTTTTGCAGTCGCCACACAGGTTGGGCGTGATGCTGATGCTGTCGAGGTTGTTCAGGTAGTTGCACTCCGGGCGGTTGGGTGGGTATGGGAAACCGCTGATCGGGATGGGCGGAGTCACAGAAAAAGCGGATCCCATGAGGGCGTAGAGCCGGGTAAACGTGTCTAATTCGAAGGGCATTGAGCCGATCAGATCGGAGCTGAAAATTCCCCAGCCGGAGCAATCGCCGGGCAGAATGGGTTGGTCACCTTCACCGATCGTGGCGGTCACCAACTTGGCCGGGCCATTGAGCGGGTTTTGGTCGTACACCAGGAGGAAATACGGCCCATCGTAGGGCTGCCCACCCACATTGCACACCGTGTAATGGAGAAGCGGGTTGCCATCGGAGCAGGTGACCGAGTCGAGCGTAATCCGCAGATCGGGCAGGTCGGGGCAGGTGCCGGTGGCGCCGCATTTTTTGCTGAGTGTCAGATCGGGCGTGGTTTGGGAAATAGTAGCCGAAGTGCTGGTGGCCGTGCTGACGGCCACCGAGGGCACAAAAAGTTGAGATACCGCGAAGTCCACAGTAGAAGAAGTGACCGGCATTTTTTGGACAAAGCCGCAGGAGTCGCTCAGCAAACCGTTCAGATCAGCCTTTACCAGTATACCCTGCGTTTGCCCCAAATTGTTTTGGCTCAAGGCCGTGAAGAACAGTGCATCGCCGAGGCGCAGGATTTTGGAACGAGCAGGGAGGTCGGGGAACTCGTCGTTCAGGTCGTAGTCAATTATTACCGCTGAGATAGCGTTGCCCTGCTTGTCGGTTTTGAGCAAAAACAATCGGCTCGTGTCCGCAAGGATATCGTGCCCGTAGAGCAGGTAGCCGTCAGGCAGGTTGATGATCTCCTCTGCGAACTCGTGCGCAAAACCGGGTATTTTATACATTCGCACCCAGGCCATATTGCCGTTGAGGTCATTTTTTTGGAGATAAACCTCTGACTTTGCTAAGTCCGGCGATGAGTGGTCACCGCTGAACGTGGATATGATCGCCCCGTTATCAATGATCAGGTCGCGGCCATGAAATTGCCCGGACGAACTGGTCGGTAGCGGTCCGAGTCTGGTCCAGATCGGTTCGAGGGTGGCGGTGTCTATTTTGCAGATCGCATTGCGCATCCGGGCTGGCGGGTAGAATTCTGTGCCTGTGAACCGCCCGCAGGTGTACATGGAGCCGTTGTGGTACACAGCCTGCGCGATATTGTCGGCCGGGCCGATACCGAAGCGTTTGGCCTTTCCGGGCACGATTTGCCCGGTTGTTCGGCTAACCTGCAGCAGTTCGGCATCACCGCCAGCAGGGTTGTGTGGGTTGCCGTACAGCACATAATCACCGCCGGGGCCGAGTTGGGTGATACCGTTAAGGTAGTTGAGGCTTCCGCTGCGGACGGTATGCGCCCACACGATTTGCCGGGCGGCGGGATTGTATCGGAACACAAACCCGCGTCCGAGGTTGTCGCCCTCGAAGTTGCCGCAGCCCACGAGCGAGCCATCGCTGTCCTCGAACAGGTCGGTGAGGTGCTCCAGGTCAAAACCGGCGCCCTCGAAACCGATTGTGTGCTTGTCGAGTATTTTACCCTCGGCGTTGAGTTTGACGAGCAGGACGCGCTCGTCTTTCTGGCCGCCGAGCCAAAGGTCGCCGCTGGCGGCGGGTGCCACCACGCTGCCGCGCTCGGCATCGAAGGTACTGAAAAAAGTGCTGGATGGTTGTGCTGGAAGGGCCGACGAAAGGGCGACGGCCAAAGCAATCAGGAAGGTTGTTCGCATGGCGAGCGGTTTTTGTACGATGATTAATGGATTAGGCCCTAAGGAACGTGGAGCGGCCTCGCCAAACACAAAATGCATGCCCCGTTCGGCGTGGAGCTACCTTAAATCGCCTTTTGTAAAACTGGTGACAGCGGAGACTACCAAACGGCAACGAAACAACTTCAGGCCGTTGACACCCGCGATCATTCAACGAGTAGTTCAATTGACGTTGCCGTGCCCAAGCCAGGAATATTTCCGAACCTTGCTGTTCAAATGTTGGAACCGTGTCAGCGCGTTTTTTCCTTTCTGACAAAGTAGAATGAACGGATGAAGAACATGTGCTTTTCCATTGCCCTGCAAGTGCTCGCAACCACGGCCTCGGCCCAGCGCTTACAAAACGCAGAGCGAGCACCCTTTGCTTTTTTTGAGCATTTTGGTGAAGATCAGGGCGTGCCGGAGATGATCGGGCACATCCAGCAGGATCGCCAGGGATATTTGTGGGGGGTGCATCGCATGGGCTTGCTGCGCTTCGACGGGGTACAGTTCCGCTCCTACACATACGACCCTGATGATCCGAACTCGCTGCCCAGCAACTCCATCGGGGATTTTCTGGTGGATGCTGGCGGCTTGATCTGGCTCGCCACAAAAGCGGGCATGGTGCGGTTCGATCCGGTTTCTGAGCGTTTTTCCCTTGTACCGGGCAGCGCTGACAAGCCTTTTATTTCAGTCTTTGAAGATCACGACCATCGAATCTGGGCAGGACTGAACAATGCTCCGCCGACTTTTTATGACCCGCAGCGCGACAGCATGGTGACGTGGAAAGTGGAAACCAATCGGGACGGCTATACGGGCCGCCCGGCACCGGACTACTTTCCCCTAAACTGCTCCAAATGGGCAGAAAGCGCTGACGGCACTTTGTGGGCCGCCATGATCGGAGCCACCAAAGACCGGGTTGGAGTGGTCACCGTGGCGCATGTTGACCCATCGCGCCACACCGTGGAGCATTTTCAGGTGAACGATTTTTTGAAAAAAATAGGCCGTCCTGAAGAAATCACTCCGTTGGCTTTTAGGCTCGACGAAAAAAAACAATGCCTCTGGTTAGGGTGTTACGGGCCGGGGCTGCTGCAATTTTCCTTAAAAACCCACGAGTGGCACTTGTACGACCTCAACCCAGAAGGGGAAAACGACCCGGCACACAACTTCATCTACACGATTCATCCCAAAGGCGACTCCGTTCTGTGGCTCGGTACGAACAAAGGGCTGAAAAAATTTTCCATCCAACGGGGCACTTGGACGGGATTTGACACGGACCGGACGCACCCCTGGAAGGCTCAGCCGGGTATACACCTCTCCATTTTTTTGGATAAAAGCGGCACCACCTGGTTTGGCCACGACAAGGGCCTGAGCCGCCTCGACCCGTACCGGCAACAGTTTCCCAAAAACTCGCCGCTCCCGCTCACCCGCTCACACGCTCACCCGCTTACATTTCAAGCCCAGGCCATTGCAGAATACGCGCCCACCGGAGAGCGGCTGTTCGCTGCCTGGGGCGACGACGGTTTTTTTCGGGTGTACGCCCAGCACATCCAGACCAACAAAATCAGGCAGGCAAAGCAGCGGCTCCCGTTCCGCCCCAATGATGTGGCTTCTGTACATCAGTTGTTTGTCGCCCCCGACGGGCGCATCTGGGCCTTGCTCAACCGGGGCATCGGCTGGATAGACCCGGTCAGCCTGCGCCTCACCATACCCGACTTGCCCATCACCAACCACACCGCCTGCCGTACCCCCGAGCTCTGGCCGCGCCAGATGGCAGCAGACCCGGATGGCAACCTTTGGATGGCTACTTTTGGCAGCGGGCTCATTCGCTACGCACCGTCCACCGGGCAATTTTGGCGACCGCCGAGCCTGCCGACGATGGAAAAAGACGTAACGAGGGAATTCAATGATTTTGCTTTCAGTATTTTTTGCGACACGGCGGGGCAAATTTTTTGGGGGGAAGTCGGCACCGGGCTGGAACTGTGGGACCGAAAGCGGCAGATGCGCGCGCTTTTTAGTACCAAAGCAAAAAACAGTCGCAGTTTCGGAGGGCAAGTCGGCTACAGCATCGCCCAGGACAAAGCAGGCAATATGTGGTTCGGCACGGAGTCCGGGCTCTGCCGATACCTGCCCGGTGCGTCGCCAGACAGTGCTTTCGAGCGCGTCCGGGGAATGTCGGAATTGGTGTACAGCATAGTGCCCGACCGACAAGGCAGGCTGTGGCTGGCTACTCCGAAAGGGCTGGTTTGCTATGACCCGCAGCGGAAAACGCACCGAAAGTTCGGGGAAAAAGAGGGGATGCTGGTGCCGATAACAGCCTATACCCCACTTTTCGCCAGCAGCAACGGCGAAATCTGGCTTGGCGACGACCTGCATTTTAACCCCGCCGACATCCAACTGTACCCTCCGGCCGCGGTACCGCTGATCGTTGGCTTCAATATATACGACCGAGCCGTACCGCTCCCGCCGCCCACCAAGCAGGGCGGGCAACAGGTGTTTCCAGAAATCAGGCTCGGCCCCGAAGAGGAGGTGTTCAGCGTCGAAATCGGTGCCTTTGGGTTCACGGCACCGGAGCAGACGCGCCTGCTTTACCGCTTGCAGGCCGACGACCCCTGGCAGGAAGCGGGTACACAGCGCACGTTCACGTTCAACCGGCTGCCGGGCGGGCGTTACCATTTCGAACTCAAAGCCATCGCACCAGACGGAACGGACAGCGGGCGGTCTGTCATACTTCCCCTGCGGGTGGTGCCTATTTTTTACCGTGCGCTCTGGTTCTGGGCCCTGTGCTCGGTAGCACTGGGGGGCGGATTGTATGCCCTTGCCCGCTACCGCGAAATCCAGCGCCTGCGCCAGGAACAACTCCGCCTGCGCATCGCCCGCGACCTGCACGACGAAGTGGGCAGCACCCTCAGCAGCATCAGCATTCTCTCCGCTTCCGCCCTGCGCGGCGTTGAAAAAGACTTAGACGCGGCCCGTTTCGGCAACATCGGCGACAAAGCCCGCGCCGCGCTCGACAGCATCAGCGACATCGTATGGTCGGTGAATCCCGAAAACGACTCGATGGAAAAAATGCTCGCTCGCATGAGTGTGTACGCCTCCGAAATGCTCGAAAACGTGGGGGCAGAATTGCGCTTCGAGGTCGGCGAGGGGGTGGAAGCCCTGACGCTGCCGATGGAAAAGCGCAAGGATTTTTACCTGATTTTTAAAGAAGCGATTCACAACTGCGCCAAATACGCCCGCGCCAAAAAGGTGGAGGTAGCGGTGCAGAAAGACGGCGAGACATTAGTTCTGCGCGTACTGGACAACGGCATTGGTTTCGACATACAACCCGAATCCCCCAACTCAAAACTCAAAACCCAAAACTCAAAACTGACTCTGGGTGGGAATGGCTTGCGGAACATGCGCAGCCGGGCGGCGGCGCTGGGCGGGAGTTTGGAAGTGAGTTCCGCGCCGGGAGCGGGAACGGAGGTGCGATTGGTGCTACCCGTTTAGCCTAAAAACTAATACCACGTACCTCCCTTTTCTTTGCGAACCTTGTTCCTTAAATTTTGAACCTATGATGCACCGCTTCCTGCCCATCGCCTTACTGATCTGCGCATCGTACCCTGCCCTGCTCTATGCTCAAACCGCCACCCCCAACCAAATCCCGGATTTGGAACAAAAACTAGCCGCCACAGAGGCTCCTGCGGAAAAGGCCGCTTTGTGCAACGAACTGAGTAAAAAGACCCCGCCAAAGCCGTGCAGTACGCCGAGGAGGCACACCGGTTGGCGACCGAAAGCGGCAGCGATCGAGAGGCAATGAAAGCGCTCAACCTGTTGGGCGACGCGGCTTTGCGGCAAATCAACTTCGTACAGGTCGAAAAAGCCTACCGAGACGCGCTCGAACAAGCCCAAAAAACCGCTGACCGAGAGATGGAAGCCCGCGCTTTGCACAACTTGGGCAAGCTGGCTCAGCGAACCGAAAAATTAGATCAGGCAGTGGTGCTTTATGAGCAGGCTTTCCAGGTCAGGGAGCAGATCGGGGATCAGGCCGGACTATCTTCGACCGCACAAAACTTGGCCGTGCTCTATGCCAAACGCAACGACTACGAAAAGTCGAACATGTACTGTCAAAAGTCTCTGGAGTTGAAAGAGGCTGTTGGCGACCGCCCGGGCATCGCAACGGTAAAGATAACCTTAGGCAACAATTACGCTGCGCTTGGCCGCTACGCACATGCCGAGCCGTTATTCCGGTCGGCTATCCAAATCAATGCCGACATCGGCAACAATTCGGGCGTGGCAGGAGGGCACCTCAGTTTAGGTTCGCTTCAGGAAGCAACAGGCCGGACGGACTCTGCCATCGTCAGTTTTGAAAAAGCCGCCTCCATATTTCAGGCATTGGGGGATCGGGTGACTGCTTGCGGCGCGCAGGTCAATATAGCCCAATGCCTGGTCGGGCGGGCCCAATACCCCGAAGCCCAACAGCGATTCTTGGAAGCTATGCAGGTCGTCGAGAATGTACCTCAAACCAACGCTTTGCGCTACGTCATCTATCACGGGCTGGGGCGGGTCAAAGGGTTCCAGAAACTGTACCCAGAAGAACTGGACTATTATGCCAAAGCCATGCCCCTGGCTGCCAACGACTTGGCGCGCGCCTCCTTGCTGCAAGTCATGGCGGGGGCTTACATCGGCGACGTGCAGTTCGAAAAAGGGCTTTCCGTTGCGCAAGAGGGCCTCCAAATCGCTCGCAAGAACGGTTTTCGGGAGCGAGAGGTGGACTGCCTTTATCAGTCGGCTTCTGCACTGCTCAATCTTGATCGGCTACCCGAAGCGCTTCGGGCCATTGACGCGGCTATCGCAACGGCTAAAAAAATACAGTACCAATCCTCTTTGCCCGCCTCTCTGGTGGTGCGCAGCCATGTGCTGAATCGCTTGGACCAAGACCACCGTGCCGCGCTCACCACCGCACAGCAAGCACTGGCGCTGGCGCAAAAAATGGGCAAGCCATTGGAAATATCGCAGGCTTGGGAACAACTGTCTGAGGCTTACCGCGCACTGAACAAAGCGGACAAGGCCGTAGATGCCCTCCGAAACAGCCAGCGCTTGAACGACAGCATTTTTAGCAAAGCAGACATTCGGGAACTGGCGGGGCAGGAGAAGGAGTATGAATTTGACAAAGAACGCGCTGCGCAGCGCGAGGAAAAAGTGCAAATGGAAAACTTGGCTGCCGCCAGGTTGCAACAGCAACGTGCACAGCGCAACTATTGGATATTCGGGCTTTCCAGTCTGCTGGTCATTGGCTTGCTCTATTTTTTTCTTTGGCGCAGCCGCCAGCGCGTCCGCGCCCAACTGCGTGAGGCAGAAACCCGCCATCGCATCGCCCGCGACCTCCACGACGAAGTCGGCAGCACCCTCAGCAGTATCAGCATCCTTTCGGCTGCCGCTTTGAACGACGTGCAAAAAGACCTCGACAATGCCCGCTTCGGCAACATCGGCGACAAGGCCCGCTCCGCGCTCAACAGCATCAGCGACATCGTGTGGTCGGTAAACCCCGAAAACGATTCGATGGAAAAAGCCCTCGCCCGCATGGGTGCGTACGCCTCCGAGATGCTGGAAAACGTGGGCGCAGAACTGCGCTTTGAAGTTGGCGAAGGGGTGGAGGCGCTGACGCTGCCGATGGAGAAGCGCAAGGATTTTTACCTGATTTTTAAAGAAGCGATCCACAACTGCGCCAAGTATGCCCGTGCCAAGCGGGTGGAAGTGGCGCTGCGGAAGAGAGGCGATGCGCTGGTTTTGAGGGTGAAAGACGATGGGGTTGGGTTTGAAATGCCTAATGCTGAAACGAAGAACCTGGGTGGCAATGGCCTGCGGAATATGCGCAGCCGGGCTGCGGCGCTGGGCGGGAGTTTGGAAGTAACTTCTGTGCTGGGGACGGGGACGGAGGTTAAATTGGTGCTACCGGTGTAGACTTGAACCTGTCCCCTTTTCATGGGATTGCCCGGCGTTTTCGCGAACAGTTACCTTTGTCCGACATTCAAATCAAAAAATCTCATGCCCATACGCACCTTGCTCTACGAAGACAACACCGACCTGCGCGGTGCGCTCGCTGCCCTCATCGGCGGCACGGAGGGGTTCGAACTTTCCGGTGCGTTCGACAACTGTATAGGTGTGGTGGCACAAGTGGCAGCGTTGCGTCCCGATGTGGTGTTGATGGACATTGACATGCCCGGCATGAGCGGCATCGAGGGGGTGGCGCTACTGAAAAAAGCGCACCCGAACGTGGAGGCACTGATGCTCACGGTGTTCGACGACGACGACCGGGTGTTTCAGGCGGTGTGCGCGGGCGCAAGCGGCTATTTACTCAAAAAAACCACCCCGGAGCGGATACTCGAAGCCTTGCGCGAAGTGACCGAGGGCGGCGCGCCCATGTCGCCCGTCATCGCCCGCAAGGTGCTGCAACTCTTCCCCGGCAAGCCCGCCGAACGCGACGCCGACCTCGACAAACTCACCGTCCGCGAGATGGAGGTGCTGAAAACACTGTCGCGCGGGTTCAGCTACAAAATGGTGGCCGCCGAGATGAACATCAGTTTAGAGACGGTGCGCACCTACGTCAAGCGGATTTACGAAAAACTACAGGTACACTCGGTGAGCGAGGCGATCGCGAAGGCGTTTTTGAAAAAATGAGGAATGAGGAATCTGGTACGTTCAGCCATTCATCATTCCCGTAGCATCTTTGCGTTTCAAAAAGAAAACGCATGAAGATCTTCACAAACACACTCAAATCCCTGATCACCCAGAACAAGATCAAGTTGGCTATGGCTGTGCTGGCCGATTTCTGGCAAGACAAAAACCAGGCATCCTACAACGAGTGCCTGTTGTTGCGCTCCCAATGGCTGCAAGCGGAGCAAGATTTCACTGCCGGCCTGATAGACCGCAGCGAGGCGGTGCGGGTGATGAACAGGGTGAAAGCGGGGCTGATGCACCAGGCACAGGAAGTGGCCGGGAAGTCATTCGATCTGGATCAGGCCATGAAGCGGGCCGCCGATATACAAAATCGGTTTGCAGAGGAAGAGGTGGAGGTGCCCGGCGGAAAGAAAATCGGCTGGTGGGTTTGGTTGGTGGCCTTGTCGGTTCTGGTGGCGGGCGTATGGTTGGGCAAGGACCTGTTCAGGGCAACGCCGGCAGAGGCAGCACAGCCGCCGGCCGTGCATAAAACCCTGAAAGACACGCTGGCTGAAGTAGCTGCGTTGCGAGAGCAGGCAGACAATCTGGTCGTCAGCAATCAGGAGCAACAAGCCCTGGCTTTATTGAACAAGGCGGTGTCGCTACAAGAGGTGGACTACGCGCTCTACAACCAACGGGCAGATTTGTATTTCAAAATAGGCCGCTACCCCGATGCCGAGAAGGATGCTGAGCGGTCCATCCGACTGAACCCGAATTTTTGCATGGGTTATGTGACCATCGCGCAGATTATGACCAAAAGAGGCCGGACAGAAGAGTTTTACACCAACATAGAAAAAGCTCTGAAAAGAAACACCGAGGGCAAGTGCAACCTCTGGCAGCTGGACGAGTTGCCGGGCATTATTGAGCACCGCACCGAGCCGCGCTTCAAGGAATTGATAGCTGCTTACCGACCCAAATGACCGTTCGACCTGTCGCACGGACGGGGCAGGAAGAGTATGCTTTTTGTCAAACCCCAAAGGCCGTCCACCAATCTTTCCTTTCACTCAACGCACTGCGCCCCTGTGCAGGCCAAACTTTTTTTACCATGAAAAAACAATCGCTCCTTCTCCTGCTTTTCGTCGCTTTTGGCAGCTTCGTTGGCGCACAAACCCCTGCCGTCTCAGCGCCCCTGATCGAATCAGACCCCAAAAACCAGATAACGCCTGCTCCGGCATCCGAACCGGCATCGAGGAACACCGCGACGAAGCCAGCCACCGGCCAGCCTGCCCGGACTTCAAACCGGACCAGTACGACACCGCCCCAAAAAAAGCAACAAACCGAGACAGGCACCATAAAAACAGCCCCCCAACCCACTGCCCAATGGCATAGTGTGGCTGGGCAAGCCCATGATGTTGGTGTCGGCGCAAACGGTACTGCGTGGGTCATCGGTTGGGTATCGGTACCTGGCGGCTACAACATTGCCCGTTGGAATGGCTCGTTTTGGGAAGACATTCCTGGTGGTGCTGTTCGCATTGATGTTGACCCGAACGGCAATGCTTGGATAGTGAACGATGCCGGCCTCATATTCCGCTGGGACGGCCAGACCTGGCAGGGTATCGGCGGCCAGGCCCATGATATCGGCATCGGCGCAAATGGCAAGGTGTGGGTCATCGGCTGGACAGCAGTTTCAGGCGGCTACAACATTGCCCGTTGGAATGGCTCATTTTGGGAAGACATTCCAGGTGGTGCCGTTCGCATTGATGTTGACCCAAATGGCAACGCGTGGATAACCAATGATACCGGGCTTATCTTTCGGTGGAAAGGCCAGGAATGGGATTTCAGTATCGGCGGACAAGCGCACGATGTGGGAATTGGCGCAGACGGTACGGTATGGGTTATTGGTTGGACGGCAGTCCCCGGTGGCTTTAACATCGGGCGCTGGACGGGCTCCTATTGGGCGGATGTCGAAGGGGGCCTAAACAATATTTCCGGCGCGCCCAATGGCTCCGCTTGGGGTACTAATACAGATGGGATCATCTGGAAGTGGTTGCCCTGATTGTCCACCAATCTTTCCTTTCACTCAACGCTCTGCGCCCCTGTGCAGGCAAACTTTTCTTTACTATGAAAAAACAATCGCTTGTTCTCCTGCTTTTCATCGCTTTCAGTGGCTTCGTTTCCGCACAAACCCCCGCCGTCTCAGCGCCCCTGATCGAATCGGACCCCAAAAACCAGCAAACGCCCAGAGTGATCGATCCGCCCCCAGCGAAAGGCACAAAGCCGGCTTCTGGCACTGGCAAAACATCTGGGAATCCAAACCGCAGCAATTCCCCTTCCACCCAACAGCCTGCCCATGCACCCGTGCAGCCGCCGCCCGTACAGCCCAGTGCGGATTTGACCGGCACTTGGCTCCACCCTGGCGGACAAAAGATCGAGTTCTTCCAAGATGGACAAAAAGTGTATTGGATGCACCTCGGCGCCAACTTCAAGCAATTCATGGTTGGGCAATTTGTATCGGCAAATCGGATCACCGGCACCGTGATTCGTATTGATTTGAACAACAACTGCCGCACCACACTGACCAATACCTACACGTTGAGCGGCAACACCCTCACGGAAACTTGGACGGCCAACGACGGTAGTTGCGACCTGCGGGCAGGCCAGACCGGCAACGAAGGCACCCTCACGCGGACAGACCCCTGCCCCCGGCCTATGAACCCATTTGGCGGCAACGCCTACAACCCGAGTGCTGACGTGACCGGCTCTTGGGGCGACGAATCAGATTGGTTTCAGGATGGCAACAACGTCTGGCTCATCCTCAACAACGGCGGTTTCAAGCACCTTTTTCAGGGAACCCGCAGCGGGAGAACCATCAACGGCGCTATCGTGCGCATCAATCGGGGCAACAATTGCCGCACGGTGATGAACCTGTCCGTTTCGCTCACCGATGCCAACCATTACCGCTTCACCTCGAGCGTGGAAGACGGCCTCTGCGATCTGCCTCGCGGCTGGTCGGAAAGCAGAAGCGTCGCACGCTCTTGGCCCCAATTTTACGATGGTATATCCTCCCAGCGGTACCGCATCAAAAACAAGAACCGCGGGCTTTATCTCGCTGTCCGCGGTGGCACCCTCAACAGCGGGGAGGAAGCCACTCTATGGCACCTGGATGGCGGCGAGGACAAAATATGGGAGCCGATCTACGTCGGTTGCGGCTACTACAAGATCAAGAACCACAAAAGCGGCCTGTGCTTGGCTGTAGGCGCAGGAGTCGCCAACGATGGCGGTAGAATTGTACAGTACCAAGACCACGGTCAAGCCGATATCCTGTGGCGCATGGTGGATATCGGCAATGGCTGCTACAAAATCCAGAACAAGAACAGCAACCTGTTTGCCGCTATCGGGGCAGGAGAAACTACGCCCGGCGCACATGTGATACAATGGAGCGATGCCGGGCAGGAGGACACCAAGTGGGTGTTCGAGGTGTTCATTCCCTGACCAAGGAGGGCCTGTCCCCCTTTCATGGGATTGCGCCCCACCTGCCACCCCGCTACTTTTGTCCTGAAATTCAACCATCCAAATATTTGAATAAAATCAAATAAAATGACTGGCCGAGGGCTGTACGCCTTCCGCCCTTGTCACTTATTTACCTCAAAACCACCCCGAAGGCACTCGGGCGCGGAAGCCGAAAAGCGAGACGAGTAGGCATTCACTTTCAATACCAATAAAAATGAAAAACACCATTCTTGCACTGACATCCTGCTGCCTTTTGGCAGCGCTTATTCTCTGGGGCTGCAAAAAAGACGAAGACCTGCAACCCAACAATTCCATCCGGGAGGCTGTGGAATACGCCCTTACTCCCGGCGCTGATCTTACAAAAGAAGTTGAACTGGAAGGCTATTACTGGAACGACGGCGCGCCCATCCTCATCGTTGATCTGAGCTTGCTCAACATCAATACAGCGCTGCCGCAAACCGCTTATGTACGGCTGACCGACAATGTCCTGAAGGTGATCGGCAGCAAAACTGAATACCTCGGCGCGCTGGTACGGTTCAAAGGCACGCTGGAATTGCTGGTAGGGCCGGATAAAGGCTTTCAAATTTTCCTCCGTTGCCCCGATCTTCTTCCTTTTATCATTCAGGCGCGAAAAGTCGACGTACAGCTTCCATTTCTGGGCACCATTTGTGACCGATTTCCCGCGATTTGTTCTTTCACTTTCACGCCCCTTCCGGGAAAATATGCCTTGCTGTATTCAGGAGGTGTCCGCAGCGATATTGCACACCGCCGCTATTGGAACGACCTCCGGTTTATGTACGCAGTACTCCGGGAGAAATACGGCTACTCCGACGAGAACATCGTGGTGGTGTACAAGGACGGTGTCGGACAGGACGCGAATATGCCCGTAGACTTCGCAGCCACCCCGAATGGACTGAACGCAGCCATTGACTTCCTGCGCGCCCGCACGACCGACAAAGACGACTTGTTCCTGTTTGTAACCAACCACGGAGGAGGCCTGCACAGATGGTTTGGGCATCAGGGTTTTCCAAACCCACGATTCAATGTCGCCCGCCAAACCGGTGTGCCCGACGACAACCTGGACGAAGGAGAACCTGAGAATACCGACGAAGTCGTTTTTTTCTTTGATACCGACCCGATCACACTTTCGGACGACGCGTTTGCCGAGGAATTCAATAGTATCCCTCACCGGAGACTTGTGGCTGTTTTGGAGCCATGTTTCAGCGGCGGCTTCATTCAGGACTTGAGCAGCCCAAATGCTGTGATCATGTCGGCTTGTCTGGAAGATGAATTTTCCTACGGCGGTTTTAGTATTGATGGTGTGGGGTTCGATAATTTCTCCTATTTCTTCACCGCCGCCATTAACCGGGCACATGTTAACGGCCAAGCGCTCAGCACAAACCCGGACACGGACAACAACGGTCGGGTTTCGATGCTGGAAGCGTACAACTTCGCCCGAGCGAATGCATTGGCCTTTGCCCAAAACAATGGAATTGACGAAACCTCATTACTGGATGCCGACGGCGACGGGGTGGGCCGAAACAACCCCACTTTCAGCGATTCGGACGGCGACCCGGCACGGTATATTTTCCTTTGATGCGCCTCACGAGCAGCCCCCCCTTTCATTTTTCCAAACCACTTTTTACGATGAAAAACGCATTTTTCCTTTTATCCATGCTGGCTGTTTGCTTCTTGTGCAGCTGTTCGGAACGAGTCGTCCGTGTGGAAAATGGTACAGTCCACCACGCCGATGGCGAAACAACCCCGATTCCGCATTGGAATGAAGAAGGCTGGACCCATTTTTTCTTTGTTCGCCATGCCGATAAAGCGGTAGTGCCCGATCCGCAACCGAATGACCCTCCAGGTGTCCCGCTTTCGCACGAAGGCATGGCCCGTGCGGGACGGCTGGGAGAGATTCTGAAGCATGCCAATCTTGACCTTGTGTTTTCGACAATATATGAGAACACGGATTACATACGCACCAAAACTACAGCCGATTCGGTGCGGATACATTACCGCAACACGGCAGCATCTTTGTCCACGTACCCGTCCCCGGCAACGAGAGAAGGTTCTGAGGCCTGGCTGGCAAACGTATTGCAAAACAACAGAGGCGGCAGAATCCTGGTAGTTGGTCACAGCAATTCTATCCCCCAAATGATCCAAATCCTGGATGCTAACCCGCTTTTTGCAAGCCCAAGCTGGGAACTGAATTCGTTCAAGGATTTTTTTGTGGTCGCCTACAATGGCAACAGGGTGGAATCGAAAACTAAAATGTTGTGGTATTAGAGCTTGCCAAGCCGCTCCTTTGTCCCCCTTTCATGGGATTGCAGGCGATACACTACCCCGGTATTTTTGTATTGAAATTCAACCATCCAAGCATTTGAATAAAATCAAATAAGGCAACTGGCAGGGGCTATGCGCTCTTCAGCCCCTGTTCTTTTTTCCTCAAAACCACCCCGAGGGTACTTGGGCGCGGAAGCCGAAAAGCGAGACGAGTAGGCACAACATTTTACCTAAAACTTTTTCCAAAATGAACTACAAACCTTTTTCCAATGTCTTGAAAGGCTGTTTAATCTGCACAATTGCCCTTGCAGTGCTGCTGGTTGGTTGCAAAAAAGACGACCAAACCGCCTCCACTTCGTTTTGCCATCAGACCTCTGTGTCCGTGGATTATGTCAGTGACACCGACAATTACCAGTACCAGGCAACCCTAACATTCAATGCGGATGGTCGGCTTATAAAGGATGGTGATGCTTACACATACGAATGGTCCGATCATCAGCTCGTTCAACGAAATTTTTATACCGGCGTTTTGCAAAACAAATCCACCTATACGTTGGACGGAGCCGGGCGGGCTATTAGTGAAACCAATGTGGATCAGGCCCAAAATTTAGTGTTCAATCGAACGTTTCAGTACGACGCAAACGGGTATTTGACAAGCCTAAGTCAAACAGGGTCTTTCCCACATACTGAAACCCATGAATGGGTGAATGGGAACTTATCCAAAACCATAAAAACGACTCCATTCGGCGATGTGATCACTACTACTTATGAGTATGATCCGCAGCTGGTTACGCCTGCTTCATATACGCTGCTGCCTATTTTTGGCAAGGGATCCAAAAATCTTATGATACAAAGTGCTAGCGCCTATTCCTTCGGGGGGTATTGGACTACTGCCAATGTCCAGTATGAAATGGATCAGTATGGAAACGTCCGGAGGAGTATCGTAAAATTCGTGGACACCGGGGTGGCCAGTACACTGACCACGGAATACTTGTACGAGGGCTGCCAGTAATCACCCCGCTGGCCGCCAATATTCATCTTAACAACAACGATACTCGTGCGGGTCTGTGACCGGAAACGCCGTGTCAACAAGTCCCCGCTATAACCCAGTATTGTACAAATTAGGAGGGGGTCAATAAAAATAGTACCTACTCAGCCCAAGCCTTAGGGTTTGGCTGAGTAGATACTAAGAGCGAGTTCAAATTTCAATCGTCGGGCTACAAGCGGCAAATTTTGCTTCCTGCTCGTTAAATTTTTCGCCATAGAAAACCACTATGCCTGCAAATTTCGCCTTTCCTGAAACTAAATTCACTCGCTTTCGCCTCAGCACTGGAATTTAAATACGCTCTAGACGAAAACGATCACACAAACCAAAGCCAATCATGCAACCCTCCGAGTTTAACATTTTCCAAAATCTAATTCGCGAAGTTCACCAAAAAGCCTTTGGTGAACCGCTCAGCCCCACCCCGTATGGCAAGGCCCAAGCCCTTAGTATTTTTATCGAAGAAATGACCGGGCAGGTGATAAGCTACAAAACCCTCAGCAACTACATTTGCGCGGCGCTGTGGCAGGCCCATGAATGCGTGAACCCCAACGCCACTACCCTGGGCATCCTCGTGCGCTACCTGTACGAGCAACCTGCCGGAAACGAAGCGGTCATCTGGTACCAGTACCGCAGCCACGCCATGCGGCAGGAAGGCGCGGCTGCGCCACAACTGTCATCGTGGAAAACGGTGGTGCCGGCGGCAGGCGGGTATGCTCTCGGCGTAGGGCACCGTTCCTAAGCAACGATTTCCCTTGAAAGGCCTAACTTATCATCCAATTCAAAACCTTGTACCATGAAACACCTTGCTGCCCTCCTTTTGCTCAGCCTCGGCTGCGCCGGGCTATTGGCCCAAAACGGGAACATCTCCGTGCTGCTCCAGGACAAACAACAGATCATAGACGGCTTTGGCGCGCATCAGGGCGATGGAGACCGTAACCAGGCTTGGTGGAAACAACTGTACTTCAACGACTTGGGTTGCAGCATCTACCGAGTTGATCTCACCCCCCAACTGGCTGCGCCGTACTCCAACCTGCGTTACCATTCGCCCTGGTTCATGGGTATGGGTGTCACGAGCGTGTTTAATCTGGAAGATCCGGCCAACCCAAACGGCCCCGAAAACAACCGGGTGCGCACCTACACCGGGCCGCAAGACTACGGGCGTTTGTTTGGCGGACTGAACGCCCCCATCGCGGTGATGGGGCCCAACACGGAGCAAAACATTGCCTATTTCACCTACTCCGCCGACGGCGCCGTGAGCGAAGGCCTGGCACAGCAGCAGGCGCAGGGAGACTTCAAACTTGTCGGCTCGTTTTGGTCGCCGGTGCCCTGGGTCAAGGTCAGTTCAGGCGATGCGTGGGACCAAAACTGGTGGCCCGGCCCGGTCGCCGGCACCGCCTGGCCCTTCATCTGGGGCGGCAATTTTGCCGGAGGTCGCCTGGACGTGTCGGGCACTCCGTTGGCAGTATTCAATGATGGAACCGGGCCGACGAGCTCGCTCACCCAGTACGCCCGCAGTTGCGCAGCCTACGTCAAAGGCTACCAGCGTTTCCACAACGTGCGTTTTTATGCCATCAGCATCCAGAACGAACTCAATTTTGAGCAGTTTTACAACAGCGCTACCTACCCGCTCTCATCGCAGTACATAACGGCGATCAAAGCCATCCGCGCCGCATTCGACCAGGACAACGAACTCAAGGACATCCGCCTGATGGGGCCGGAGGACTTGCTCGGCGGCGATGCCTACGGGATGTGGGAGTATGGCGGCCCGATTCACAAAAATCTGCAATACCTCGCCAACCTAGCACTGGACCCGCAGGCCAACAACGCCGTAGATTTCTTCTGTATTCACGGTTACGACAGCGATGGAGCGAGCGCATCGGGTGCCAATTCCACACTCTGGAACTGGTGGGCAAACGGCTGGCAAGCCAGTCCCGCGCCCGGCATCCCGGCTAATGTCAAGGGGTTCAGGGCGTACAACAAAAAATCGTGGATGACCGAGACATCAGGTGAAAAACCCGCCTGGCTCACGCCCGCAGCCGGTTTTCCCGCGAACGGTGCCTGGAGCCTGGCCCTGCGCATCCACCAGGCGCTCACCACGGGCCGCCAGAGCGCCTGGATTTACTGGACGTTTAGCGAAGCAGACCAAAACACCGGGCAACTGACCGATTTTGCCCTCACCACTCAGGCGCTGGGTGCCAATTCGCCCAAGTACGTGGCAGCCAAGCATTTTTTCAAGCACATACGCCCGGGAGCGTATCGGGTGAGCGCGACGGTGGCAAACAGCGCGGACTTGCAGGCCAGTGCCTACCTCCACCCGGCTACCGGAGCCGTCACGGTGGTGCTGCTGAACACCTCTGCCACCGCCCGCACGGCCAACCTCAGCATACCCGGTCTGGTCGCGCAGAACCCGGTTTTTGAAAGCCGAACTTCCCAGTCGGGCAGTTACTGGGCAGCGGGCACGGCCAATTTTCAGAATGGAAGTGCATCTGTGGCGGTACCGGCCTACGGCGTGGTCACGCTTCATGCCAACGGGGCCGTCACATCTGTGCAGCAGCCCGAATCATCGCCCATTGCGTTTTTTGAGTGCCAACCCAACCCATTTTCGCAGCAAACTACGCTGCGCTACGCGCTTACGAGGCCGGAGCAAGTACACATTTCGCTGTGCGACCTCAACGGCCGGGTGCTGCAAACACTCTTGAACGAACCCCGCGCCGCTGGCCCGCAAGCGGAAATCCTGATCGAGCCCAACCTGAGTCCGGGGGTTTATTTGCTGGTTTTGGACACCGGAAACAGTCGGGTCAGCAAAAAATTGGTGGTGCTGAGGTGAGCAGCGAAAGGCAAAACTTGTCCGGGCTTGAGCATCAGCACGCTTGGTTTGTCATTCTGAAAGAATCTGTCCGCTCTTCGGTGGCGATCGCGCGTGACTTCCCCGCTGGCCGCCAATGTTCACCTTAGAAACCCCTACGCTGGAAGTGGCCGTGTTCGATGCGCAGGGTCATCTGGGTGCGTTTCAAACCTTGTCCCCCTTTCATGGGATTGTGGGCGGAAAACCGCCCCGCTACTTTTGTACTGAAATTCACACATCC
>JBJXEZ010000168.1:0-6816 GCA_046153695.1 Saprospiraceae bacterium
GCACATACTGCCGGTTTTCCAAACAAGGCGAATGCGGCTTGAGCATCTTCGTCACGTCGTGCGTCATGGCGTAGTAGCGTACCCCTTCGCCAAAAAGCCGTGGCGCTGGCACAAATGGCCGGACAAAGGCCCGAAAATCAGACTCGCTTACTTGCCAATGTCGCAATACCTTTGTCAGGTTGCTGTTGTGGTAGTGGCAAAAAGGACCGGCCGACAACTCTACCGGATGGCTAACCGATGCACTGCTGGCTAAGCTCATCACGAAATTGGCCATCCCCCGGCAACGATTAACCCCATACCGCAAAAGAGCATGGCAGAATCGAAGTGTTTGTTGTTGTTTGTTCACACTCCAATATCAGCACACGGTTCTGCTTTTTCAAAGAACTTCAATTATGTGGAGCACCGGAGGTGTCCAAAGTCTAAAACTATTTTATCATCAAGCAAATCGCAAACAAGATGATTTACAACACAAAAGAATACCGGACCGAAAAGCAAAAAGCGGCCTTCGTACGCATTTGGGAGCGCTTACGCCGAAGAGGCATGGTGTTTTTTCTGCTTCGATCGATGGCGATATTGGTGCTGCTGTTTGGCGCTGCGGAATTGTTCGATCCGCTTTTCCGCTCTGGCCCGTTTTTGGCAGAAACCTGGACGGCATGGGCGGCAGAACAGGGGATTGGCACCTTCCTCGTGCCTGGACTTATTGCCGGGCTGGTCGTTGGTATTATTCTCTGGTATTGCAACGAAGAGTTGTACCTTAATTTCAAAATAAACAAACCATGACAGACTACGAAAAACAGCATTACATCGAAAGGTGGGAAGCCAAGCGAGAAAAGGGCCGGCTGATCTTTGTGGTACGAATGGCCGTATTTTTTTTAGTCGCCATGTCCGTGGTGGCAGTACTCGTGGACTTATTCGACCAATCATTTTCCGAGGCGGTTTCGAGCAACCTTAAACCAATCAGGTTGCTATTACATGCCATTTCAGGCACGGGGCTGGGGTTTCTCAATTGGTACCTGATGGAGCGCCAGTACCGAAAACTGAAAGCACAGCCATGAACCCGACCGAGAAACGCCAGTTTCTTACCCATTGGGCCAAGGTGCGCCAGCGGGGTATGGTACTGTACCTGCTGGGCACGGCTATTGGCTGGGGCACATTTTCTGCGTTGTTTCTCCGGTTTGTTTTTGTGCTGCTGTGGCACGACCTCAGCGCCAACAGCCTGCTGGCAGCCTACCGCTCGCGGGCGTTTCTCCAGTTTTGGGGCTGGTGCCTGCTGGCAGGTCTGGTACTTGGCCTGTTGTTGTGGTTTTTTTACCAATGGCAGTACAAACGCGGTATGCGGGAGGCGGGCTGAACTGCTGCAAAAAACGCCTGACCATCACTCCGTATGCATCACCCGTTTTGTTGGTGACAGTATTTCATTGCGCACCGCCACCTGGCGAAGGGTATTTTGGGCCACGGCCAAAAAGGCTTCAGCCATGGGGCTGTTTTCATTGAGCACGGCTGGCTTGCCCGTGTCACCGCCTTCACGGATACCCTGCACGAGGGGCACCTGACCCAGCAGTACTGAGTGGCTGGCCAGAGCGAGTTTTTTCCCGCCGCCCTGCCCGAACAGGTAGTATTTGTTGTTGGGCAGTTCTTCCGGCGTGAACCACGACATGTTTTCCACCACCCCGAGGATGGGCACGTTGATCTGCGGCAACAGGAACATATTCATTGCCTTGAGCGCGTCGGCCACGGCTACTTCCTGCGGCGTGGTCACGAGCACCACGCCGGTCACGGGCACTGTTTGTACGAGGGTCAGTTGTACGTCGCCGGTGCCGGGGGGCAGGTCAACGATTAGAAAATCGAGGTCGCTCCAGAGTACGTCATTGAAAAATTGCTTGATGATAGCCGCTAACCGCGGGCCGCGCAATACTACAGCCTGCTCCGGCTCAATAATGTTGCCGATACTGATCGTGGGCATATCGTAGGCCATGAGCGGTACCATTTTCATCTGCCCCGTTACGTCCTGCACCTTGGGCCGTTGGCCCACGAGGCCAAGCATTGTCGGGATGCTGGGGCCATACACGTCGGCATCCATAAGGCCAACGCGGGCACCGAGTTTTTTCAGGCCGAGGGCGAGGTTGACGGCCACGGTGCTTTTCCCCACGCCGCCTTTGCCGGAAGCCACAGCGATGATGTTTTTGATTTGCGGTACGCTACTGGCCGACTCCTGACTGCCGGGTGTACGGGCCACAAAATGCACGTTGATGTTGGCCTGCGGGTACCATTCTGCGATGGCTCCGATGCAGGCAAAGTTCAGCTCCGCTTTACCCTGCATCTGTAACGACGGGATGACGAGCGAAAAATTGATGTTGTTGCCCTCTGTAACGAGGTTTTGCACCATGCCCGCGGTGACGATGTCGCGGCCGGTTTGCGGGTCGAGCACCTTGCGGAGCGCGTTCAGGATTTTTTCTTGTTCCATTTTTGTGTGTTCCTCGTAGATTTTATCTCGGCAGTATGCCTTTGCATGTGTCCTCGAAGGCCGGTTCCGCTCCGAGCGCTGGCACCGGAAACTGCGCGTCAGACTCGATGTGGGTAGTGGCAATGGCAACGATTAGCATGGCGCTTGTTTCTTGAACGGGCAAAATTACAGGTTTCGATTGAACGCCGGAGATTCCCCAGCCCTTTCCGGCATTTTCATTCCATCCCGAACGCCACCGTCCGCATCCGTCTGGTCGCCCCTTCCTCCAACACCAGCGCCTGTGCTTCCGGCATCTCGAATACGGCCGCCATGTCGCGGATTTGTGCCGCAGGCACGGCACTTGCACGCAGGAGTGCGAGCCACTCGTCGAGGTTTTTTTTCAAAAAAACACCTTGCAAAACGGCGTTTAGTGCCGCGCGGTGCTGCACCCGTTCCCGGTTCGTCGCAAAGTCGGGGTGCTCGGCGAGATTTTCCTGCCCAATGCAGCGGCAGAGTTGCCGAAACTGCCGCTCGGTGCCAACAGCGAGCAGGATTTGCCGACCGTCGGCGCAGGTAAACATATCGCCGTATGGGGCGATGTTCGGGTGTTGGGTGCCCATGCGCTGCGGAATGTGGCCAGCCATGAGCCAGTTAGTAGCCTGGTTGGCGAGCGATGCCAGCGCGCTTTCGAGCAGCGATACCGACACAGAGCAGCCCGCTCCCGTTTGTTCGCGACGCAACAGGCCGAGCAGAACCGCTTCCTTGAGTTGGTGCGCGGCCAGCAAGTCAATCAGCGCTACAGGCATTTTCACGGGCTGGCCGGCGGGTTCGCCGG
Organism: Saprospiraceae bacterium; assembly: GCA_046153695.1. Taxonomy (GTDB): domain Bacteria; phylum Bacteroidota; class Bacteroidia; order Chitinophagales; family Saprospiraceae; genus M3007. The sequence goes on from JBJXEZ010000168.1 coordinate 3,279, forward strand.
TCATGTGCAGAAACCCCGCCTCGGCTTGCAAAACCACATCGAAGGCCGGGCTTTCGTCCTCCGGGTCGGCGTAGGCGTACACGGAGGCATGAATCAAACGCGGGTTGCGGCTGCGGAGCGAAGCGGCATCCACGCCGAGTCGGCGGGCGGCAGCGGGTTTGAAATTGGAAATCACCACATCGGCACGGTCGCACAGGTCGAGCGCCTGCTGCACGTCGGCGGCCTGGTTCAGGTCGAGGAACAGGTGGGTTTTGCCCCAGTTGACGCTGCAGAAATAGGCGGATATGTCGGAATCGGCGTTTTCCGTAGGCAATTTCCAGCCGCGGGTCACGTCGCCGCCGGTGGTTTTGTTTTCGATTTTCACCACCTCGGCGCCGAGTTCTGCGAAAAACATGCCCACCGCCGGGCCAGCCAGGACAGAGGCAAATTCGACCACCCGGAGGCCCGTAAAAAACGTATTGGTCATGTTCTCAGTTTGGGTTGGCGTTCCAGGGTTCCTGATACATCTCGTCCTCGTCGTCCATGTGGTCCAGCGGCAGCGCCGAAACGCGGGAACTATGCTCCATTTTATGGGTGGTGAGGTTGCCCACGCTGAACACACCCTTGTGTACCGTGGTCAGGTAAACGAACGTGATGAGTCGCCCTTCTACCAAACAGGTTCCATGAATCATATGGAACAGTTTGACTTTGAACATCATCGGGTTCACTAATGCCACGGCATCTTTTTGAAACAGGTGCTTGGCCAGTTCGCCCATCATTTTGATGATGATGGGCAGGCTGGTCTTTTTGCTCATTTCGAGAAAGGCTGGCACTGTGGCAAAATGATCGAGAAAATAATTGGTGGCACCGTCCCAGTCGCTGGGGTGCAGGATGATCTCCTCTAATGTCGCTAACTTTGCTTGCGTCATAGCGCTGCTTTTTTTATGAAACTCTTCGACACGAATCAAACCCGCGCCTGGGACGCGCACACGGTGGAACACGAGCCAATTGCCTCGGTAAGCCTGATGAACCGCGCCGCTGCCGCATTTGCGGACTGGTTCGCTGGCTGTTGGTCCGATACCGAACGCCCTGTCTGGGTTTTTGCCGGTACCGGCAACAATGGTGGCGACGGTCTGGCGGTGGCCCGGCTTCTGCGCCATCGGCTTTACGCGCCAAAGGTATTCGTTTGCGCCTATGGGGGAAAGCACAGTGCGGATTTTGATGACCAAGTGGCAGCACTTCCTCCACATGGGGCGGTGGAACTGCACTGGCTCCGGTCATCTGCCGAACTGCCAGCAGTACCCGCGTCTGTGGTGCTCGTGGATGCACTTTTTGGCTCCGGTCTCACGCGCCCGCTCGACGGCCCCTGGGCCGAAACCGTGCACTGGCTGAACAACCTTCCTAACGACATCGCGGCCATTGACCTGCCCAGCGGGCTATTCAGCGATCGGCATACGCCTGGCCCCGTAGTGCATGCCTCGCGCACATTCAGTTTTGAAACCCCCAAGCGCGCCTTTTTTTTTCCTGAAAACGCCGACAGGGTAGGGGAGTGGGCGTTTGGCAGTATTGGCCTGCATTCCGGCTACGCCGAAAAAACGGACACGCTGTTCCATTTCATCACTCGCGCTGATGTGCAGGCATTGGTAAAAAAACGCCCGCGCTTTTCGCACAAAGGAACGTACGGTCATGCGCTGCTACTCAATGGCAGCCGCGGTAGCATAGGCGCTGCTGTGTTGGCTGCAGAGGCGTGCCTTCGGGCAGGCGCAGGCCTGCTCACAGTACACGTTCCCGCTTGCGGTTACGACATTTTGCAAACCCGCGTGCCCGAAGCGATGTGCAGCACGGACACTGACGAAACATTCTGGACCGAACTGCCCGACCTGAGCCGCTACTCGGCCATAGGCGCGGGATGCGGCATTGGGCAGGCGCCCAGAACGGGGCGGGCGCTCCGGCGGCTTTTGCAAAAAACGCGTGCCCCGCTCGTGCTCGATGCCGATGCACTCAACCTGCTGGCGGCGCACCCGGCCTGGCTGATATATTTGCCCAAAAACACGGTACTGACTCCGCATCCGAAGGAGTTCGAGCGGCTGTTTGGTCCCAGTAAAAACGATTTTGAGCGCAATGACCTGCAACGCGCCAAGGCTGCAGAACTCGGTGTATTCATCGTTTTGAAAGGCGCTAACACAGCCATTGCATGCCCGGACGGCACCTGCTGGTTTAATTCCACTGGTAACCCCGGTATGGCTACGGGCGGAAGCGGCGACGTGCTTACGGGTATACTGACCGGGCTGCTGGCTCAAGGCTACCCGCCGTTGGATGCCTGCCTGATCGGCATATTTTTGCACGGGTTGGCTGGCGATATTGCCTCCAGCGAGAAAAGTCAGCCCGGACTGATCGCGGGCGATCTGGTCGCCAGTCTCGGAAGAGCATGGTTAGCGGTGACCTGAAAAAACAAACTGCGGCTGTTATCCGCGCTTCGTCGGTGGATGGGCGTATTCAAACGGTAAACCATCTTAGGTTTTGAGCGCCTTGGTGTACATTTGGCCATTCGTTAACCTAAATCATTCTTTTTATGGAAAATTTGGACTCACCCACCACGATGCCTGCATCCGCACCGCCCCCGTACTGGAACAATGTTTTGAAATACGGCCTTTACGGTGGCGTTGCACTGATTGTCTTTTCGTTGCTCACCTATCTGATGGATATGAACATGACGAGTATTATGGCCGGGCTGCTCGCATTTGCTGTCATGCTTTCTGTAGCCGTGGGCACAGGTGTCATTGCCATTCAAAATCAGCGTACACTCGACGGGGGTTACATGGCCTTTGGACGGGCTTTTGTAATCGGTGCATTGGCCATCGCCGTCGCGGTGTTTTTGTCCAATATCTGGAATTTCCTCTTGATCACGGTCATTGACCCAGACTACATGAACCGGATCAAGGAGCAGTTCGTCGAGCAATGGGGTGACAATATGCCCGAAGAGGCGATGAATGAGGTGATGAAAGGTTTTGATGAAGCCGGATCCTTGGGGACAGCAGCTAAAAATCTCGTAACCGGGATACTGCTCAATGGTCTCATCGGCGGCCTCATCGCCGCAGCTATCGGGAAGAAAAGCCCGCCTATGAATCTTTGAGTGCAAGCCTGTGCCTTCTCTCGTAGTATAAACGAACTGGTATAGTTGCGTTTTGTACAATACGTTCACTGTTTGGACATCACACCCGCCAGTATACCGGTGTGCGAGATGTTCAAACAGTGAATTCGTTTTTTGTGGCGATCCTAAGCTCGACTTTAGCCATTTTAAACCCTCAAAAAAGCGCCTATGGGAGCCCAGGAGATGACTTTTTGACTTGTAACTACCCTGGCACCCACCTTGGCAACAATGGGTACATCGAGCTCCGCCGGTACAACCCCACCCCCAGCCCCTCCCCCGAGGGTGAGGGGGGCACATCGCGGGTTGCTACACCGCCTTATCAAGTAGAAAACCAAAATACCTGCTGCTAATTTTTGCCCCTTTTGAGGGCAAGCCCCCCTCCCATTCGGGGGTGGGGATGGGGGTGGG
>JBJXEZ010000176.1:0-15799 GCA_046153695.1 Saprospiraceae bacterium
CGATGTGCTAATGCTCCAACTTGGATTGTTTGGGTTGCCTGTCCAGTTTAGGAAAGTTATCGAGTATTCAGCGCTATTGCCGCCTTGGTTGTCTGTAGCAATAAATCGATAAAAATCTGCAACTGTTGAATCTGACTGCAGTATAGCGCTGGTTATCGGGATAAACTTTTTGGTTCCGTTTGGAAACTCGATAGTCATACCCATCGTGATCGGGTTGTCACAAACCTCCACTGCACCGAAGTCTACATTAGCAGCAATGGGCATAGTGACCGGGTCGCTTTGCAGGTTTGCGTCTAAGTCCAGCCCGTAAAGGGTTACCTCAGTGGCCGTGCAATTGACAACGGAACCTGTGAATGTACCCGTGACGGGGTCAACGGCTATCGGGAAATATGGGTACGAGGCATCTACTCCATTGGTGCTGTAGGATACGAAGCCATTGGTCACAGGCTGCTGGTTGCAATCCACGAGGCTGCCTGTCACTTCGAACCAGTTACTCGCCCAAGTGACGGAAATGATACCTATATCTGTTTCGCTGCTGTATGGTCCGAGGGTGGCAGAATAGACCACGTCCCCGCACTCATTGAGGACTTCAAAAAGAAAGGTTTCATTGGCAGGAACACCGCCGGAGAAATAACCCTCCGCATCAGGCGTGGTTGTGGCGCTGAGGCCGCTGTTTTGGGTGACGCGCAGCACGACAAAGGGATGGTCCGTGCCCAGGCGGACCCGGCCATTCATGCGAATATACCCGGAGCCAATGTCGCAGTTCCACCAGGAAAAGTGGCTTACCTTGCCGGTATAGATGTTCCCGATTCGTTTGGCGGATCCTTCCTCTTTCCAGTAGCCGGAGGCTTCGTCCAGGTACCAAAGTGGTATGGTTGCCGGGCTTTGTGTGGTTCGATCTGCTGGGATAGGCATAGTCACCGTGGCAGGCTTGCTAATCTGAAGTTTTTCACCGGAAAGCGTTTGCAGCAACACATGCATCATCCCGAAACTGGTCAGCATTTGGTTTTCACCCACTGCGTTCAGGCCGAGAAAGCCGCCCGGTATCATGTCTCCAACCTCTGGCTTGGACGGGTCGAGGTAGGTGGCCTGTACATGTACTACGCCCGTATAGGGCTGCCCGGCTGCGTCCACGAATCCGCCTGGCTCAAAGTCTATCACAATACCGTTGCCAAAGGACGCAGTACCTCCGAGCACGCTGCTGATTTGCACAGCGGGCGACTTGGCGCGCAAGGTCACTTTCACCCGGCCATTTCCGCCAGCCTTCACTGAATAACTGGCTAATGATGGGAAAAATCCTGTTTTTTCTACCCGAACAAGTGGCAACAACGAGTTGGCTTGGCCTTCGATGTGGAAAATGCCTTGTTCGTTGGTCAGGGTGTGTTTGGTGCCGAGGTACACGTCTGCCGTAGCCACCGGCTTGCCGTCTTCGTCGGCCACCAGACCCGTCACACTGCACTCGACGAGTACTACTGGCGGCGGGTAGATAGTGGTATCAGAATCCGTGAATTTGTCTTTTCGGCACGAGCCAAAAAACAAAGCGGCAGTAACCACCGCGAGCAGGAGAGTTGGGAAATAATAGATGCGTTTCATGTCGTGTGTTTTTTTTGAAAAAGCCAAAAAGCGCGCTGTTGAAAGCATTATGCGGCATGCGCCGAAACGCTGCACGCGCCCGCAGACTTTTTTTTCAAAAGAAAAAACTTAGGCAGGAGCGATGGTTCTGCCTAAGTTTTTATACACAAAAAAAACAAAGTATTGGGTTGGGATACATGGGCTTGCGACAATCCTTCCAGCCCTTATAAACAGAATCCCATTAAAAAATCATACTGTACTTGAGCATGAACGCGGTGGTAACTTGAGCCGCAGGAGCCTGCCGGTCAGCAGCCTCGCCATAGATGCCGTTGTCGTTAGTATCGAGGTTCATTTTCACGTCCTGATCGTAGAAAAGTTCGCCGAGAATGTCGAGAGAAAGGCCCTTGTAAATCTGGATGCTAAGGTTATTGGTGAACAGTACGTCAACTGCTGCCGGGTCTTTCAGGTAGTTGGAAAACAAGCGCAGTGAACTGGTCAGCGCCAGGCGGTCATTGATAAATTTGTTCTCGTAACGGGTGACCAATTCGGAGCCAAGGCCGAGAAAATGGTTTTTGAAATTGGTGATGACGCCGTTAGCATTGCGGGTTACTTCGTTTCCGTGGACGTCAAGCAGGGCAAGGGAATCGTCGGCCACGAAGATAAAACGCACAGCCACGGGCGAGTACTGGAATGTCAGATGAGCGTCCGGTTTGTAGGTAATACCGGGAGAGAACTGGATGAGCAGTGGAGAAAGCAAATTCGACACGACATAGTCGGGATTGCCGTCAAGCGTGACCGGGGCCAGATAGTTGCTTTTGTAGGTGCGGAGCAGTTGCGTTTGTGCCAGCAGGTCGGCGGACAGGTACCATTTGTCTCCGCTGATCTTGAAGCCATAAGTAGAAGCCAATCGCAGTACGTCAAGGCTTTTTTGGAAACCCGACGGCTGACTGGACGATGTCCGGCCGAGGCGCTGGAGGGCCAGTTGCAAAGTCAATTGGTTGTTCCAAAACGATTTATCGCCTTTTCGATTGGCCGAAAACGTACCCAACCCGCCAAGTCCGAAGCGGTTCGTTCCGCCGCCCACGCGTGGGTTGATAATGTTCAGGCCGCTCAGGTCGAAGCCGATGCCACCGGTGAAAGTCCATTCGGGTTCGGCGGCAGGAGTTGCAGTTGGGGCATCCTGGGCAATCAAATTGCCGAACGAAAGCAAAAAAGTAAGCGAGAAAGCGAGTAAAAAACGCATGGAAGTAAATGATGAATGATGAATGATGAATTATGAATGCCGAGCCGGGGCAGCAATTAGCACATTAGCACATTTTCAAATTAGCACATTAGCACATTACGTGTTGGGCGGGAGCAGGTTTTCGTCTTGGCCATCGGGATAAAAGACCTCCACTTTTTCAGTGGTCATTTTGCTGAGCGGGATGATGATCGCGCGTTCGGGTGTTTGCAGAATCATGGATGTGGAGTCAATTAAAACCACTTTGCCGCGAACGCCGGCAATACGCACGTCGTCACCAACGCGCACTTTGTTTCGGTTGTAATGGCCGGCGATGTAGTTGGCCACTAAATCGCGGGCAGCCAGGCCATAGCCTACGGCAAACGCTAAGCCGAGCGCCCCGATAACCACCGTCAGGTTGGCAGCAATGAAATCGGTACTGATTTTGGCTTGGGCCAGGGCGCTCACTGCAATGGTGACAAACAAAAAGTAAAAAACCGCCGTGCCAATCATCTTGGCAGAGGGAATGCCCATGCTCTGGCAGGTCGTTTGAACAGCACCGCGCACCATATCGGCCAAAAAAAGGCCGAGCAGAAAAAGCACAAAAGCCGAGAATAAGGCCGGCAGGTAGTCAATCACATCGCGTACCATGTCGGTGATGGCCGGTATGCCCAGCATGTCGGTGGCGAAAATGACGAAGCCGAGTATGAGAACATAAAATACCATTTGGGCAATCACGGCCGAAATCTGGATTTTCATCCCCGTTCGCTGCACAATGTCAATGTCGTTGAGTTGCTCGGCGAGTCGGTCCACGTGAAGGCCAGCCAGCACGCGCTTGACAACCCGGCGAATAAGGCCCGCCACCATCCGCCCGATAAGCAAAATAAGCAGGGCAAAAAGCAACTTGGGTGCCGCTTCTGAGAAGCGGGCCAGTAGTTCGGCGAATACGCCTTCTTTTAACTTCTGTAAAAAATCCATGATTGTTTTGCTGTTGGCGGTTGGCTGTTGGTGGCGGTTGGCTATTGGCGGTTAGCCGTTGGCTGTTGACTATTGGCTGTTGGCTTCCGAGCGCGATGCCAAACGTATACGGTGTACGCTCAAGCGGAAGCCAATAGCCAATAGCCAACGGCTAACCGCCAACAGCCAATAGCCAACTCCCTGCTACTTCGGTGGCGTACGCCAATCGGGCCAGGCTTCCGGCACGGGGCGGCGGCCCGGCTGATCGTTGCTTTGTGGCCCGCTGCTGCTATCCGAGCCACCGCCGATCATGTGTGCGGCGGCCTGGAGGGCGTTGGGCATGAATAATTCCACTACCCTGCCGAATACAGCAAAATTCGTGGTTTGACTCGACACTCGGCGTTCCAGTTCGGGCGGCAATTCTGCCCCCCATTTGGCTTCCAAGTCTTTGAAACTGTTGTTCTTTTCTTGCATAGCGGATTACTTCGTTACAAATCGGTAGGTAAAAAATCAGGCTTCGATAGGGTCATGGGCATAGATCGAGTCGTAGATTGCCTGAGCCTTGTGCTTGGCTCGCATGATCTGCATCTTGATCGCACTTTCAGTTTTATTAAAAAAATCGGCTATTTCTTTGATGGACATATCGTCCATGTATTTCATCAGCAGGATAATCCGGTCTCCTTCGGGCATATCTGCCAGTACGCGTTCCAATCTTTCCTGTTTCATTTCGAGTAGCACACTGTCCGGTATGTCGGGTATCGGCTCATCACTAATACGACTCACGTCATCGGCCAGCAGTACGGGTATCTTTTTTTTACGGCGGATAAGGTCAATGCAAAAGTTGTAGGTAATGGAGTATAACCAGGTCGAAAAAGACGATTTTTCGTTGAAACGAGCCAGATTGAGGTACACTTTGATGAAAATGTCCTGCACCGCATCGCGTGCGAGAGCATGGTCGCTCAACATGGAAATACACTTTGCAAACACCTTACCCGCGTACCGTCGGTACAACTGGGTGAAATGCTCCGGGTTTTGGTCCGACAAAAAACGGGCGATGAGCTCGCTGTCCGTCGGTTTTGCCCCAGCATTCTGGGATGTGGCTGCCTCCGTCACGATACGGGCGGTTGGTTTTGAAATCAAAAGTGGTGTCGTTTGCTTGCACAAAGACACGAAAAACCCACGACACGCACCGCCTTTTTCTGGCAAACCGTTAATGAGACGTTAAACGTATTTAGCGTCACAGCCTGACAGTGCATCTGCTTGCGAGCGCGTGTACTTTTGCAAAAATTTTTCCGCGCACAACATGAAAAATTGCCTGCTTTTCGCCGCTTTCGCTTTGCTCACCGCTCCGGTCTTTGCGCAGCAAAGCATCGTTTACAACCAATTGCAATACAAGGGCGATACGATTTTCCCCTTCGATATCCCGCTGGTGGACATAGACAGCACCAAACTTCTTAATTCCAAAGAAGTTCTGGCCTTGCCAAAAAAGGGCAAGAAACCTACCGTAATTGCCTTCTGGCTTACCACCTGCATGCCCTGCCTACGCGAGCTGGACACCTACACCGACCTTTACGAAGAGTGGCAAAAAAAGGCCGATTTCCGCCTGATGGCTATTTCGATTGACTTTCCGCACCGCTTCCGGAGGATAGGCGAAATCGTACGCGAAAAACAATTCCCCTTCGAGGTGTACTGGGATCGTGACCGCCTTTTCCGTAATGTGATACCCGGCGAACTGAACGGGCTTCCTCAGATTTTTATCTTCGACAAAGACGGCAACCTTGCTTACCGCCACAAGGGCTTCCGCCCGGGCGACGAGGCCGATTTGTTCGCAAGAATCCTGGAATTACAATAGGCTGGCTGTTGACCGATTGCTTTGGGCCGTTGGCCTTCCTGAGCAGCAGTTTACACCCATTACTTTCAGTTACACCACAGAAACGCAACTATTGGTTTTGCTCAACGGATTTACCCCTTACTTCCACCAGCGAGTCCATGGCGTATTTGGCCTCAAAAACTAATTTGCCTTCGGGGGACCACTTGCGCAGGAAACCGTTTTTCTTTTCCTGATGAAAATCTACGGCAAACTCGATGCTGCCGTTTTCATAAAAAAGCGTGTCGCCGCCTTCTTTTTTGCCGTCTTGGTAGTACTGCACTTCGCGAATTTGTCCGCCTGGGTGGTACAGCACCGTGCGACCTACCTGTTGGTCGGCTTTGAACCAGCGTTCGGCTTTGATCCTGCCATCGAGAAAGTAGTCCGTCATCAAGCCTTCTTTTTTGCCGCCCGTTTCCTGGTAGCGTCGCGCGATTTGACCGGTGCCATAAACTTCCGTTTTTTCAATGGGTTGATTGGCCGGTTTTTGCGGGGTAGGTTCTTCTCCACAGGAGGAATCTAAAAACAAGATTACCAGGGCTAATGCGGTTGTTTTGTACATAAGTTTACTGAATTAAGGATTAAGGGCTGGGAACCGACAGTATAAACGCAGGCCGCTGCGATTCGCTAACAGAAACAATCTGGCGAAACGCAGCGGCCTAAGAGAAGATGGGTTGTGTTCAGTTCAATTTTTCCAGGGCAGGTTATTCACATGGCGGGCAATGATGGTGCCGTAGCGCATACCCTCCTCACTGTCCATACGAAAGTGTACACCCAGCGGCACGCGTGACCATGCATTTTCAAGAGCCATTTCGTAGAAACTGCCGAATGTGCGTGGTGTGCCGATGAATTCATTGCGGCCTTCGTGGCAGCGGTCGGTCATCGAGTACGAGTAGCCAAAAACACTTGCAAGTGCCTCAGCACCGGCGGCCCCAAAGGTGGCATGGCCCGACGGGTATGCCGGGAATGACGGAGTGATGCTATTTGCTCCCGTAAGCGGGTTGTCGAGATTAGTGTTCCAGTTCGGATCAATTAATCGGCGGATGTATGCCTGCGGACGCTCTATATTATAGTGGTACTTGGAGTTCCAGCAGCCCACGCCAGCATCATTGATGGCCATACCAACTTTGGCGTAAGCCTCAATGGCGGTTTCCAGCGTGGCGTGTTCGTGTGCGATGACTTGATTGGCGATAGCGATCCACCGAGGCGGGGGGCTGAAAGTTAGATCGAGCAGGTCGTCACTCCAAAACTCACCGATCCATTCGGCTTCGTACGACAACGTGGGGGTGTTTTGTGCGTACACCTCAATGGCTTGGGAGTACAGTTGTGAATTTGGCGACTCGCTGTACGGCAGCGGTTGGCGACAGATTTTTTCCGTTTCAGGCAACGCCCACGTGCGCACTTTGCCCCAATACGAAAACATGCCATTGCCCGGGCCGGGTTGGAGCGGCTCCCACGAGTAAGGGCCGGTCACGCGTGCCTGCCAGTCGTAGCCCCTGAACGGGTCTTTGTGGGCATCGTGCCCGTGGACATCTGTGGCGGACCAATCCCACACAGCCTTGCCCACTTCCTGACCGCGGCGTTTGGAGCGCTCGAAAACTTCGGGTGTTGTTTCGGCTTGGTATTTGCCCTCCAAAAGTGTTTCGAGTGTTGTCATTTTTTGTTTTTCGGCTGCCGTTGCATTTCCAAAGAAACGCGGAACCATGTAACCATACACGGCATTGACCACGGTCGGCCAGTGGTATTCGCCGGGTTCGATAGCCGGGATGGTTACGCCGGAGTACAGCGCTGCCAAAGAATTGTAACCAGGCATACCCGGCACGCAAGCCTCGTAGGACGCAAAGCCCAAATAGCCCAAAGAACGTGGAGCAGGCCCGGGCCGGAAACCAGCAGCGTGACGCTCAATTTCGAGGAAAAGGGTGTTCCAAGACAGGGCCGCTTCATTGCTAAAGGACGCGACACCCTTTTCAATCGTGTCTTCATTGCCGTCGCCACAAGACGACCATGTAAAACCAGTAATCAACAGAAATGCCAACAGACGGAGAATGTGAAAATTTTTCATCGGAATAAATTAAATGAATCTTTGATGAGAATTGATTTGACGAATGGTGCTCAAAGATCAAAAGTGGGGCCAACTTGCTTTTCTTTTTTTTAAAAAGTGCTTAAAAAAACCGTTTTCTAAACGACCAAACCAAAATTGGAACGAAATTCTCCAGTACTTTACCTAAATTTTAGATACCGCTCAACATGCGCGTACTGCTCATAGAGGACGAACCCAAACTGGGCCGTTCGATCAAAAAAGGCTTGGAAGAACACCAGATTGAGGTGGATTTTGCCGAGGACGGCCTAGTCGGGAAACGCCTGTCGCAGTCCAGCGGCTATGCTGTTATCGTATCGGACATCATCTTGCCCGGCATGAGCGGCATTGATTTGACCCGCCAAATCCGTCTCGAAGGCAACCGCACCCCGATTCTCCTACTCACCGCCCTCGGCCAAACTGACGACAAAGTAGCTGGTTTTGATGCAGGGGCCGACGACTACCTCACCAAGCCTTTTGAGTTTCGTGAACTGCTCGTGCGCATTCAGGCGCTGGCCCGCCGTCCGGTAGACAGCTACCAGGTGTTGCCCGAATTGCGATTTGCCGATGCTGTCATGGATATGCAAACCCGCGAATTCGTCCGCGCTGGTCGAAAAATAGCCCTCACTCCCAGGGAGTTTGCACTCATGGAGTATTTCTTACGAAACCCGTTGCGTGTCATTTCCAAGCAAGAGATTTCGGAAAAAGTATGGAACCTCGATTTTGATACCGGCACCAATGTCATCGAGGTCTATGTCAACTTTCTTCGAAAAAAAGTGGACAAGGACTTTGATACCAAAATGATACACACTCAGTTCAAAAACGGCTATATCCTTCGAGAAAGGTAGAAGCCCTCCAACCAAAAGCCTTTTTATCGTATGCAGATTCGTACTAAAATCACACTGCAATTTATTATGGTCGTGGCAGGCATCCTGCTGTTGTCGTTGTTTTTTATTTACACCAAATTTCGGAAGATCACGGAGGACGAGTTTTACGAGCACTTGCGCTCCAAGGCGCTGATGACGGCCGAGATGGTGTTGCATGAAAACACCGTGCTTACCCCCGTGGAGGAATCGAGACCGGTTACTGAGGGCGGTTTGCCTTTTCGGGAAAATATCGCCATATATGATTTCAAAAAACGGCGGGTGTTTTCGTTCAACTCAAATGCTGATGTACCGTCCGAGGCAGTTTTTTCACAAATAAAACACAATACGGAGCACCGTTTTTTGCTGGAAGAACGGCATGCTGTAGGTTTGCTGCACCGTACACAAGGCGGGCATGAGTACGTGATCGTCGCCGAAGCGCCTTTCGACCCAGCCGAACTGGCACAGCTGCGCAATATCCTCTTTTTGACGTTTTTCCTTGGTGTAGGCATAGTGGCCGTTGGCGGCTGGGGCTTTGCCGGACAAGCGTTGGCACCCGTGTCGCGCATTGTCTCGCAAGTGGACAATATCCACCCGGCCCAGTTGCAATCGCGTTTGGAAACACCGACAAACCGAGACGAGATCGGCCGCTTAGTGTCAACCTTCAACCGCCTGCTCGACCGGATTGAACTGGCTTTTCGAATGCAAAAGAACTTCATCTCCAACGTTTCGCACGAGCTCAAAAACCCGCTTTCCGCCATTACGGCCCAGTTGGAAGTGGCTCTTGGCAAAAAGCGCGACGCAAGTGAATACCAGGAAACCCTTGTTTCGGTGTTAGAAGACACCCGCCACCTGAATGATGTAACGGAAAACCTGCTCCAACTCGCCAAAGTACACTCCGATGGAGCAGCAATTGCCTTTCAACCTGTCCGCCTCGACGAGGCGCTGTTGCATACCCGCGACGCGATCTTGCGCCGACATCCCGACTACCACATCGTTTTCGACATGGAAGGCTCCCCTGAAAACGAAGAAACACTCTGCGTACTTGCCAACGAACACCTGCTCAACCTGGCTTTTCTAAACCTCATGGATAATGGCTGCAAGTACTCGCCTGACCACCGTGTGCGTGTGCGGTTTTTAGTAAAACCCGAAGGCGGCCACCAAGTGGAGATCGCCGACAACGGCCCGGGTATTTCACCCGAAGACCAACAACTGATTTTTCAACCGTTTTATCGTAGCGCTGGCGTGCGCCACGTCAAGGGCACGGGTATAGGCCTGTCGCTCGTGGACAGCATCCTGAAATTGCACCAGATTGGCCTTGAAGTGCTAACCCGGGAAGGACGCGGTACTGTATTTCGAATGAACTTTCGACCGGCAATCACTGGCTCGTAAAACCTGACCGACCAACCGCAACAAAACATGATCAAGCCCTCCCACATTGGCTTTTGCTTGTTGATTTTGCTCCTGCAGGCAGTTTCATGCCGACAGGATACCACCCTTGTGCAGTCTGCTGACTACCAGTTAGCCACTGAGGTGACGCTGAAATGGCACGCTCTTCTTCTTGATCTGGAGCGCCAAACACCGGGCTATCGTCCGCCTGTATCGGCACGAATGTGGGCCTATTCGGAAATAGCGGCTTGGCAGGCTGCGTTTCCCGGCATGCCTGAAGCCCTGACTTTGGATGACCATTTCGATGGAATGCCTGATAATCCCCCGTTCGAAGGCATATTTTGTTTGCCAGCAAGCCTTAACGCCGCGTATGCTGAAATTTATCGGCAATTTTTCCCGACAGCCCCCCTTCACTTGATTGAAAAGATAAAAACAATGGAAAGCGACCTGTTGAGCCAGATCACGCCCGGTACGGATGCTACAGCCGTAGAGCAGTCCATTGCCTACGGCAAAAAAACGGCCCTGGGTGTTTGGCGCTGGTCAGCCACCGACACAGTTGGTCACGAAGGGTATTTGTTTAGCCACGACAAAATCTACACCCCGCCCAAGTGTACCGGCTGCTGGCAACCAGGAGGAGACCACCCGATGCCTGCACTACTGCCCAAATGGGGCAATACGCGTGCGTTCGTCGTGCCGCCAGAGTCTGTGCCCCCCACCCCACCCTTGCCACACGACGAAACGCCCGGCTCTCCGTTCCATGCCCAGGCGATGGAGGTATATACCCTGTCCAAACCGCTTACAGACGAGTATCGCTGGATCGCCGAGTTTTGGAGCGACGATGTGCCGGGGCTGACTATTTCGCCCACAGGGCGCTGGGTTTCCATCGCTAACCAGGCCTTGACCCACACCAAATTGCCGTTCCCGCAGATGCTCGAATTATACCTGAAGGCTGCTCTTGCCTGCTCCGACGCTTTGGTCATCTGCTGGAAAATCAAATACCAGTTCAATCTTGAACGCCCCGATGCCTACATCCGCCGAGTGATAGCCCCCAACTGGGAGGCCTTGCACGATACCCCGAATTTCCCGTCTTATCCTTCGGGTCACGCCACGATCGGAGCGGCGGTTTCCGAAGTACTCAGCGCGTTTTTGGGTGATTCATTTGCACTCACCGACCGCACACACGAGGGGCGTGCGGAGTTTGTAGGAAAACCTCGCTCGTTTGGCTCATTTCGCCAAATGGCTGAGGAAAACGCTTTGTCGCGCCTCGCACTCGGTGTACATTTTAGAATGGACTGCGACGAGGGCCTCCGGATCGGGCGCCTGATCAGCAAGCGTGTGCTCCATATCCCAATGCGCAAACTGGAGGCTCGTATCTCGTTTATAAAATAACGATATGAACCTGACTGCCGTCATCATTACTCACAATGAGGAACGTAACATCGGTCGTTGTCTGGACTCCCTCACAGGTGTGGCCGACGAGGTAGTGGTGGTGGATTCATTCTCCACGGATGGCACTGAGTCGATTTGCCGGGAAAAGGGGGCCAGGTTTTTCCAACACGCTTTCGATGGCTATGCCGAGCAAAAAAACTGGGCCGATGCACAAGCGAAGTACCCCTGGGTCCTTTCTCTGGATGCCGACGAAGCCCTAAGCCCATCCTTGCGCGCGTCCGTTTTGTTGGCAAAAAACCGCGGCAGCCACGAAGCGTATTCCATGAACCGCCTGACCAACTACTGTGGCCAGTGGATTCGGCACAGCGGCTGGTACCCCGACCGCAAGGTGCGGCTTTTTCAGCGCGAAAAGGCCCGTTGGGGTGGCCCGGCTGTACACGAGCGCCTATTGCTGGACGACCCGCAGTCTGTCGGTTTTTTGGCCGGCGACCTCCTGCATTTCAGTTATTACACCGTGGAAGAACACCGTGTCCGTGCCGCCAGGTACGCAGACCTGGGTGCTCAGGTTTTGTTTGCCAAGGGCAAGAAAGCGCAGTGGTGGAACCTCGTTTTCAGCCCGGCTTTCAAGTTTTTGCGAAACTACATGCTGCGCTGCGGCTTTCTGGACGGGCGGGCTGGCTGGACGATCTGCCGTATCGCAGCGTTGGAAACATACTGGAAATACCGGGAACTGGCACGGCTTGTTCGCGCTGCTTCCGAGCAAGGCACACAAAGCCAATAGGGCAAACCGTTTCGCATACCCGTTCGTAATTCACACAGCGTTTCAAGCGATTTTTCCAGACAGGATCACTTCGCTGACCGTGTTGTAGTCCTGTCAAAAAAAGCCAGGTTCAGGGTTTGTTGATCTTGAAGGCCGGAGCATTCCCTTTTTTGTCCGTGGTGAACGGTACGCAAACCCCTGCGTTGAAGCCGCAATTTTGATCGTTTTGGCAAGGCTGGTTGTTGGCAGAGGTGCATTTAAAATTGATACACGCGACAAAATCCGTGCTGGGCATCAGGTTGGTAAATTCCGCTACACCAGTAGCCCCGCGTGCTCCTTTGGCGGCGGTTACGGCCATCGCTTCGGCTGCCGGAACGCAAATACCGTTCTGGCATTTGCATTTCATAAGGCCTTCCCCCCTTTTGAAAACGAGTACCGTTTCGCCAGGAACAGGCTTGCCTTTGGCGTTCACGACCTGTACTTTGACGCTGCCGCCAGCCAAAATGCCAGAGGATGCAGCCGCTATTCCCAAGAGAACTACGGCGAAGAGGATGAGTACTTTAAATGAAGTGTTCATAATTGTACCTTGTTTAATAAAAGGTGAAGAATTGATGAAACTACCGAAAGCACGCTACTGAAAACAGTTCCTCTGAGTTACAAACTTGGATTAATCTGTAGGTTTTCAAGCCTTTTACAACAACATTCCGGCAATGACCGCAGTCATAAAACAGGCAAATGAGCCGCCGATAAGCGCCCAGAAACCGAGTTCCGTCAGCGTTTTCCGCTGGTTCGGTGCCAGAGTACCGATACCCCCGACCTGTATTCCGATGGAGGCGAAATTGGAGAATCCGCACAAAGCGTACAGCGCGATGATGACAGACTTTGGGTCCATATTCGCCGTTTTTTGGGCCTCGCCCAAAACGCCATAAGCTACAAATTCATTGATCATAGTTTTCGTACCGAGCAGTTGGCCCACCAACTGGCAATCGGCCCATGGCGTGCCGAGCAGCCAGGCTAAGGGGGCAAAAACAAGCCCCAGTAAGTACGTAAAGTTCAAGCCCGAAACACGTCCGTCTGTGGCGGCGAAAATATCGTCGTTCAAGCCGGTCCAGTTGCCCACGGTATGCTCCATAATCCAGTTGAGCATGAAGACGAGGGCGGTGAACACGATGAGCATTGCACCCACATTCACGGCTAGCCGTAGGCCATCGGTGGTGCCTGTAGAGATGGCATCCAGCAGGTTGTCGCCAACGTGCGTGTTTGTGTGAGTCAGTTTATCCAGTTCCTGCTTTTCGGTTTCCGGCAGCAGCATTTTTGAACAGACAATGGCAGCTGGAGCCGACATGATGGAGGCGGCCAACAAGTGGCGGGCAAAAAGCAACTGCTGGGCGGGGTCTTCGCCGCCGAGGAAGCCCACATAGGCAGCGAACACGCCGCCGGCAATGGTGGCCATGCCGCCGGTCATCAGGCACAACATCTCGGAACGCGACATATTGGCCAGATACGGTCGGATAACAAGTGGTGCTTCGGTTTGGCCGATAAACACGTTGGCGGCGGCGGCTAGGCTTTCAGGCCCGCTCAGACCCATGCTGCGTGTGAGTACCCAGGCGATGCCGTACACGATTTTTTGTAAAATACCGAAATAGAACAACACTGCCGAAAGGGCCGAATAGAACATGACTGTGGGCAGTACCCGAAAGGCAAAAATATACCCAAAACCCTTGTCGCCGGTGGCCAAGTCGCCAAACAGAAACTTGGCTCCGTTTTCTGACCACTGAATGATGTAGGTAAAAATTTTGGCAAACTCATCGAAGGCCCAGCTCACGCCGGGAACTTTGAGCACCAAAATGGCAAAGAGCAATTGCAGGCCGACACCCGAAGCCACCAAACGCCAGTTGATAGCCCTTCGGTTGCGGCTCAGCAAATAACAAACGCCCAGTAGAAATGCAAGGCCCAATACGCCCCGGCCAATGTTTTGTAGTACTTCGTCCATGTGTTGACAGGTTTACTGGTTTTTGGTTAGAAGTTTGCTGACCGCCGAAGCATTTGCGTAGACGGTTGCTATAATTCGCGGCTAAATGTACGCAGAGCAGGCATATTGCAAAAAAAATTGTCGGAGGATCACGGAGGTCTTGCAACGGAGTATTCGGCTGGTTGCGAAATGGGGCTACATGTGTATCCGCTTCCACACTACTGGACATTTTTGTTTTCGTGTACCCAGACCTTCCAGGTTTGTCAAACCTGGAAGGTCTCATTACAAAAATGTCCAGTAGTGTGGTCCGCTTCACCAGGGCGTTTTTGATCGCGATAGAAAAAAACTTCCTTTCTTCTGATAACTGACGCGAGCATCCGGTATTTATGGTCATAACAACCTTTTACTCAACCAATCAACACTGCACAATTATGAAACCGAACCTGTTAGTTTTCGCACTTTTTTCAGCCGTTATAGTATCAAATGCACCTTCGATTCACGCGCAGCGTGTGGTGTTCTGGAAGGGCGGCACTCCGGGAATGGAATCCAACTGGAACAACCCCAAAAACTGGAGCAACAATCGGGTTCCTGATGCTTTTGCAAACGTCGTGATACCGGACGTTTCGTCCAGGTCGCGTACCTTTCCGGTGATTGATCGCAAGGGAGCCGAGGTCGGTTCACTTACCCTGGAGTCCGGTTCGTCGCTTGTGGTTCTGAATTCCGGCTCATTGAAAGTACACGAAGGATTGGAACAGATCGGGGTATCTCATCTGGACGCTCGTGGCAAGTTGATTAGAAATGAAGGAATTGCCCTTTCTGAAGTCTTACCGTCGACCGGTCTTGTATCCTCATCGGGAAAAAAATAATTAAGAAATACCGTGATTTTTGTTTTTTCAATTTGACTAAAAAGAAAGGCTTGGTGGCGCAATGCTACCAAGCCAATTTGTTTATTTGTTCACATTTATAAACTATGTTTTTATGTACCATCACCGAGTAACCAGCAAGTCGTTATTTTTTGCAGCAATGGTCTTTTGTGCCGCACCAGCCATGGCCCAAAACAAAAAACCAGTTGCTGTAGACCCGTCCAATCAAGCACCATCCACCAGGTCCGCTATCGCCATTACCACGCCGACAACCACGACAGCACCTCTTCCGATCAGTCGATGTGAAACATGCAAGTATAGTGTGCCAGCGGAAGTTCAGACCACAGCGAAGGATGCCGTAGTCATATCCGGCCCGCCGGATGGGAAAGGCGCTCCTGTCGAGTATCAGGTTTTTGTTCAAATGACCGCTGGCGCTGCATGGACGCTCGCGGCACGGGGAGAAATAATCAAACCCGGGGAGCGGCACCCGTATTGTTTTGCCAATTCATCTCAGGTGATGGTCCTGGTTTGGAGCGATACACCGTTTGGATCAATCGCCGAGTTTTCGGATTCCTGCAACTAACGAGAGCATTATTTTCACCGCAGAGGCGCAGCGCATTTTCTTTGCAACTTGCTACGCTTCTGCGGTGAAAATCATTCTTGGGAGCATGGTTGTCGTTGCAGGCTCCACATCGTACTGCTCCTTTGATAAAATTGCCTGGCACTACTATGGGTAGCAGGAAGAACAATTGTTACCGCTTCGCGTTTCCCTCCCCATGGAAAACAGCATACACGACGTACGCACCCTAGGCACGCTCAAAGCCACCGGGTACCAGGCCAAAAGCGTCAAAGAGGAACTCCGTCAAAACCT
>JBJXEZ010000194.1:0-21817 GCA_046153695.1 Saprospiraceae bacterium
ATTCAATTTTATTCTGACCAAGGCATTTTTTGCAGGTGTATGTGGGCAATACGGCGAAAAAAATAACGCGGGGCAGGGTAAAATTGGACGGCCTGACACCGAAATGTTAAATTTAAACACGCTCTAAGAAGTATCCGTAGCGTACACCACGACATTTAGAGCCTATCCGAAAACCTCCTTTTCAGCCTCAAAAAAGGTTTTCGGATAGGCTCTTAGCCAAGTGAAAAGCGGTCAACTCTACGCACTTCAACAATCTTAAATCATGTACTCTGCAATCATGTAATTTTTTTTGACTTTGCAGGTGTTTACGCCTCAATTTTCATGCGTTCACCCTGCCCCCCCTACCCCGTGAAATCAACTGACTTATAAACCGTTTCAAAAATGAAACTGTATATCTTGGTTTTCCCGCTTTTTGGCCCTGGTATTCGCCACGTTCCTGAACACGTCTGGCGCTCCAAATTTTTTTGGGCAGCGCTGGTGGTGATGATCATTGGAAGCCTCCTATACCACAACTATTTTGTCCGAAAAAACAACAAGCAGTAACATGCCCGGCAACACAGTGGAATCCAGAACCAAACACACCTACCGCACCAACCTGTACGCTTTTGTGCGGGATATCCTCGTCGTTTGCCCAAGCTGCGCTGGCAAAGCGGTAGTCCACACAGGCGAGTTCAATACGATGAAACACGAGCGCAATGCCGTGCGAATCGTTTGTTCGAGTTGCGGGTACAACAAGGGGTTGGACAACCTCTCGCACCGGCAAGACCCCAAACAAAAACAAGGAGCCGTCCTGAAATTCGGCGCGCCCATTGACCCGTTTTTTCATCTGCCCGTTTGGCTGCAAGCCGATTTTTCCGGCGAAACGCTTTGGGCTTACAACCACGAGCACCTCGACTTTTTGGCCCAGCACGTCGGTGCCAAACTCCGCGAGCGCAACGGTTTCACGTTCAACGTCAAGAGCATCGGAGCGCGACTGCCACGCTGGATGACCGCCGCCAATAACCGCGAGGCCGTTTTGAAGGCAATCGAAAAATTGCGGGAGAAGTGACAATTCCCAGTAAATGCCCGGCAAGATGTGGGCTGCTATCGCGGCCACGTGTTGTTTTCCTTCACCTTGTCCGAAACATGCGGATCGCCGAGTACCACCTTTTGCACCGCTTTGCCAGTGGCAGTTGGCACTAAAAAGGTGCGCTTGCCCGAACGCCAGACGCTCGCATTGTGCCGAAAACTCTCACTGGTGCCGTCCTTGTACTCAATTTTGCCGACCACCGACATAGGCATGGTACCAGTGTTTTCAACGACGATGCCCTTCGCTCCGACCTCAGACACAGCCAGATCGGGGTAGCCAAAGTCGAAGAACCAGGGTTTCCAGAACCAGTCCAGGTTTTCCTCAGCGGCAGCATTCCAGGTGTTGAAAAAATCGAAGGGCTGGGGGTGTTTGCCTTCCCATCGGTTCATGTACTCAACCATGCAACGGCGGAACCGGTCATATCCCAGCAGTTGGTACAAATTGAAATAGGCCGCTTGCGGGCGGTTGTAAGCAGCGACACGGTATGCCGGATTAGACAAATGCCTGGAGGGGACCATGGGCGGCATATCATTGTCCGTGCCAGCAAAATCCGGGTAATTACGCAGGTTTCCCTGCGGTTTTCCGGCCAGTGAATCGGTCACGACCACATCAAAAAAAGCGGCCCAACCTTCGTCCATCCAGGCGTAATTCTGCTCGTTGATGCCCATCATAAAAGGGAAATAGGTATGCGCCGTTTCGTGTACAGTCAAGCCAATGGGGCTATTGGGGTGGGTGCTGCCGTCGTTGCACATCATCGGAAATTCCATGCCGCCGCTGCCGTTAAATACCGTCATGCTGGGGTACGGGTACGGGTAGCCGGGCATCCAGTTCGACATAAGGTTTAGACCTTTCGCAGCTACACTGCACACCTCGTAATAATCCTTCGATTTGGGGTTGTAAGCCGCGCTCACGAAGGCTTTTCGGCCGGTAGCGGCATCCACGACAGTTGTGGTGGCATCCCACAGGTAGTAGCTGCTGAACGCAAATGCAAAGTCAGGTACCTGTTCAGCTTTATACTCGAACGTGTGCGTTCCGTTGGGGCTGGCTTTAAAAAAACTGCCCCCATGGGTGTAGTCTTCAGGCGCAAAAATCTTGATTACCTCGTCGTAGTATTGCGCCCGGTCGTATCGATGGAGAAAATCGGGTTTCAGCATGGTTTCCACGTTTTTCCAAACACCGGTGGCCCAAACCATAATATTGGCCGGCACGGTAATGCGCACCTCGTAATCGGCAAAGTCGTTGTACATTTCCTGGAGGCCGTTGTACGGCGCGTCGGCCCAGCCGTGCAGGTCATCATAAACGGCTACCTGCGGATACCAGTAGGGCACAAACCAGGTTGTGGAATCGTACACGCCCTCGCGGGGCGCGCCAGCGGCTGGCGGAGCGATGTAGGCCCAGTCTACGCCGAGGTCGAGCGTTTGGCCAGGTAGCAGCGGGCTGTCCAGTTTCACGTCGAGAAACGAGCTGTGCTGCCGGAGCGCCTTGTCAGCTACAGGCATGCCTGCCACACGCACCTGCGGCACAAGCACCCCGTCTGTGATGGCTCCGGCACTTAGGTCGTAGGCGCGTTGACCATTTTTTCGATACAAGTCGTGCGCCAATTTGAGGCGGATCATGTTCAGCGTATCGGGACTTTGGTTGACATATCGAATTTCTGCGCGGCCCGATAATTCACGGGTGGCCAGATCCACAGAGGCGTTAATCCGGTAAGTGGCGTGATTTTGCCAGTACTTGGGGCCGGGCCGCCCGTCGTGCGAGCGGGTCTGACGCTCGTAAGCCCGCTGGATATTAAGGGGCATGTACAGTGATTGGGAGGCAAGGGCGCTCGCGCAAAAAACGAGCAGCACGAGAAGCGGTGTTTTTTTGAAAAAACGCATATCGAAGGCTGTTATGGGCACGAAGGTATGTGTTAAGGAACTAAAAGTAGAAAATTGTCTTTGCCACACAGCCGCTGTTTTTCCGCTACCTTTGCGCTGTTTTTATGGTAAAAATTGGAAATATCGAACTGGGCGAATACCCCTTGCTGCTGGCACCAATGGAAGATGTGAGTGACCCTCCGTTCCGAAAACTGTGCAAGGAACAAGGGGCAGACATGGTGTATACTGAATTTATCAGCGCTGACGGGCTGGTACACGAGGCGGTCAAGAGTTTCAAAAAACTGGACATCTTCGACTATGAGCGCCCAATTGGCATTCAATACTTCGGTGGCCAGTTGGAGAACATGATTGAGGCCGCCGAGATTATCGAGACCAAAAACCCCGATGTTATCGACATCAATTTCGGTTGCCCGGTAGCCAAGGTGGCTTGCCGAATGGCCGGTGCGGGCTTGCTGCGCGATATTCCGCAGATGCTCCGACTCACCGAGGCCGTGGTGAAAAGTACGAAACGGCCCGTGACCGTAAAAACACGCCTCGGTTGGGATGAGGCCTCCATCAACATAGTGGAAGTGGCCGAGCGCCTGCAGGATGTAGGCATCGCTGCGCTTACCATCCACGCCCGTACCCGCGTGCAGATGTACAAGGGCGAGGCCGATTGGTCATGGATC
Source organism: Saprospiraceae bacterium (assembly GCA_046153695.1). Lineage (GTDB taxonomy): Bacteria > Bacteroidota > Bacteroidia > Chitinophagales > Saprospiraceae > M3007. The sequence goes on from JBJXEZ010000194.1 coordinate 3,615, forward strand.
GCCCGCGTGAAGGAGAATCCGCGCATGCACATTCCCGTATTTGGAAACGGCGACGTGGACACTCCCGAAAAAGCGCTCGATTACCGCCGCCGTTTCGGGGCTGATGGGATTATGATCGGCCGGGGCAGCATCGGTTACCCGTGGATTTTTCGCGAAATCAAACATTTTTTCGCCACCGGCGAAATTCTCCCGCCTCCCGACGTGGCCGAGCGCGTGCGTGCCGCTCGCCAGCACCTGGCCGATAGTATTGAATGGAAGGGACCAAAACTCGGCGTGCTCGAAATGCGCCGCCACTACGCGCCGTATTTCCGCGACCTGCCCAATATCAAACCTTACCGCGCCAGCCTAGTGACCGAAATGGAACCGGATGTTCTTTTCGGTTTGTTGGATGAAATCGAGCAGGTGTACGGAGAACTTTTACTTGAATACTGAGCAATGCTTTTTTCCATACTTCCCGACGAACGAAAAATCTTTGATGCCATAGCGCAGAGCGCTCGCGAGATAGGCGTCCCGGCCTATGTTGTGGGTGGCTATGTACGTGACCGGCTACTTGGTCGCCCGACCAAAGATATTGATATCGTGTGCGTGGGCGATGGCATCCGGCTGGCCGAGTCACTGGCAGCCAGAATGACACCCGCACCCAAAGTGGTCGTTTACCGCCGGTTCGGCACAGCCATGTTGCGCTGCGATGGTATCGAAATTGAATTTGTAGGTGCCCGCAAGGAGAGTTACCACACCGATAGCCGCAAGCCCGATGTGGAACAAGGCACGCTCGAAGACGACCAGAACCGCCGCGATTTTACCATCAACGCCCTCGCCGTCAGCCTGAACGAAGCCGATTTTGGCCAGATTATTGACCCGTTCGAGGGGCTGGAGCATTTGGAACGGAAAATCCTGCGCACGCCCCTGGAGCCTGGAAAAACATTTTCGGACGATCCGCTGCGCATGCTGCGAGCCATACGCTTTGCCAACCAGTTGGGTTTTTACATCGAAAAAAACACGCTGGCTGGAATCAGCGAGAACAAACAGCGTATCCACATCATTTCGAAGGAGCGCATCGCCACCGAACTGGAAAAAATCCTGACCTGCCCCAAGCCGTCCCTTGGCTTCAACCTGCTGTTCGACACGGGCCTGTTGCAAATCATCCTGCCTGAGGTAGCTGCACTGCAAGGCGTGGAAGACCGCGATGGCCGGGCACACAAGGACAATTTTTACCATACGCTGGAGGTACTCGACAACCTTTGTCGCCGGAGTGACAACATCTGGCTGCGCTGGTCGGCCTTGCTGCACGATATTGCCAAGCCGCCTACTAAAAAATTTCACCCCAAGATTGGCTGGACGTTTCACGGCCACGAGTGGCTGGGGGCCAACATGGTGCCGCGTATTTTTAAAAACCTGCGCCTGCCGCTCGATTCCAAATTGGAGTATGTGCAAAAAATGGTGCGCATGCACCTGCGCCCCATCAGCCTTACCAAGGAACAGGTGACCGACAGCGCTGTGCGCCGGCTGCTGTTCGAAGCCGGGCCGGACATCGAAGACCTGATGCTGCTTTGCTCGTCGGACATCACCACCAAGAACCCGAAAAAAATGGCCCGCTACCTGGAGGGATACGAATACCTCAAGGAGCGCATGGCCGAGGTAAGTGAAGCCGACCGCTTGCGCCTTTGGCAACCGCCTATAACCGGCGATGTGATCATGCAAACTTTTGGCATTCCGCCGTCCAAGGAGGTGGGAATCATCAAAACCGCCGTGCGGGAAGCCATGCTGGAGGGAGCGATACCCAACGACTATGAGGCTGGATTTCAGCGAATGGTGGAAGAAGGTGCGAAGTTGGGGCTGACGTATGTCACACGTTGAAACGGAAGTGCATGATATCGCCATCGGTGACAACGTATTCCTTGCCTTCTACCGCCATTTTTCCTGCCTCCTTCACTTTGGCCTCCGAGGTGTACCGCAGGAAGTCGGCGTACTTGATAACCTCGGCGCGGATGAAGCCTTTTTCAAAATCGGAGTGGATCACACCGGCGGCTTCCGGCGCTTTGGCGCCGTTGCGCACCGTCCAGGCCCGCACTTCTTTTTCACCTGCGGTGAAATAGGTGATGAGGTTGAGCAGGGTATAGCAGTGGCGGATGAGCAGGTTTTTTCCAGGCTCTTTCAGGCCCATCATTTCGAGAAATTCTGCACGTTCTTCTTCCGACTCCATGTCGGCGATCTGTGCTTCAATGCCAGCGCAAATGATGATGACTTCCGCGTTTTCGTTGGCCACGGCTTTGCGCAGGGCCTCCGAATGAGGGTTTCCGTTGATGGCTGAGGCTTCGTCCACGTTGCAGGCGTATAGCGTGGGCTTGGCTGTGAGCAACGACAATTCTTTGGCTATCAGTATTTTCCCGTCATCACCCAACGTGTCAAGCAATTCACGGGCAGGCTTTCCACTTTCCAGGTGTTGTTTCACCGCAGTCAGGATCTCGAGGTTGCGCAGCTCTTCCTTGTTTCCTGCTTTTGCGGCGCGGGCTACTTTATCAATGCGCTTTTCTACGGTCTCGAGATCCTTGAGGCCCAATTCGAGGTCAATGATTTCTTTGTCGCGCACGGGATTTACATCGCCGTCTACATGAACGACATTGTCGTCATCGAAACACCGTACAACGTGTACGATCGCATCCACCTCCCGGATGTTTGCCAAAAACTGGTTGCCCAAGCCCTCTCCTTTGCTCGCACCTTTGATGAGGCCGGCTATGTCCACGATCTCGACCGTGGTTGGCACTACACGCTGGGGTACAACAAGTTCAGCCAGTTTATCCAACCGTGCATCTGGCACAGTAATGATGCCCACGTTCGGGTCTTTGGTGGCGAAAGGATAGTTGGCCGCGAGGGCCTTGCCGCTGGTTAGGGCATTGAAAAGGGTGGATTTGCCGACATTGGGCAGGCCGACGATACCGCACTGAAGAGCCATTTGTTCGTGATTCGATTAGTTCGATTGATCCAATAAAATTGGCGGGCGCAAAGGTAGGCGAACATCTGGAAAAATGAAGCACACGTTCTAACATTGCCCAAAGACTGGCTCGCTCGAACAAAAAGGTTTGTTTTGCCATTTTACAAACCAAATGAACCATACCGCCCATTGTTTCCTGTCCTATCCGGACGAGCACATTCTCATCGGCAATTTTATCGGCGATTATATCAAAGGCAGGGATTGGGAAGACTACGCTCCTGCGGTGCAGCGTGGCATGCTGCTCCACCGTACCATTGATTCGTTTACCGATAACCACCCGGCAGTAAAAACCAGCACCAAACGTATCCGGCCGTTCGCCGGGCGTTATGCCGCCCCGTTAGTGGATATTTTGTACGATCACTTGCTGTGCATCCATTGGGAGCGGTACGCCCCGATGCCATTCAACGATTTTGCCCAATGGGCTTACCTCGGCCTGGACATGGGCCGGGACATCATGCCCGCTTCCTTACAAAAACGGTGGCCGGAAATGCGGGCTGGCCACTTTCTCGACGGATACCGGACGCGGGAAGGATTAGAATGGGTGCTCGGAATTTTCGCCCGGCGCTTACCCGAAGGATTAAACCTTGACGCACTGCTACCCTATTTTTTTGAAAACATCGAGGCTTTTTCAAGTGATTTCGCGGCATTTTTTCCAGAATTGCAGCGAGCAGTCGAGCAAAAATTGGCGGCAAACGGGTGATTCTAAAAAAATACGCCCAGCCGAAGCACCGCACTCAGCGGTGTTCCAGGGCTAAAATGAATTTCAGATACCGGGGCCTGTTCATCAAACAGACGGCTCTCGGTATCGAACTGTGCCTCGTTCCAGTTTCGGTTAAACAGGTTTTGTACCGTGATACCGACTTCAAATTGCGGGCGTGTATAGTTCAGCACCAGATCGGCCAGGAAATACCCGGGGGCCGTTACCGAGTAGTTTTCGTTGGCGGGCCGGTCGCCTATTGAGCGGTACCGGAGGCTCCCGTTCAGGCCGTTGTTCAATTGGAAAGTCAACCCACCAATGCTGGTCCAGGCGGCTGCAAGCGGGATCAGGTTTTGGCCTTCCGGGTCATCGTCGCTGCGGCCATGGGCGTAATTCAGATCGGCATCAGCAAATAACCAGGGTACCGGTTGCCAACGCAAAGCCAGATCGAAGCCCTGCCGGGTGGTTTTGCCGCCCGCTTCCACCACCGCTTCGTCACCCACGTACACAAACTCCTGTTCGAGGTGCAGCCTCCACAGACTGATGGTGGCCAGGAGGCTCGGCAACACTTTGACCGTGGTGCCAAGTTCATAGCCCAGCGCCTGTGGCAAAATATTGCGTCCGTTTTGAGCCACGACAGCGCGGGTGTCATTCGAGTGGAACCCGTAACCGGACAAGGCAAAAACCTGCACGCGATCGTCGGGTGTGAAATAGGCATTTAACTTGGGGCTGGCGAGGCGTGCCGTTTCGATTCGGCGATCGTGGTTCGCTTGAAGTTTATCCACATACAAAAAGTGAAACTGATCGAAACGCAGGCCGGGGTTAACGCTAAAAAAACGCCCGATCTGAATTTTTTCATCGAAGTACACTGCCACGTTCGATTCGTTCAAATCGCCGAAAGCCCGTCGCTCAAGTATTGTTTTCCGGCCCACTGTGTGAGACAATTCGTTGTCGTGGGAGGCGTCGTAGCGGAATTGAACGCCCGCTTCGGTTTGCCAGGTACTGCCGCCAATGCGGTCGGTACGGGTGTAGGATCCGCTGTATCCGATCAAGTTGCGCTTTTCCTGCTGTCGGATTTGATCGCCGTTCAGCGGATCATGGAGAAAAAACGTAAAATTGGAGTAGAGTTCAAAGGTGTAATTGGAGTAGAAAAATCGGCTTTTCAACAGGCTGCCGTCCTGCAACAGGCTGCTGAGGGCGATGTTCAGGTTGGCCCGGCTTGTGTTGCCGCCTTCGGTATTGTCAATGGATCCGAAACGACCGATTTGCCCGGTTTGCACTGCGCGGTCGGGCACTTGTCCCGAAGCATCCCAACGGCTGGTAAACGCGCTCAGAGATGCCGTCAGGTAGTTATTTGCGTCCACAGCGGTGTTGAATTTCAAAAACGTGCTGAACCGGTTGTACGCCTGGGGGCTGTCGAAGTAGCCATCGGAAAAAAAATATTCCGTAACCAGATACGCATTTTGTGTGCGAGGTCCATTGGGTTTGCCCAACAGGTTTAAACCGCCTGCCAGGCGGTATGTGTTGAACTGCCCTGCCTGCATCGCCAGAAAATTTTTCTCCAAGGCGCTTTTGGTTTGAAAGCCCACATGCCCTGCGGTGGCTAAGTTGCCGTATCCTGCATAGTATGGGCCTTTCGCAAACTCCACACGGTTCACCGTCTCCGGAATCAGAAAGTGCAGGTCGGCATAGCCCTGCCCGTGTGCGTGCGAGACCATATTGACTGGTATTCCATCTACTTGTAGTGCAATGTCGGTACCGTGGTCAATGTCGAAACCGCGCAGGAAAATTTGTTCGGCTTTTCCGCCTCCAGCATGCTGGGCGATGAACAAGCCGGGAACCATACGCAAAATATCCTGCGAGGTAACCACCGGACGCAAGCTGATATCCAACGCCTGCACAGTTTGGCGGCTTATGTCCGGGTCCGGGCTGATGTCCACGTTTTGAAGGGTGATAGGCTCCACTTCAAGGCTGGTACTGACCACAGATGTTTCGTCCGTGCGTACGTCCACCTGCTCGATAGCGCCTTGGTAGCCTAAGTAACGTATATTCAGTTCGTAACGCCCGGCTGGCAGACTTCCGAACTGATAAAAACCGAGTTCGTCCGTATAGGTTTGGGCACCTGTAGAGCCTTTGAGTGTAACGGCAACACCTGCGAGCGGGGCTCTGGTGCTGGCCTCAAGGATGCTGCCACGGATACTGCCGTTATGGCCGGATAGTGTATTCAGAAAAAAAAGGAACAAGGGAAAAAACAGGAAGTGTTTCATTACAAACTAATTGGCAAAAATGTGCAATTGGCTGCGCCGTTGTGCGATTCAGCCAACATATACGAAGTGTCGCCATTTTTGGATTTCCTGGGGCAAGGCTGAAAAAAATTGGTGACAGGCGAGGCAATTCACCGGGTGACTTGAGTCGCTGGGTGAATATGTGCTGGTGCTATCCCGCCAACTCCTCCAGAATTTTCCGCACCAAACCCGGCCCCTCGTACACCAAACCAGAGTACACCTGTACCAAATCGGCTCCGGCATCGATTTTTTCGCGGGCAGCAGCAGCCGAATCAATACCGCCTACACCAATAATGACCGGTCCGGTGCCTAATTTTTGCCGCAAATAGCGGATAACCTCCGTTGAACGCACCCGCACCGGAGCACCGCTCAGACCTCCCGCTCCGATGGCCTCCAGCGTATTCGCTTGTGTGCGCAAACCAGATCGAGCGATCGTTGTATTGGTGGCGATGATGCCATCCAACCGGGTGTCCCGAACAATATCGGCAATATCATCAATCTGTTCATCCGTGAGATCGGGCGCTATTTTTAGCAGCAACGGTTTGGGAGCCGGTTGTGCGTAGTTTTTTTCCTGCAAATCCTGCAACAACCGTGTCAGTGGCGCTTTTTCCTGCAAAGCACGCAGACCAGGCGTATTGGGGGAACTGACGTTAACCACGAAATAGTCTACTACCGGGAACAGTGCCTCGAAACAACAGCGGTAATCGGCGGCGGCTTGTTCGTTGGGCGTGTCCTTGTTCTTGCCAATGTTGCCGCCGATGATAATACTGTCTGGCATACCCTTTTCGCGCAAATACCGCAACTGTTCCACCAGCGCATCAAGGCCAGCATTGTTGAAGCCCATGCGGTTGATCAGCGCCTGGTCAGCAGGCAGACGGAACAAGCGCGGAAGCGGATTCCCCGCCTGTGGGCGCGGCGTGACTGTGCCTACCTCAATAAACCCAAAGCCAAGGCAAGCCATACCGGGAATGTGTTCGCCGTTTTTGTCGAAGCCGGCGGCAAGGCCAACGGGATTGGGAAAATGCAGGCCGAGTACCTGGCGCTCAAGTGTTTTTTTGGAAAAACAATACCGCTGGCGCAGCAAATCGCGCAGCAGCGGGATATTGGCGGCCCTGTCGAGCAGAGCGGTAGTGATCCGGTGTGCCATTTCGGGCGGGATCAGGAAAAGCAACGGTTTGAGAAATTGGTACATGACGGCAGCAAAGGTAATCGGGCAGTACTTAAATTTCAGTCGCCAGGTTGCAAGCCGTGACTGAAATTTAAACACGCTCTTACATTTTCACCGCCTTCAACAGGATACTATTTCGCTTATCCGACACCCGCAAATAATACAAACCAGAAGGAAGGTCTGAATCCAACGGCAAGGAATTTGGCCCTACAGCAAGCATACGGCGATCTTGCCAGAGCAACCGACCGTGGGCATCAGTAAACCTGAGTTGAACAAGCTCTTCAAGCGGTTTTTCGCAAAACAACATCGTATGGGCACCCAAAAACGGGTTGGGCGCTAACCGAACGCTTTTGGCCCAATCCGGCTCGCCCGTATCCACGAGACAAGGCTGACTATTCAGTTTTGGAGCTACTATCGGACTGAAAAACGCAGCAATTTTTTCGGCTCGCAACGCCCGGTTGATGACCCAGTGGTAACTGCCGTTGTCGTTGAAGCGGATACATTCGAACAGCGCGAAATTTGGGTCGAAGGCATTGCAGAAAAAATACTCGGCCAGGAGTGGTGGTGGTGCGGGAAGCGCAGCGGCTTTTATGCCTATAGCACCGTTGCCGAACACAAATGGCAAGGTATAGTGCCAGGGCGTGAATCCGAGGTTGCAAAACGCCGAGATGGGAAACATCGGTTTGCCGTATTGGTGTGGTACGATCCCGTCGCAGGTTTGGTGGTAGAGGTACAAGGCGGGCAAGGCTCCATCCAACCAGTTTTTAGCAAAGGCTTCCGAGGGCAACCCACCGTAAAAACTGATCACACCAAGCACCGACGCGTCGTGCCCGTTCAGATTAAGGATGCCCCGAACTGGTCCCAGATCGGGTCGGACAAGTGCGTTGGGAGGCAATGCCGGGGTTTGGTTGATACAGTTCAGCGTAAAACTATTGGCGAGGTTGCTGCCCGGCTTAGGAGCATCAGACAATCCTAAACAACTCTCCGGTTTTTCCACTTCTCGATCAAGTAAGCCCACTGCCAGCGATACAAACGCCCCTGCACTCTCGCCGCCGACCAAAACGGCATGGTTGCATGTACTGTCAGCATATACTCGCGCTTTTAGCCAGCGAATGGCACCTTTTACATCCTGCATACCGCGGTAAATTGCCCGGATTATCTCCGAGGTGTCGGCGGCGTACAGACTGTTGCCGCCGGGAAAAACAGCGGGGTTAATAGGCGTTGGCACATATTCGGCTTTGTGCCAACCTTTGCGGTAGTTGACTGTAGCCGTCACATAGCCGCGTGCAGCCATTTCTTCGCACAGCCAGGCCATGTCTTCTTTGCAGCCGCCGAGCCAGGAACCGCCATGTACCAGCACGAGCAGTGGACGGGCGGTGTCCGTGTTTGTGGGTTTGTACAAGTCGAGGGTAAGCGTATCGGTCAGGCCAAGGTAGTTGGTGGCATTCCCGTACACCAGGTTTTTTTCCACCTGCCAGGCGTATTTTTTTTCGGCAAACGGCACTTGGGCGCAAAGCGAGGCAACGGCTACGGTGTTTAGCAAAAAAAGCAGAAATAGGCGCATTGGTTTCGATTGTTGCCTTCCAACGGTAGGTAGGAGGTTGTTGGAAATCAGATTTTTAAGTTTTTAAAATCAGGAAATCTATCTCGTCGTTTTGGCTACTCCACTACCAATTTCCGTACAGCCCGTCCACCCGTATTATTATCTCTTAGGGTTACCCAATACAGTCCGGGCGGGAAGTCGCTTACATCCAACCGTACTTGTTGCCAGCCCTCTGCCAGTTCACCCGACCAGGGTTTTGCCACCCGGCGGCCAGTGACATCGAACACCTCTGTCAACACAAATGAGTTTGCCCGCAGCGCAAAATCAATGGAAACCCAGCCCGTTGCTGGATTCGGGTACACGATCAAGTCGCTCAGCAAGTCGCCATTTTCGGTGGTCGGCGTAGGGTTGAGGCCCAAAGGTAAAGCCACGAATTGGTCGAGGTAAAGCCGGTACTCGCCCGGGCCGAGGGGAATTTGCATGGTGGTGGCGAGGGCATCAAGCGTGCTGCCGGTGTAGTACTCGTGCCAGATACCGGTGTGCTGAAAATTCACGGTTGCCGTTGTGGCCGTTACGCCCACATTAGCGACTACCGCGACATTCATGGACGGGCTATTCAGGTAAATCGTGCGCACTTGCCCACTGCCAAGGTTAGCCTGAAAATCGGCGGTTTCAAACACGTCCTGCGTTTTGCGCAAGTGCAGCAAAGCGGCGGTCACATCGTACAGGCGATGGCGGTAAGGATCGGTAAAATAGTCCCATCGGATTGGCTTGGGATCGAGGCGGCAGTTACTGTTGACGGTGCCGTTGGTGCAGTAGTTGATGGAATAATCGTAGCCCAGTTCGCCAAACTCCCAAAGCATTTTGGGGCCGGGCACCGTGTACAGCAGGTTAGTCAGCAGTTCCAACCGGCGCATGGCTACGATCGGGGATCGAACATTATGGCTGGGCACGGAGGTGTTCCCGAAGTTCAAACAGTCATAGGCGAGGCGCTCCTCGTCGTGGCTTTCCATGTAACCAATTACATGCGGTACGTTCCAGCCACGCTGCTTGTGCGACACCCAACGCAGGTCGGTGCCAATTCCGGCACTGAAACCAAGGCCCACTTCCTTGTACCCGCCGTGCATATTACCCCAAAGCATCATGCCGTATTCGGCCAGTTCTTTTTCCTCGTCGTTGTCGGCAAAATGTTCCAAAATCACATACGCTCCGGGTGAAACGCCCCATACAAAGTCAGCATAATCTTTCAAAATGGTGATCCGCGAAGGGTCTCGGTTTCCCCAGGCAGCGATATTGCCTACCGTGTTTTTTTGGGTAAAACCTTTTGACAAGTCAAATCGGAAGCCGTCGAGTTTGAATTCTTCAAGCCAGTACTGGAGGCAATTTTTTACATAAATCTTGGTTAGGGCGCTCTCGTGATTGAAATCGTGAAACACATTGAAATCGTGTGTTGCCTTGACATTGAACCACGGATTGTTGGGAGCAGTCTGATTATTTGCGGCATCCCAGTACAGCTGGGCCAGCGGGCTGGAGCCAGAAGCCTGATTGAACACCACGTCAGCGATAACTGCCATGCCGCGCTGATGACAGGCATCTACCAGGCGCTTAAGCGACTCGGCATTGCCGTAGTATTTGTCCAGAGCCTTGTGGTAGGCGGGGTTATAGCCCCAACTGTTGTTGCCGTCAAACTCATTGATCGGCATCAGTTCGATAGCCGTCACGCCGAGCCGATCCAGGTAGTCCAGCGTATCGAGCAAGGTGGTGTAATCATGCCGGTCGAGGAAATCACGCAGCAGCAATTCGTACACGACGAGGTCGGTTTTTTTAGGACGGACGTAGCTGGCTGCCTGCCAGTTGAAGGTCGGCTGGTTCGTTTGCAGGACTGACACAACGCCGTTGGTTTTCCCGACAGGGTAAGTCAACAGGTTCGGATAGGTCAATGGCGAGATGAAGCCGTCGTTCCACGGGTCGAGTACCAGTGTACTGAGCGGGTCGGCGATGCGCAGGCTGCCATCCACGAGGTACTGAAAACGATAGGGTTGCCCGGGAGTGAGTCCCGTAAGTTCAATCCACCAAAGGCTTCCGATCACGTTTCGCCGCATTTGGTATGCCTCGCTGGGAGTCCAGTTGTTGAAATCGCCGAGGAGGTACACCACCTGTTTGCCCGAGGCGTATAGTTGCAGGCGCACGGTTTGGGCATCCACATAATTGATACCGTAGTTGGTACCGGCAGGCGGGTTTTGGGCGGGCAGGTTAGCGGGCACCAGGTATACGAACCGCGCAGTGTCACGTTCGGCACCGACCTCGGCTACAAACTCCACAGTGTGGACACCGGTGTTGGCGGTCAACGTAGTTTCCAGCAGGGTACCAGTGGCGCTGGCCACTTGCACACCATTATCATATAGCCGAAGGCTGCCCGATAGCGACGCAGCGGCCCGCACAGGAATGGAACTACCGAGCGTGGCCAGCACCGGGCTGGTTGTGGGTGTGAGGAGCAAGGTTGCCAGGCCGAAATTATCGGGGTATACCTCGTAAAAAATATCAAAACCGCCTGCAGCACGCCCAACGACAGAGCCGTCGGTATTGCGGAAAACAAAGGCGAGTTTCAACACCGTCTCGCCAGCCGGGATGTTAAAAAACGAGCGGATATTGAACGTTTTGGTCCACAGGTTGGGCCCGGCGTTGGTCATCATACCAGCAGGATCGGCCACGGCCCAGGTCGTTTTTACATACTTCCAATCGCTGGGAGAACTGCTCTGATTGGTGATCACGCCCATATGCGCGTACACCGGCGAGGTGCCCGTAAGCGCACCATTGCCCTCCGTGGCATCGTAAGTGATGGTCACGTTGTCGTCCGTTTTTGGAAAAACCGGCAGGCACGACACCTGGGCTATTGCACCAAAAGGCAGCAAAAGAAAAGCAAGACCGACAAGCGGCAGTCTTTTTTGTTTGTCGTAGAAAATCTGTGTGTGCATGACAATGGGTTTTATCAATTAATTCAGTTCCGGTACTTAAAGTTGGAGAATTAAAAAAAAATCCCATTCCACCTGTGGTGCTGGCGAAATAGGATATGGTGTTTGAACGGGTCAAATAACGGGTCTTTTGGTGGAGCAGCCAAACGACATCAGAAGTTTTTTCGGCACGCGGACGAAGCCAGTTACAAGCCAGTCGGATGCTTACTTTTGCGGCTAAAACAATACGCGCGATATGCTCCGTTCACTACTTTTTTTTGCAGGAATTGCCCTTTGCTTTGCTCAGGCCTGCCAACCTCCCGTCAGTATCAAACTCATCAATGGCAAAACTGGCCTGGACTCTGTGTTTTACGCCGGGATTGCGGAAGACCCGCGCGCACTCGACCTGCGCGAAGCCCGCCATCTGGCCAGAATAAAGGTGGGCGATTTTGGCGTTACGCTTGACTGCCGCTATCCCGACGCGCTTGGCCATGCTACGCGTGTAGCCCGTAGCTTGGGCGGCAACCTGATCGTCATCACCGAACACACCCGCTTCCAGGTCAAATCAAACTGCCACCGCATAAAAGCCAATGTGTATCGGGTGCCCAAACTGGAGGGTATGGAAAATCGTATTTGGTGGCACCCAGAACGCAGGCTGCTGACGGGCGACCTGCGCGGCAAACGAGACAGTTTTCCGCATTCGCTCTTGCCAAAGATAAAAACCGAGATTTCCGGCAGGCTCGGTGGCGATTATTACAATGAGGCTTTTGCCCGCACGGAAACGATTTTTTATTGCGATAGCACCTACCTGCCCGCCGACCAACAACGGGCAGATTGGATACTACGCCGCGCTCAGGCCCATTTCGACTTGGCCGAACTACATGCTCGTCGGCTCAAAGCCGCGGTGGCCGATCTTGGCCCCGATCTGGATGCACTCGTCAAACAGATAGCGCCGCTGATCGCCCGCCAGCAAGCGCTTTTTCAAACCGAACGGGAATCGCTGGAAGCCGACCTGGCCAAATCAGATGCCGAAAAAAACACAGAATTGGTGCGTTGGGAAACCCAAATTGCAAATGAACTGGTTGCATTGGGTTCGTATGCGGGCGAGCTACGGGTTGACTTGCGGGCGCGGAAGAAAAAATAAGCTGTTGCAGTTCTCCGGGCATACCGCAACGCTCAATGAAAGTTTCACTGTGGCCCTTGCGAACAAGTCATTTTTCGTACCTTCGCGCACCGATTTGCAAAACGGGGAAAATACCCCGGAAATGGCTCCGGCCAACCCCGCGCAAATCGAATATTTGTAAATCGTAAATCGCAAGAATGGAGTCGAGGATCGTTCCCATCAACATCGAAGACGAACTAAAAACCGCGTACATTGACTATTCCATGTCAGTGATCGTCAGCCGCGCACTGCCTGATGTGCGCGACGGACTCAAACCCGTTCACCGGCGCGTACTGTACGGTATGCTCGATTTGGGTGTTTCTTACAACAAGGCCTACAAAAAATCTGCCCGTATAGTCGGTGAGGTTTTGGGCAAATACCACCCGCACGGCGACAGTTCCGTATACGACACCATGGTGCGTATGGCTCAGGAATGGAGCCTGCGCTACCCACTGGTGGACGGTCAGGGCAACTTCGGTTCTATGGACGGCGACAGCCCTGCGGCTATGCGTTACACCGAGGCCCGCCTGCGCCGGGTTGCGGATGAAATGCTGGGCGACATAGACAAGGATACCGTTGATTTTCAACTCAATTTCGACGACTCGCTCCAGGAACCGACGGTGGTGCCAACCAAGTTTCCCAATCTGTTGGTCAATGGCGCGAGCGGCATTGCCGTGGGTATGGCTACTAACATGATGCCGCACAACTTGCGCGAAGTGTGTGCAGCCATCACGGCAGCGGTGGACAACCCAAGCATTGACGTGGAAGAACTGATGCAGCATGTGCTGGCTCCTGATTTTCCCACAGGAGGCATTATTCACGGCCTGTCGGGCATCAAGGAAGGTTTCCGCACCGGCAGAGGCCGCGTGGTCGTGCGCTCCAAAACTGAGATCGAAACCGATGAAAAAGGCCGAGAGGCAATCATCGTCACCGAAATACCCTACCAGGTCAACAAAGCAATACTGATCAGCAAGATTGCTGATTTGGTCAACGAGAAAAAAATTCTCGGCATATCCGACGTGCGCGACGAGACCAACCGCGAAGGTGTACGCATCGTCATCGAAATCAAGCGCGACGCAGCGGCCAACGTCATCCTGAGCCAGTTGTTCAAACTGACCCCGCTCCAGACCAGTTACGGCATCAACAATATTGCATTGGTGAACGGGCGCCCGCGCACGCTGAACCTGTTGGATTTGGTCACAGAGTTTATCAAGTTCCGCCTTGATGTGATCGTGCGCCGTACCCGCTTCGAACTGCGCAAAGCCGAAGAACGCGCCCACATTTTGGAGGGCTTGCTTATCGCGCTTGATCACCTGGATGAGGTCATCGCCCTCATTCGCGCCAGCAAGGATGCAGATGCTGCCCGCGAGGGCCTCATGGAACGTTTTGGCCTTTCCGAGATTCAGTCGCGTGCCATTCTGGCCATGCGCCTGCAGCAACTCACTGGCCTGGAGCGCGACAAGGTGCGGGCTGAGTTCGATGAATTGCAGCGCAAAATAGCCGAATTACAGGCCATCCTCGCCGACGAAACACTTCGGCGCGGTATCGTCAAGGACGAAACTCGCGAAGTGGCCGAACGCTACGGCGATGCCCGCCGAACCGCCATCGAAATTGACGATGCCGATATCAGCATCGAGGACCTCATCGAAGACGAGGAGGTCGTCATTACCATCAGCCACGCCGGCTACATCAAACGCACACCCAGCACGGAATACCGCGCTCAAGGCCGCGGAGGTCGGGGTGCCGTTGGTGTTCGCACCCGCAACGAGGACTTCGTGGAACACATGTTCATCGCGACCAATCACCAAACTATCCTGCTCTTTACCGAAAGCGGGCGTTGTTTTTGGCTGAAGGTGTACGAGATACCGGAGGGTGGCAAAACAACCGCCGGACGGGTCATCCAGAATTTGCTGAACATACCCAAGGAGGACAAAGTCCGCGCCTATATTATTCTGCGGAAAAAATTGGACGACGACGAGTTCATCAATAGCCACTACATCATTTTTTGCACCAAACGTGGTCAGATCAAAAAAACCTTGCTGGAAGCCTACTCGCGCCCACGCCAAGGCGGCATCAATGCCATCGAGATCAAAGAAGGCGACGCACTTATCGAAGCCAAACTGACCAACGGCAATAACGAAATCCTGCTCGCCGTGCAGAGCGGCCGCGCCATTCGTTTCAACGAGCAGGACGTGCGCCCTATGGGCCGCGGAGCAGCCGGGGTACGAGGCATCCGAGTGAACAATGAAAATGCCGATGTGGTGGTCGGCATGGTTTGCGTAGACCCCGCCGACACCACCGCCACCATCCTCGTTATTTCGGAAAAAGGCCTTGGAAAACGCACTGACCTGGCCGATTATCCCACCCACGGACGCGGCGGAAAGGGTGTAAAAACCATGCAGGTCACAACTAAAACCGGCAACCTGGTGGCAATTAAATCTGTCACCGACGACGACGACATGATGATTACTACCGTTGACGGGGTGACTATACGCACCGCCGTGAGTGAAATGCGCGTAATGGGCCGCAATACCCAGGGCGTAAAAGTGATCAGGTTGGGCGACACCGGCGAAATTGCCGACGTAACAATCGTGAAAAAAGCCGAAGATGAAATTGCCGACACCGGCGACGAACAATGAACGAAAACGGTAAAAATCTGCTCAATCACGAGCGTTTCGGAATAACCATCGAACGCTTGTGCCACCAGTTGATTGAAGACTGGGGCGATTTTTCCGACGCTTGCGTCGTCGGCATCCAGCCCCGCGGTGTTCCACTTTCCGACCGAATACACGAACGGCTGCAAGCCTTGACCGGCAATACACAAATCGAGTATGGGCGGCTTGACATCACGTTTTACCGCGATGATTTCAGGCTGCACGACACGCCGTTGGCCCCCCACCCTAACGAAATGGGCTTCATCGTGACCGATAAAAAAGTCCTGCTCGTGGACGATGTGCTGTATACCGGACGTACTATTCAGGCAGCATTGGCTGCACTCCAACACTACGGACGCCCCCGGGCAATCGAACTACTAGTACTCGTTGACCGCCGTTTCAACCGGCACCTTCCCATTCAGGCTGACTACGCCGGCCTTTCAGTGGACGCGTTGGACGAAGCATACGTGCGGGTGCACTGGCAGGAAATTCACGGAGAAGACGAAATCCTGTTCTTTGAGAAAAAACAATGAAACAGCTCAGTACTCGTCACCTGATCGGCATCAAGAACATCACCGAGAATGATATCCACCTCATTTTCGAGACCGCCGACAATTTCAAAGAAATCATCAACCGGCCTATCAAAAAAGTGCCTTCGCTTCGCGATATCACAGTAGCCAACCTGTTTTTTGAAAGCAGTACGCGCACACGGGTTTCCTTCGAACTTGCCGAGCGCCGCCTGAGCGCCGACATCGTAAACTTCACTGCATCGTCTTCCAGCGTGAGCAAGGGAGAAACCCTGCTCGATACCGTAAACAACATCCTCGCCATGAAAGTGGACATGGTGGTTATGCGCCACCCAGCCCCGGGTGCGTGTGTTTTTTTGTCGAAGCACATCCCTGCGAACATTATCAACGCTGGCGACGGTACGCACGAACACCCAACTCAGGCCCTGCTTGATGCCTACTCCATTCGAGAGAAATTCGGAGATGTGGCCGGAAAAAAAGTAGCCATCATCGGCGACATCTTGCACAGCCGCGTAGCCCTGAGCAATGTTTTTTGCCTGCTCAAACTCGGTGCAAAGGTGCGCGTTTGTGGTCCGCCAACCCTGATTCCCCGGCATTACAGTGACCTCGGCGTGGAAGTATCACACAATGTACGCGACACTTTGCACTGGTGCGATGTGGCTAATGTGCTGCGCATTCAATTGGAACGTCAGGACATCAAGTATTTTCCAAGCCTGCGCGAATACCACCAGTATTTTGGAATCACCCGCGACATGCTCGACGGCTTGGACAAAGCGATCACGGTCATGCACCCTGGCCCCATCAACCGGGGCGTAGAACTCACCTCCGACGTAGCCGACAGCCGCCAAAGCATCATTTTACAGCAGGTCGAAAACGGTGTGGCAGTGCGCATGGCAGTTTTATACCTGCTCGCTGCCCAACAAGCCTGAGAAACCGCCTGAGGGCCGTTTTGTAAGTCGTGCATTGGCAAAATCTGCAAGCACCCTTATTCAGCAATTACTGCTTGCGGCGAACGCCCTATCTTGCCCCGCGAACAACAAATCGTGTTCCTTTTCTCGCTATGACCCTCCGCTTTATTCCTGCCTTTTTGGTCTTTGCTTGTTGCACCGGCCTTTTTTCGCAAATCCATTTTACCAACCAAACACACCTGCTCGCAACTCAAAAACACCAAAGCGGCGTGGCTATCGGCGTGCTGGATATGAACGGCGACGGGCTGGACGATATCGTACGCATGGACCGTGGCCGCCAATTGGCTATAGAACTTCAAGCCGCGCCCGGAACCACGTTTGAAAAGATGCCTATCGGCAGTGTTAGCAATCAGAGCCAATGGGGCCTTTGTGCAGGCGATCTTAACAATGATGGGCACGCCGACATCCTCACCGGCGGCGACTATGACGGGATTAAAGTTGCCATGTCCAACGGTGCATCTTACTCCATCGGGGATCTGACTGCGCCGGGCACATTTGTCCAAGGGGTCAATTTCGCCGACATCAACAACGATGGCTGGCTGGATGCTTTCGTTTGCCACGATGATGGTCCGTCGCGGGTTTTTATAAATGATGGCACTGGCCAGGGAACATTGGTATACGCGCCAACCGTAATCAATTTCGCAACCCAGCCCCCTTCGGACGAATCGGGCAATTACGGCTCTGTTTGGTGCGATGTGGACAACGACGGCGATCTTGACCTGTACATCGCTAAGTGCCGGCAGGGTGTCACTGACCCCGACGACGGCAGGCGCATCAACCAACTGTTCTTGAACAACGGCAATGGCACCTTCGAGCAGGACTTGGCCGATTCATCCGGTTTGCGCATCGGCGCGCAGAGCTGGACGGCAGATTTTGGCGACGTAGACAACGATGGTGATTTTGATTGTTTCATTACAAATCACGACCAATCCAGCCAGTTGCTGGAAAACGATGGGGCTGGCCATTTTACGGATATTACGCACAGCGCAGGCCTTTTTGACGTGATCACAGCCCTGCCCATCCAGGGTGTTTTCCGCGATTTTGACAATGACGGATTCCAGGACATCCTTGTCTCGGGAACGGCGCACTACCTGTTCCGTAACAACGGCAACAAAACCTTTTCGGAGGTGGCTATTCTGGATAACAACGAGATGGAATCCTTCGCCATCGGTGACCTCAATCACGATGGGTTTCAGGACATATATGCTGGTTACGCTGAAATTTACACCGACCCAAGTACCATCCCTGACGCACTT
>JBJXEZ010000195.1:0-9310 GCA_046153695.1 Saprospiraceae bacterium
ATTCAATTTTATTCTGACCAAGGCATTTTTTGCAGGTGTATGTGGGCAATACGGCGAAAAAAATAACGCGGGGCAGGGTAAAATTGGACGGCCTGACACCGAAATGTTAAATTTAAACACGCTCTAAAATTAAATCCATGATGGAGGGAGTTTAAATCTTCTTCTCTGCATTATTCCCCTCAAAATACCCCTCCACCGCTTTCCTCCCCCACATCCAAAACACGGTCGGTGTCACGATCATGTCCAGCAGCGTTGACGACAACAGGCCGCCCAAAATGACCGTGGCTACCGGGTATAAAATTTCCTTTCCCGCCGCTTGCGGATCGAGTGTGAGCGGGATCAGCGCCAGCGCCGCCACCAGGGCGGTCATCAGCACCGGCACAAGTCGCTCCAGCGAACCACGCACGATCATTTTTTTGTCGAATTGTTCCCCCTCGTGCTCCATCAGGTGGAGGTAGTGCGAGATCATCATGATCCCGTTGCGGGACGCAATGCCCGTGAGCGTGATGAAACCCACCAGTGTGGCCACCGAAAACGTGCCGCCCGTGAGCCACACCGCCGCCACGCTGCCCACGAGCGCAAGCGGGATGTTCAGCATCACCTGCGCTACGATGCGCCACGAGCGGAAGTGGGCGAAGAGTACCAGAAAAATACCCAGCAGTGCGAAAATGCTCAGGATGCCAATGAGCCGCGAAGCCTCTTTTTGTGCCTCGAACTGGCCACCGTACTGCAGGAAATATCCTTGCGGCATTGTCACTTTTTCCTGCACCATTTTTTGAATTTCTGCCACCGTGCTGCCGAGATCGCGGCCCTGTACGTTGGCAGAGACAACGATGCGGCGCTGGCCGTTTTCGTGGCTTACCGAATTGATGCCTTTTTCGTATTCGATGTGGGCGATACTTTCGAGCGGGATGAGCGTGCCATCGGGGGTATGGATTTGCGTTTTGCGGATATTTTCCAGGTTTTCCCGGTCTTCAGGCACGGCCCGCAGCACAAGGTCAAATGATTTTTGCCCTTCGAGAATCTGCGAAACAACCTTGCCACCATACAGCACTTCGAGGTCACGGGCCACTTCGCCCGTTTGCATACCGTAGCGTTGCAGGGCCTGCCGGTCGAGGCGAATCGTGAGTTGGGGCACCAGCACCAGGCGTTCCACCTGCACGTCCACGGCACCGGGCACCGTTTCCGCGGCTTCCTTGATTTGCCCGGCCAGCCCGCGCAGTTCGGTCAGGTCTTCGCCAAAAACCTTGATGGCCACCTGCGCCCGAACGCCCGAAAGCAGGTGATCGAGTCGGTGCGAAATCGGTTGCCCGATGCTGACGGACACCCCGGCGAGTTTGTCCAGTTGTCGGCGAATGTCGGCAACCACCTCCGTTCGCGACCGCGCCCCTTCGTGCAGCGCTACGTCAATTTCCGAATTGCTCACCGGCTCCACATGCTCGTCAAGTTCAGCGCGGCCTGTGCGCCGGGCAGTGTATTGCACATCAGGTACACGCAGAATCAACTGCTCAGCCACAGTGCCGATTTTGTTGGTTTCCTCCAACGAGGTACCCGCCGGAGCATACAGATTGACGGTGAAACTGCCCTCGTTGAACGGTGGCAAAAACTCCGTACCGAATCGCGTGACCAGCACCGCTGCTCCGATCACCAGCGCAGCCGCCACGGATATCACCGTACGCGGGTGCGCCAGACCGAAATTCAAAATGTGTACGTCCTGTTTTTTCAGCCAGCGCACCAGAGCCGATTCCTGTTCGGGTTTTACCCCTTCCTGGTTTTTAAAACCGGGAAGGGATTTTCCTCCCAACAAGTAACTGCACAACGCGGGCGTAACCGTCAGCGAAACCACCAACGAAGCCAGAATCGAAGTGATGTAGGCGATACCAAGCGGTGCAAAAATCCGCCCTTCGATACCTTGCAACTGGAACAAGGGCAAAAACACCAGCACCACGATGATGGTGGAATACACGATGGAATTGCGCACCTCGCTGGAGGCTTCGTAAACGACCTGGAGTGCGAATTTGGGGCTGCCCTGTTCGCGGTTTTCCCGCAACCTGCGAAACACATTTTCCACGTCCACAATGGCATCATCCACCAATTCGCCGATAGCGATGGCGAGGCCACCGAGCGTAAGCGTATTGATGGAAATGTCGAACCACTTGAATACCAAGGCCGTTACCACCAACGACAACGGAATAGCCGTCAGCGTGATAACTGTTGTTCGGAAATTCAGCAGAAACAAAAACAACACTATGGCTACGAGTATGAATCCGTCGCGCAGAGCGTGTTCCACATTGGTCAGCGAATGAACGATAAAACTTTTTTGTTGAAAAACCTGCGCATTGAGTCGTACATCGGGCGGGAGCGCGGGCTGGAGCTCTGCCAACGCGCGTTCGACATCGTCGGTCAGTGCCACGGTGCCTGCGCCGGGCTGTTTTTCCACGGTCAGGATAACGGCGGGGCGGGCATTCACGCTCGCGTCGCCACGTTTTATGGCGGCTCCGAACCGGACCTCGGCCACTTGGTGGAGCAGGACGGGCAAGCCTTCGCGGTTGGCCACCACGGTGTGCTGCAAGTCTTCCAGATTTTTGGTACGGCCCAGCACCGAAATCAGCACCTCCGAACCATAGCGGTTGAAAAAACTGCCCGTTGCGTTCCGGTTGGCGTTTTCGAGCGCCCGGTCGAGGTCTTCGAGTGTCAGGTTGTACTGTTTGAGCCGGGCTGATGACACCAGCACCTGATACTGCAGACGGTCTCCACCGATGGGAATGACCTGCGCCACGCCCTTGATAGCCAACAGCCTGCGCCGGATGGTAAAATCGGCCAGCGTCCGCAAGTCGGAAGCCGTGCTGAGGGTTTGGCCAGTTGCACTATCCGGTTCAGCCGTCACGCCCACGAGCATGATCTGGCCCATGACCGACGAAATTGGCCCCATCACGGGCACGATGCCGTTGGGCAGCGGAACCGTCGCAAGTTTCTCGGCCACGAGCTGCCTGGCGCGAAATACATCCACATCCCAGTCGAACTCTACAAATACCAATCCAATGCCGCGCGTCGAGCTGCTGCGCACCACCTCCACACCCGGCGAGCCGTTGAGCGCGTTTTCGATGGGCAGAACGGCCTGCACTTCTATTTCTTCGGGCGACATACCACCGGCTTCAAGGAACACCGTCACCCGGGGGCGGTTGAGGTCGGGCAATACATCCACCGGCAGGTTGATGGCCGTCCAGCCGCCCCATGCTAACAGGAGCGCCGCAGCGGCCACCACAAAAAGGCGGTTTTGGAGGGAAAATTTTATGAGTGCGTTGAGCATTGTATCTATTGATTAACAGCAGTTTTTGCCTGTTTGAATCGGTGGGCATTTTACCGTACCGTAGCTGCAAAACACACAGCAATCACCGGGCATAGGTTTCAAAAGCACCTTGCATCTTTCGCATTCGTAGAAAAAGATGCAGGCATTATCGGGCATGGTCTCCACTTTTTGAAAGCTACAGGTTGGGCATGTAATGCGTGATTGAAGCACGATTTTTCCTGCGCCTTGTACTCCTTTGTATTTTTGAAATAAACGCCATCCGGCAAATGTCAAGAGTCCGGCACCAAGCGCCATCAGCAGTCCGCTGAACGGTTCGATCTGTGCAGAAAACGCCGTTGCACCAATTGCAGAGCCAAATAAAGTTGCTGCCAATGCAGGCAGCCAGCAGCAACTGGTGGCCAGTAGAAATGCCCCGACACCAGCCAATAAAGAGGACAATGCCTTGACGTTCATCCTTTTTTTCTTTTAATCGTGAGAAAAAACAGCACAAATCCACTTGCCACCGTCAGCAAACCCAGCACCGAAAAAGCCCGAAGCACCCAGTTGTTGATATCGTCGCGGTTGCGGTAATCCATCGTGTGCAGCATCCACAGAAAATCGAAAATACGCCATTTGTCGTTGCGGAATTTTTGCACTGTGCCGCGTTCGGTGCTCACGTACACCGTCGTGTTGGTAGGGTGCCGGAAGGTTACGGCATAAGCGGGTAGCGGATCGTCCCGAAACTCATGGTGGCCATTCACACGGGTCAGGTACTCCACTTTCTGAATGTCGGAGGAGCCGTTGAAAGCCGCTTTGGCCATTTCCACGGCCTCCGTTTTACTCAGGGCCGGGCGTAGCGTGCCTGTTTGTGCGTCGGCAAGGTGCGTCATTTTCATCCCGTGTTCCCGGTGTGCGGCGGGGACGATGATGATTTGCCAGCAGGGCTTTCCCAGAATTTGCACCAACCGCAATTCCGTCAAATCAAAATCACCCTCGGCTTGGCGCAAGGCAGCCAATGCAACAGACGGACTGCCGAGTGAATCGCGCGAGGACAGGTATCCAGGGGCGTTTTTCTGCGGATCGCCATGAACGGAATCCAGGTCGGACCAACTGAAATACAAGCCGCTAAGGGTCCAAAACAACAATTGGATGCCGATAGTGATGCCCAACAGCCGATGCAACCGGCGCAGGCGGTATGATGTGTAAGCCATGACAAAGGAGTGGGTATGCTGGATTACACGACAGCACGGCACCAGAAAGGTCTTGAGTACCGTGCCGTCGCGCAGCCCATGTGATGATTACTGGTGATTATGTCCTTCGTGCTCGTCCGCTTTCCCTGCTTCCACATTCAGGACAAAATCCGCTGCATGTACCACACCGTTGGTCTGAAACTGTAGCCAGCCGCGGTAAGTGCCTGGCTTAGCAAACGTGGTGTTCATCTCTAATTTGTCGCCGACGGCTTCCGGGTGAACATGTACGAACTCCTTGGTTGTCGTCTCGATCATCACGACATGCGCTTTGGCACCGAGGTAGTTTTCGATGTTTTCAGGCGTGATGCGCTTGCCTTTTTCCGTGATGTCAATGTGCAGGTGTGCAGGCGAGCCAGCAGCAATCTTCGACCCGTGCGAGCCGAACACAACCGAATAACCATCCACTGTAGTGGTCATTTTGGGTTGGGTGTAGGCAACGGTTTTGGCGGGTGCGCCAGCCACAGCGAACTCGGTTTTGTTAACCTGATTCAAGCCGCCGGTTGGTTTAAAATCGGTAAACGCCCAGTATTTGCCGCCGTTGTCGAAGCGGGTTTCGTTGTGGCCGCGTCCTTTAGCAAATGACTCGCCCTTGGCCAGTACCTTGATATCGTAGCTGCCTGTGGCCGAAAATTCCGGGTGGATATGATCGAACCACGAAAGGTCATCGCTCACGAGGATGAGGTGCATTTTTTTCTCGTGTACGAGATCAAGCGGCACAGGCGCACTTTCGTTGCCTTTGATTTTAGGCGTGAACGAAAGCATGGCCGATTTACCCGCTTCCATCTGGGCTGGGTTCATCGAAAAGGCCGTGAAATACTCGGCTTTATTGGCTTGCTCCTCGGCTTTCACCGCTTCCAAATCCATGTGACACACGGGGCAGGAGCCTGGCTGATCGTAGGTTTTGCCCTTCTCGCAGTTCATCGGGCAGATGTATTTCGTGCCGGGAGCGGCGGCTTGGGCATTTTGTTTCGAATGGTCGTTGTTGCAAGCCAAAAACATCACGACCGACACCGCAAGCGCAAGGCCCGCGTTGAGCATATTTTTCATAAAAAAAGTAGTTGAAATGAGAAGTACCCCGAACGTTCAAGTCCGGGAATTATGGCATTCCAGCCTGTTGAGTCTGGTACTCGACAGGGCACACGTCAGGCTGACGCTGCGCTCACCCCCCGATCTTTGGCGGCTGCCAAATGGGCAAATAAACGGCTTCCGGGATATGCTCTGCGAAGTAAAATGCCTGTCGTTTAGCACGGCCAGAGTCGCAAAGCGATGGCAAAACTGCGGGAGTTTCAATCAAAAGGGCGCCGCCAGCCGTCGTAACGACTCCACAACCTGGGCAATGGCAGGTACCGCAACCGTCGTCGTCGGAGCAGGGTTCGCCGGGATGGCTTTCGTTGCAAGCGTCCGCGTTTTCGGAGCAATGCGCGGGTGCTGCATTGTCGGCGCAACAAGATTGCGCGTCAGATTTTTCGTGAAACTGCGCCGCCTGGTCCGAGTCATCACCTCCGCACGCCCGCGCCGGGTTCGTTGCGGATGCGACGAACAAGATGAGCAAAAAAAGGAAGGTGCCGCTGTAGTTTTTCATAAAAAATGGCGCGGGCAAAAGTAGAAAAAATATCGAAGGCGGAAGCGCTCGCCAGCCCTGGGGCTAAAAATAAGCAGAAACGCCAAACTGCCAGCCCGCCGTCCGTTTCGGCGGATTGCCAAGGATGTCGCGCTGCCATTCGTAGCGGTAATTCAGGCGTAGAACCGTTTGCGCTGTGGGCCGAAAACTGATGCCCGGCACCAGGGCTTTAATATCATCGGCAATTGCACCGCCGGTTTCCCGGAACGTGCCCACGTTCCAGTCCACGTATTCCAGCCGGCAAACGACGCTGAGCACCGCCCGGTCCCACCCCAGTATGCTGCGCCGAAGCACCGGCTGAACGATGTCCAAAAATCCGCCCTGCTGCCGGTTGCCGAACTGTTGGCCATAGGACTCCGGTACGTCCAGCGTCACCCAGGCCCATTCGCCGAGCAGTTTTGTGCCAAGGTGCGGGACGGTCGCGTTGATGTCAATGGCGAAGGTGTGCAGGCTGCGTTTGCGGTCGAGCGTCAGGCCATCTTCTTCAAATTTGTTATACACGCCGCCCATGTACGACAGCCCGATTTCGCCAACGTTCCGGTGGCGCACGGATAGTTTCCCGGTGTACAGCGGTTGGCCGTTGAAGCTCTCTTCGAAACGCTCCGGGTTGTCTTTTGTCGCAGGCAGGAACGTGCGGTTTTCCGTATTACTGACGATACTTGCGTCAAAACCGTTGGTCAGGTAGGCTTCGTAGCCAATCGTCCAGTCGTCGGTGTGCCACTTGCCGTACAGCCCGAAACCCGCGTTCGACCAGGTGGCGGGTAGCAACCGGGTAGCCGAAACCGGGCGACTGATAAAATCCCACTTGGGGCCGTCATGGTTTTGGTTGAACGCGCCGATCGGGTTCATCACCACCCCGCCGCGCAGGTTGAGCGCCGGGTGAAATTGAATGTCCAGCGATGCAAACTCGATATTGATTTCCCGGCCGCCTTCCTCGAACTCAATTTCTGTCAAAAATTTGATACGCCGCGAAATGGTAGACGATATAAACATGGTGAGGCGCGGCAACTGGAACGACAACCCTTCCGTGATGCCGTCTTCCGAAAAATAAGCGGTGTTAGCCTCCACGTACCCGCCTAGCGCTACCGGCATTTTGCCCATTTGCAAAAAAGGCCGGTCGTACACAGCATCCATGTTCATTTTTCCCGGAACGGAGTCCGTAGCAGACGGGTCGACGCGCCGCAACCAGGAGGGGTCAGTCTGTGCGCCGATATTTTGTACAAAAAAGAACAGCAAAAGGGTGGCTGATCCTATTTTTTCAAGCAAGCCAGATATGGATAAATGTTTCATCCTGCGAGGTTTTAAATGTTTTAAGCGGTTGGTCAGCGGGGCCTTCAAGTACGTCGCCGGCTGTGGTGAATTCGCTGCCGTGGCAGGGGCAGACGTAGCGGTTTCCCTGCACTTCCACCTCGCAACCCTGGTGGGTGCAGCGCATCAGGCAAGCCGTGTACGTGTCGCCCGATTTGTACAGGCAGACCGGGAATTCCGCTCCAGACGGTTTAACAAAAACAAATTTGCGTTCCTCGGATTTCGATTTTTTCAAGTATTGGAATTCCGATTTTGGGACGCTGACTTTGTTTGCATCCACGGTCGCTTGCGCGAAATAAGCGGCACTGCCACAGCTTTCACCAAGCATGGCAGCGAAGCAAAAACCCAACCCGGCCTGGCTGCCGGTGATGATAAAATCACGACGTTTCATGGCCTCAAAGGGATTCTAAAAAGGTGATAAGTTGGTTTTTTTGTACGGCATTCAAGGCCTGAAATGCCTCGCGGCTTTGGGTGCTCTCGCCGCCATGCAGCCCGATGGCTGCTTCGATGCTTGAAGCCCGCCCGTCGTGCATCAGGAAATATTGGCCGCCTTGCGAATTTTTGGAAAGGCCCAGTCCCCACAGCGCCGGAGTACGCCATTCGGCAGTTTTTGCCATGCCCTCGGTGTAGCCGTCATTGAGGTCGGGACCCATGTCGTGTAGCAGCAAGTCGGTATACGGATGGATTTCTCGAAAGGCGAGCGCTGCGATGGGCGACGGCCCGGTCCGCAAAACAGAGGTATGGCATTTGGCGCAGCCAAGTTGCTCGAACAGTATTTTTCCTGCGCTAACGGTTGGCGCGTTCACCTCGCGTGGAATGGGAGATTTGAGTGTTCGCAGGTAAAACACCACGTCTTGTACCGTTTGATTGTTCACCTCCGGGTCGAGTTCGTGGCCGGAATAGGTATCGAATGGTTCGAAGACAGAGGTGATACCCATGTCCTGGTTGTAGGCGCGGGCGGTTTGTTGGAGCAAATCGTACACAGCTGCTTTTTTGCCGAAACGCCCGATGTAGCGACCGTTTTGCGACAAGGCCCCCGGGCGAGGTGTGCTGTACGCTGGCAATTCCACCCAGTTGGGCCGCCCGCTGATACCGTCGCCGTCTGTATCTTCGGGGTCGGCAATAGCCAGCAGGTCGGTGTCGGAGACCATTTCCAGGAAGCCCAATCCGGTATTTGCCGGCGGCAGAATTTTGGAAAAAGTAGCCCCAACCGGTAGTTGTTCCGGCATGAACCCGGGCAATGCACGGTGTTGAAGTTGCGGTCCGCCGAGGTGGAGGAATTGATTACCCGTCTCGTCTGTTTGCCCAAATCGGGTCAGTGTGGTGGACGGGTGGCCTTTTCCGTCGCCAGCGTGGCAGCTGCCGCAGCTGGTGGACACAAATAACGGCCCCAAGCCGCTGGCCGCTGTGAAAACTTCGTCATTGAATGCTACATCGCCTGCCAGGAAACGCCGTTGTTCGTCGTGGCTTAAACCCTCCACCGGGCCGTCCAGCAGTTCCGAGTCATCAGGAGCAGGCGGCAAGGTTTTTTCGCAGGCAACCCCAAGCAGCAGGGCCAGAATGGATACGAAATATATTTTTTTCATTGCGCAAATAGCATTTTAGCGCAAAGATAAACGAGCCTTAGAAAAATATTTAGATTAGGCTAAAAAAATATTTTCGGCACTTGTAATATTCTGTTTGAGTACCTACTTATGCAGCCCCCCCGTAGCGTGTTAGAGCGTGTTTAAATTTAACATTTCGGCGTCAGGCCGTCCAATTTTACCCTGTCCTGCGTTATTTTTTTCGCCGTATTGCCCACATACACCTGCAAAAAATGCCTTGGTCAGAATAAAATTGAAT
>JBJXEZ010000196.1:0-9094 GCA_046153695.1 Saprospiraceae bacterium
ATTCAATTTTATTCTGACCAAGGCATTTTTTGCAGGTGTATGTGGGCAATACGGCGAAAAAAATAACGCAGGGCAGGGTAAAATTGGACGGCCTGACGCCGAAATGTTAAATTTAAACACGCTCTTAGCGACAAATTTGGGGTTACGTGCAAAAGATCAAATTTTGGGTTAAACAGCCCGCAACCGACAGATTGCCTTAGTTTTGCCCGCCTGATCGCATTCATCCAAACCATGCTTGCCGACAACTTCCCGTTTTACAAACAACTCGATGCCTCGGACTGCGGGGCGACTTGCCTGCGTATAGTCTCGCGACACCACGGGCGGCACTACTCGCTCGAGTACCTGCGGGAGCTGTCATACCTCGACCGGGAAGGCACATCGCTCATGGGCATCGCCGACGCAGCGGAAAAAATCGGCTTGCGCACACTCGGCGTAAAGACCAATTTCGGGCGGCTGCAAAACGAACTGCCCTTGCCCTGCATCGCCCACTGGCGGCAAAACCACTTTTTGGTGGTGTACCGCATCGCCAACGGCAAGGTGTACGTAGCCGATCCGGCTGTGGGCAAGCAACAAATAACCGAACAGGAATTCCTCGACAACTGGATCAGCGACGTGTACAACACCGAGCCGCAGGGTATCCTGTTGCTGCTGGAAACCTCACCGGAGTTTTTTCAACGCGAGGGCGAAACGACTAACCGGTCGGGGCTCGGCATACTTCGGCAGTATTTAGTGCCGCACAAACGCCTCATCTGGCAGCTCATGGTTGGGCTGCTGCTCGGCAGCATCATCCAGCTCATTTTCCCCTTCCTCATGCAGGCGCTGGTGGACAAGGGCGTGCAGCTCGACAAGCCTGACTTTGTGTACCTGATCCTCGCGGCGCAAAGCATGTTGTTTTTCAGTCAGGTTGCTGTTGAGTTTATCCGGGGCTGGATACTGCTGCACATCGGCACCCGCGTGAACATCAATTTGGTATCGGACTTTTTGATCAAGCTCATGCGCCTGCCCATGGCGTTTTTCGATTCAAAAATGACTGGAGACCTGCTCCAGCGCATTTACGATAACGAACGGGTCGAGCGGTTTTTGACGTCCTCCTCCTTGGTCACCTTGTTTTCGGTGGTCAACCTGTTGGTGTTCGGTCTGGTGCTGCTGTTTTACGATGTTCGAATTTTTACGATCTTTTTTGTCGCAGCCATGCTCTACTTCGGCTGGGTGGCATTGTTCCTCCAGCGCCGCCGTTCGCTCGACTACCGGCGTTTCGAGCAAATGGCCGACAATCAGAATGCGCTCATCCAATTGGTCAACGGTATGCAGGAAATCAAACTGCACAATGCCGAGCGCCAAAAACGCTGGGCCTGGGAACGCATCCAGGCCAAGCTGTTTCGGATCAATGTGGACTACCTCGCTACCGACCAGGTGCAACGGGCCGGAGCGGCCTTCATCAACGAAGGCAAAAACATCCTGATCTCCATCACCGCCGCCACAGCCGTAATCAATGGCGACATGACACTGGGTATGATGCTGGCTGTGCAGTACATCATCGGCCACGCCAACGCCCCGTTGGAGGCGCTCGTACAGTTCATCCTTGCCGCGCAGGAGGCCAAAATCAGCCTCGAACGGATGAACGAGATACACCTCAAGCCCGACGAGAATACCACGGACGGCACCAAGGTGACCGTGCTGCCCGACGATGCGAGCCTGGCTGCCGACAATCTGTCGTTCCGGTATGGCGGTCCGCATGACCCTGCTGTGCTGCGCTCGGTCAACCTGTTTATTCCCCAGGGCAAAGTGACCGCCATTGTGGGTAGCAGCGGCAGCGGCAAAACGACACTGGTCAAACTATTACTCAATTTTTATAGCCCCACGGAGGGCAGCGTACGCCTCGGCGAGCACAACTTGTCTAATATTGACCACCACCTGTGGCGCAGTGCCTGTGGTGTAGTCATGCAGGACGGATTCGTTTTTTCCGATACCATAGCCCGAAATATCGCCCTCGGTACTGACAATATAAACCGCCAGCAACTCTTGTACGCTGCCAAAGTGGCCAATATCCAGCAGTTCATCGAAACCCTGCCGCTGGGCTACAACACCAAGATCGGGCCCGACGGGGTCGGTCTTAGCCAAGGCCAGCGACAGCGTATCCTGATCGCACGGGCCGTGTACAAAAATCCCCGTTACCTGTTTTTTGACGAAGCTACCAACGCTCTTGACACCTACAACGAGCGCGTCATCATGCACAATCTGGAGCAGGTTTTCCAGAACAAGACCGTCGTCGTCGTTGCCCACCGCCTTAGCACCGTACGCCACGCCGACAACATCATCGTGCTGGAAAAAGGTGAATTAGTAGAGCAGGGTACACACGATGAGCTCACTCACCGGCGCGGGGTGTACTATAATTTGGTAAAAAACCAGTTGGAACTGGGCATGTAATATGGAAGAACGCGAATACATCGAACTGCGCTCGGAAGAGGTACAGGAAATACTCGGAACACCGCCCGGCTGGTTGGTGCGCTGGGGCACGTTCGTGGTGTTTGTCAGCGTGGCCGCTTTGTTGGGGGTCGCGTCTATCATCAGTTACCCCGATGTGGTGCCCGCCCGCATCACAATAAAGCCGGCGGCACCGCCCGTGGACGTAGTGGTTCCATCGGACGGGCGCATCGCCCATTTTTTCGCGCACGACAGCCTGATGGTTTCTGAAGGCGCTGTTTTGGCCGTTTTGGAAAGCACAGCGCGCTACAATGACGTGGTACAATTGGACAAACTACTGGAGCGCTGGCTCCTGTGCGTGCCCGATTCATTGAGCAAGATCGTCCCGGTCGAAGGTCTGGAAATCGGCGAGTTGCAAACCGAGTATGCCTTGCTTGTCCAAGCGGCGGACGTTTACCGGTTTGGTAAAAAAGACAAAAGCACGTCCGTGCGAACGGGCGAGGATGCCGTTCGGCAACAAATTTCGAAATTGGAACAAAGTATAACGGTGGACCAGAAAGCCATACGCCGTATACAAACACAAGCGCAAGTGGCCCAGGAGCAGTATCAGCGTCAGCGCCTCCTGTTTGATGCTGGCGGTATTTCGCGCAACGACCTGGAAAATTCCCGCCAGCGCCTGGACGACCTGGAGCGCCAACAAGACGCGCTGGAGGATGCCATCCTCGGCAAACAAAGCCAAATCACGGGTTTGAAAAAAAACAGCAGCGATGCTTCCTTCAGCGAGTCGGAAAACGAACTGACGGTGGCAGGTCGTCTTCGGCAGGCCGTGAGCAACCTGCAAACGGCGCTCGGCAAATGGAAACAGACCCACCTCGTCACAGCGCCTGTGGACGGGCGGATTTCGTTCAACGCCAATTTCTTTGTGGACAAACAGTACGTCCGGCAGGGCCAGCCAATCCTCGTCATCGTGCCCCCGCAAACCGAGACCGTTGTGGGCCGGTTGTTGTTGCCTGTCGGTAAAAGCAGTAAGGTACACGCCAAACAGCGCGTGGTCATCAAACTGGACGGTTACCCGCACGCCGAATTCGGCACCCTGCGCGGTTTTGTGTACTCCAAATCGCTCAAGCCAACGGACGATCAGTATGCCGTCATTGTGGTTTTGCCCAAAGGGCTAAAAACGAGTTACGGCAAGCCGGTGGCCTTTGAGCAACAGCTCGAGGGCGATGCCGAAATCATCACCGATGACAAGCGTTTTTTACAACGCGTTTATGAGCAGATTTTCGCTTCAAGGCGTTGATTTTCTGCCTTTTTCAATGCCTTCAAAAAAGGTTTGGTTTTGTTTGGACATCGTTAACAGCGCATAGCTTTGGCAGCGTTTGGGGCTGCCATACTTTTGTCCCGTCAACAAACGAGAACAGAATTTTTCTTTTCACAAACTATTTCTACTTCCGATGAAAAAAGTACTTGCTATCCTCGCCTTCGCCTTCGTTGGCGCTTTTTATGCTTCCGCACAAACTCTGAACGGTCCGGTGATGACCTTCGAAAACACCACCGTTGATTACGGCACTGTCGCCAAAGGCTCCGAGCCGCTGCGCAAGTTCAAATTCACGAATACCGGCAACGAGCCGCTGATCATCAAAACGGCCAAAGGCTCCTGCGGTTGCACCGTTCCGAGCTACCCGAAAGAGCCGTGCATGCCCGGCGAAAGCAACTATATCGAGGTGCGTTACGACACCACCCGCCCCGGCGCTTTCACCAAAACGGTGACCATCACTACCAATGAAGCTACCGAAACACGTATGCTGACCATCAAAGGCGACGTGAAAGACACACCCGCTCCGGAGAGTGTACCGGCTGGCAACGGTGGCCTTGGCGGCAAATAAATCTGATTGATTTTTGGTTTGACGATACGAGCCTGGCCGGTGCAATACCGCCAGGCTCACTTTTTTTCAAAGGGCATGTGCGGTTTTTATTGCCGGGCAAAAAATAAGGAACGCGGACGAAATAAAGTACCCATTTTGGGGAGCCGGTTTGTTTTCTGCCAAGGCATGAGGAGGGCGTTTAGTGGTGCCTAAACAACTGACGAGCAACGAAGGCAGAAGACAAACAAGGCCGCCAAAATGGGTACTTTATTTCGTCCGCGTTCCTAAACGTCACCGTTAGCAACCATTTATGTCAACAGTTTGTCAGAAAAACACAAACGTTTATCTGAAACTCGTTTTGCCATTTCGTCAAGATAGCCTACTTTCGGGCCATCGAAATAAAGTGAAGCCATGAAACAAAAACAACTTGCCAAGTACATCTTCGCCAGCGTCCTTGCAGTCAGTCTCTTTTCTGTTTTGTATGTGAACGCAGGCCCCCACCACCCTTCCGGCACCGATAGCGGGCAGCAGCCCCCCGTAGAGGCGGCTTCCATCAAAGAAGAAGAGCAAAAACAGGAACGCGACATCCCGGTACCGGATGTGACCGTTATTGGCCGTATCATCGACATCGCTCAGCGGTTGATCACCTACGCGCCGTAAAGCCAATAACCAAATAACCGACCCACCAACCAATAGCCATCCCCAATAGCGCACCGCCCAGCACGTCAGCGGGGTAATGCACACCGACATAAACTTGTGCAAAAGCCACCGAGAATGCCCACGCCACCAGCCCAATCCGGATACGGGAGGAGGGTGCATGACCAAGTATCATCCCCAAAAAAATAGCAGCAGCAAAGTGGTTGGCCGCATGCGATGAGGTGAAACTGTACCCACTCCCGCACGATACCCGCAGTACGATTGTTTCCCGCAGGGCTGGCTCGTTGCACGGGCGCAGTCGCTGCACGTTTTTTTTGATCAACGTGCTGCTCGTAAAATCAGCAAGCCCAACAGCGGCCACTAAGCCGAGTACCACCACCGCTCCCTTGCCTTTCCCAAAGTGTTGAAAAATAAAAACCACAACAAACAGGTACAGCGGTGCCCAAAACAGTTTTTCCCGAAAAAGCGGAAGCAAAAAATCAAAGACTGCGTTGGAGCCGAGGTTGTTGATCCAATAAAAAACAGTCGCGTCCAGGTTTTGCAGCCAGGCCATATCAAAGTGGTTTTTTTGCGATCAGGATGAGGCGTTTGGACGATGCCGGAGCGAATGTTCCGAGATCGTAGTCGCCAAATGTATGCTTTAGTTCCAGCCCAACAGCGCCAAACATAACCTGAAAATCGGCCTGAGAAAACAGCCGAACGCGCTCCCGAAAAACAAACTTCCGTCCACCAGTCTCAAACTCCACGCGCTTGTGTACCCGCCCTGCCCGTATCGTTTTGTGCAGGTGGAACGTGATGCCATCTATGGTTTTCACGTCGTGGCGCACCAGATTGCGGCGTACTAGTTCGGCATTGAAAAAATCGAGCAAAAAGACACCACCCGGTTTGAGGCCCTTGGCCACGTTGGCCAACGTGCGCACATGGTCGCGGTCAGTGTCGAAGTAGCCGAAACTCGTGAACATATTCACGATGCCATCGAAATAGTTGACCCGGTACGGCAGGCGCATATCGTGCTGGAAAAATGCCAAATGTTCGTGCTCAAAATGCCGGGCGAAGGCGACGCTGGCCGGAGAAATATCCAGGCCGGTTACATCGAAACCCTTCTCGGCCAGGTGCCGCGCGTGCCGCCCTTTGCCGCAAGCCAGGTCAAGCACACGGGCACGTGGCGGCAGGTTGAGCGCAACCAACAGCTTGTCAATAAACTGTTGTGCTTCCTTGTCGTCGTGGCTCTGGTACAGGACGTGATAATACGGCGAGTCGAACCAGGTGGAAAACCATTCTGCGGGCATCGGCACGGAAATTTTCTGGCGGGCAAGGTAGCAAGGTTTGACCGTATGGAACGCGCTGTGTTCGTTTTGAAATTTAAACACGCTCTTATGCCCGCAGCAACCCTAACTTCACGGGATAAAAACATACGCATGGACATTCTTCTCGTGGCAGCCACGTCACTCGAAATAGCACCTACTTTCGAGCACCTCGAGCGCCATTTTCAAAAACACCCGGACGGGGTATACGAAAACGTGGGCACCCGCGTGCTGCCTTTGGTAACCGGAATTGGGATAGCTGCTACTGCCTGGCACCTCGGCCGGTATTTCGCCCTGTTCCGGCCCGATTGGGCCTTGAACGCTGGAATAGCAGGCGCTTTTCACCACACCCTACACCTCGGCGATGTGGTGCAGGTCGCGTCCGAGCGCTACGGCGACCTCGGTGTGGAAGAGGCCGACGGGCAGTTTGCTGACCTGTTTGACCTCGGCTTGGCCGCTCCAAACGAGCCGCCGTTCCGGGAAGGTGTTTTGAAAAACCCTGCTGCCGAGCAAACGGCTTTTTTGCCTCTGGCACACGGCCTGACCGTCAACCGCGTCCACGGCTGCACTGGATCCATCGAATCTGTTCTAAAAAAATACCCGGATGTGCAGGTCGAAACAATGGAAAGCGCGGCGTTTTTTCAGGCATGTTTGCTGGCCGAAGTGCCGTTTGTGGCTTTACGCAGTATTTCCAACTATGTGGAACCACGCAACCGGGCGGCATGGCAAATCGGCCCGGCAGTAGAGCGGCTGAACGCCGTGGTTGTGGAAATGTTGATGATGGTTAAGTAGATGTTCCCTGTGTCAAAAAATATCTCTCGATAGGTTTGACACAGTTTTTAGAACTGTCTCCTGGCTTTCCGAGCGCGATGCCAAACGTACACGGTGTACGCTCATTCGGAAGCCAATAGCCAACGGCCAACAGCCAACGTTGTCAACTCCGATCCACTCGCCGCAGCCAAACGGAAAGCAAAAAAGACGTGCCTATCTCAGCCGCCAGCAGTGCCGAGTTGCCCCAGTGATGGAGCAAAACCGTGGCCGCCAGAAAACAGGCCCCGCAGGCAACCAAGGCGGCGGTGGCCCGGGTGTGCGTAAGTCCGGCCTCGAGCATGAAGTGGTGAATATGGCTGCGGTCGGGATGGAAGGGTGATTTGCCGCGCAGCAGACGCCGGATGATGACGCGCAGGGTATCGAACAGGGGCAGGATGAGTGCCGCAACGGCGATGGCCGGGCCGGCGGCAAAGCGCCAGGTAGCACCAGCAGGCAGCAATCGATTGGTTTCAACGAACTTGAGCGCCAACACGGCGCATACCGCACCTATGAGCATAGCACCGGTGTCACCCATGAAAATCCGGGCGGGGGTAAAATTGAACCGCAAAAAAGCCACCAGCGCACCCGCAAGGGCCGAGGCCAGCACCGCATACTCCGTGTGGCCGACGGCTAAAAACCAGCCGCCGAAAAACAGGCAAGCCATCAGGCCCGCGCTGCCCGCCAGCCCATTGATGCCGTCAAGCAAATTGAAAGCATTGACGATGCCAACAATAGCCACTACCGACAAAAGCAGCGCCGCCGCTTCCGGCAGTTCATGCACACCCGCGATGCCCTCCAATGTTGTGATTTTGACATTCGACAGGTAAATCAGCACCAGAGCAGCCAGCACTTGGCCGAGCAGTTTTTTTAGGGGCGATAGTGGGAAAAGGTCGTCGCGGATGCCCAACAAAAAAATGATGAACAAAGCCGCCACGATATGCTGCAAGGAACCAAAGGTGTGCGTCGGTTCCCACAGCACTATGCCGCAGATGGTTCCGGCGAAAATGGCGACACCGCCCAGAGAAGGCGTTGGCTCATCGTGTGCGCTGCGCTCGTTGGGGCGGTCAAACAGTTTTTTCTCCCTGGAAACGCGAATGATGGCCGGAATAGCCAGGTATGTGAGTATTAAAGCCGTGACAAAACCGAAAAGGGAAGCGAGCATGGGACTATGTTACCGATTATCTGGCCACAAAAGTATCCTTTTCTCCCGCATCATCCGTGGCAGCGAATGGTTACTTTTGTGCCCAAAGTCGTCCCATATCCGGTTTTCATTGCCCAAATAGCGGGTATAAAGAAAGCGCTTGGACAACGAAAAACGCTATGCTGCGTTTTTTCAAAAAAAAACCTGCCCAAAACTCGTCAACCTGCATCTCGTGAAACGCTCGATCTTTTTTTTCTGCTCCCTGCTTCTTTGGCCCACGATCGGCCTGATGGCCCAAGAGTCTACCGCTCCGCCCCAAAACCTGTCCGAACCACAGGGTGCCTGGGCGATCTTAGAAGTGGACAATGGCGATTCCACTTTTGTGATGACCTTGCGCATGGTCAAGATATCGGCACGCCGCCAGTTCAAGGACGTGACCGAGCAGCGCCAATACTACCTGTATCAGCGTGCCGCCCGCAAGGTGTACCCCTTTGCCCTCCAGGCCATCGGCCTGTACGAGGAAATCAGCTCCGCTACCAGCGAAATGACCAACCGCGAGCGCCGGCGCTACATCCGCAAGGAGCACAAAGAACTCAAAGAGGACTTCAAGGATCAGATGAAAAACCTGACCCGTACAGAGGGCAAGGTGCTGATCAAAATGATCGAAAAGGAAATGGAAAAACCCTTTTACGACCTCATCAAAGAAACCCGGGGCGGCCTCAAAGCCGCCTACTGGCACAACCTCGGCAAAATCTGGGGGTACAACCTCAAGACCGGCTACCTGCCCGGCGACGATCCGCTACTCGACGAGGTTTTTCTCGATTATGATTTTGGGAAGCCGGATTACTGGTTGAATTGAGCCGGTTTTTTTACCACAAAAGCGCAGCGGCGCGGAG
>JBJXEZ010000203.1:0-4364 GCA_046153695.1 Saprospiraceae bacterium
AGCTGCCGCACCAGTTCCGGATCGGGTGTTTCAGCGGCCATCACGCGCAGGATGGCGATGTTGATCTGGTGCTCGGCGTAAGCGACGCTCTTGGGGTTTTCGGGCGGGTTTTGTTCCAGCAGCTCGAGCAGGTAAGTGCTCACCCGCTGCAGCATCTCGGGGTGGCGGGCATTGAGA
The DNA here is from genome assembly GCA_046153695.1 of Saprospiraceae bacterium. GTDB lineage: Bacteria > Bacteroidota > Bacteroidia > Chitinophagales > Saprospiraceae > M3007. The sequence continues at coordinate 178 of JBJXEZ010000203.1, forward strand.
AACTCCAGCAGTTCGGCACGCGCGGTGCGGGGGATGTGTCCGTTGGCAAACCAGTCGAGCCGGGTCAGGCGGGTTAGTTTGTCGTAGGTCAACAGGTTGTTTTCGGGCGTGCTCAGCAGGCGGCCAAGACGCAACGTGAGGTCGAAATGCAAGGCTGGCCACACGGCGCAGGCGGCTATCCAGGTACACAATTCCGGTTCAAAATGACGGCGCAAATTGCGGGCAACCTGTTTTTCGATGCTGATTGGTGGCCAATCTGCAACAGCCCGAACGTCGGCGGGTAGGTCGGCAAAACGCGCGTTGGGTTCGTTTTCGGGGCTTTCGGCCAAATAACGAACCGATTCCCAAGCGGCGGGCAGCAGCATGAACAGGTCGGCCAGGCGCCGTTCGCGCAGCCCCCATTCTTGTCGCGGTACCGGCGTGAGCAATGCCCGCGAGGGCCAGTCGGGAATGGCGGAGGTCCATTTTGCTGGCTTTCCCGTAATAGCCGACAACAACCGGTACCCGCTGCCAAATACGAGCAGGCGCGCCGAAGCAAAACGGTGGCGCAAGTCCCGCAGGCTGATGCCTTGGGGGAACTGTTCGTTATGGCAGCTGCGCAGGTCGCCGTCGTGGAAAAAACGCTCCACCAATACTTCTTGCTCGCGCAACGTGCGCCAGAGCCGATCAAAAAGCAGGGCACGGTGGTCTTCGGCGGCGAATCGCTCCACCAGCATCAGGTATTCCACCGGGCGGGTGTTGTGCTTGTACCGGATGGCGGGCACACCGGCCTGACGAACGCTGGCGCGGGTAGTGGCGGGCCAATCAATACTGCTTGTGTCGGTGCGCTCGCGGCTGCGCAGCCGGGTGAGCGTGCGGCCAAACCCCGCCTCTGCCGCTACGGGTATCTGTTCGTCGGGTGCGATGTTCCACGTAAACGGCGGTTCTGTGCATTGTTCGAGATCTAGGGAGAGCGGCGGTCTGGCCCCCGTGGTGCCGATCGGCGGTGATTCGGGCCGGGGTGGTGGTGCCGGAGCGGGGGGCCGCGGCGGAGGTTCGGGAGTGAAAGGGGGAGGTTCCGGTCTTTTTGCTGGAGCGGGTTCCGGGAGAGCGGGCTCTTTTTTTGCAAAAACCACGATTATCCCGGCGAATACCTCGTGGAACTGTTCCTGTTGTTGCTCGTTGGCGGCGAATGCCGGGCAGAGATAGTCGCCCAGATCGGCAGCAGGGATTTTGGCGGGCAGAACGTACAACAGGCGCTGCAATCGAATCAGACGGTCTGGACTGAGCACAAAACCTTTCGCTTCGAGGGCGGGCAGGAGCGTGGCCAACAGGCGATACCGGTCGTACGGGTAGTCGGTCGGCAGGTCGGTTCCGAGCAACAGGGCATGCTCCGCACTTGCCGAATTTGGGTCGACGGAAAACAAGTTGCGGAGCCAATGTTCGATGCGGTTTATCATGCCTCGTGCAGACCGAGCGCGGTGTTCAGCGTGATTAGGTCTTCGCGGGTTTTGGCCAGCACGGAGTTGGCCATGCGCAGTTTTTCGCGTTCGATCTCGTTGAGCACCCCCGTGTTGTTCAGTTTTTTCGTTGGAAAATCAAGGCGGCCAAGCAGGGTTGCCCAAGAGACAAGTTCGGCCGTGGCGGGGTTCTTGTTCAGGTTTTTCGCTTCGCGGATTTTGATAAAATAATCGGCCACGGCATCCAAGTCCACCCTATCGAGCGCGGTGGTTCTCGCCTTGAGGATGTCGAGCAGGTCGTTGCGTTCGGGGAATTTGATGTGGAAATACACCACTCGGCGCAGGAAGGCATCGGGCAAGTTTTTTTCCGAGTTGGAGGTGATGACCACGATGGGCTTCCGTTCGGGCGGGCAGGCGTAGGCCACTTTGTCGGCCTCCGGTATTTCGGGCACCTCGAAACGTAGGCTTTCGATGGCGGCGAGCAGGTCGTTGGGCAGGTCGCGGGGGGCCTTGTCAATTTCGTCAATGAGCACCACGCTGCGCACCTTGTCCACTTCTGCCCGACGAATGGCCAAGCCAAGGCCTTCGTAGCGGACGAGGTTCAGGCGCTCTTCAAAATCCCGCCGAGTAAGCGTTTCGAGTTTGTCCCGATTGACCTGTGACCACTGAAAATGCCCCAATGCGTCGTACTGGTAGAACAGATCCTTTTTGACCGACACCGTTTGTGCATCAAACACGATGGGTTTTCCGAGGTCGAACTGGTGGGCGAGATAGTGGGCCAGTCCCGTTTTGCCGGTACCCGGCTCGCCGGTCAACAGCAGCGGTTGGCCGAGCGCCAGTGCCACGTTGACGGCGGCGGCGAGTTCGCGCGAGGGTTTGTATGACGCGGGGTCGTCCTTGGGCGCTGCGTCGGCGAAGTCCGGGAAGGGAAATTTTTCTTGTGGGTGCGCGAGTTTCAAAGCCATGATCGGTAGTTCGTTTAAGTGAGATCGGGTTGAGGTTGGTTAAGATGCTTGTAGGCGGCCTCCTGCATGGTCTCCAAAAATTCCATGTCGAATTCTGCTCGGCCACGGTCGTCGGGGTGCAATTGACTACGGAGGGCATCGAGCAGAGCTCGATTGCTATTCTGGTTGGAATTGACTGCCACTTCGTCAAGCCACTTTCCGATATCAATCGGTTCTATGGGAGGGAACAGTTTGTGATGGGCGACGAAAAGGCTATTGTTTTGTAGGCTAAGCATTTGGGCCAACGTATCGAGTAAATCCAGATGTTGCTTGCATGCCGCTTGGTGTTCGGGGAGGTGGGCAAACTTGAATTCGAAGGCAAAAAAGAGCAGGAACTTGCGGCTTGTTTCCGGCAGGTTGTCGAACATGGACAAAATGAAGGCAATGTGCTCTCCCAAAGTCGGCATATCCCACTGCTTCTCGGCTACCCGAAACACAAGGGCGATCCGATCTTTCCCGGCACAGGGGCCGCTTTGAGCCAAAGCGACCGGGTCGGGAATAGGCACGAGGGAATGCAATTTTTCTTGAACCGTTTTCCATAATTCAGCCCAAGTACCTTCCGGTTCAAGACCGATTTTCAGGTCCGCCACAGCAACTTCTTTTCCGTCTTTGACATCCCGGAAATGGGCTATGGACATTCCTTTGTACTTGCCCTCCTCGTCCAATTCATATATCAATCGCTTGGCTAAGCTGGCCGGTTTTTGATACAGGCAAGCGGAGAGCAGGAAAGCCAAGTTTTTAGGCGTTTTGTATTTGGCCAAAAAATCCGAAAGCACGCCTTCCGTATAGTGTCTGTTTCGGTTGCAGTTTACGGTTATCCATAGCCCGGAAGTATCTTTGCTAAGGGCGTGTTTTGTGAAAAATTTTGTCCATGGTGCCTCTGGCGCACGCATATTTTCTGCGGCTTCCATTGGGTTTGCCTGCTTGTACGGCGCAAGATATTTGATAAGAGGCTGCAGGTCATCATCCCAGTAAGCTTCTCTGATTTGTTTGTGCTGGCAATAGCCGAGGGGCTTTATTGAATCTGGCAGCCTATTTTCCGAAGGTAATTCTGCACTGTTTATGAGGACGGGCACAACCAGTTTTTGCGGATCGCCCAGCGCGGCTTCCACCTCCTTGCGCACCCAGTCGTCGGGGTCGTCAATGCGGCGGCCACCTTGATCGTCCACACCCAGCCACCGAGTCCGGTCGGCGATGAGCACCAGCACCACCGCCGCGCGGCGCACTTTTTCATCCAGTTCTTTGGGCCATTTCATGCCCGGCTCCAAATCGCTGTTGTCGTAAAAAACGAACCCTTTGCCAAACACCGCCTCCAGCGACTGGTGTAGTCGCCCGGCTTGCCCCAAGGCGTCGGCCTTGCGGTAGCTGATAAAAATAGACGGATGGTTGGCCATTCTTTTGGTCAAAATTTTGGTTTACCCTTGGCAAAAATAGAAATATTTTGAATGCGAGGTGGATACAAGAATTTCCCCGCAGCAAACGTACCATGACACAGATCACCAGCCCACATGACAGTACGGTATCGGGCTGTGTCAGTGGTATGCGGTATTTTGCTTTTTTTCTGGATCTATTGCCAATCTCCCGGGACGGTTTGAAACTGCTAAAAGATTTAGGTTTTCAATTTCGGAACATGGCCTACTTTTGCCAGTCTGGATTTTGTCTAAATCGCTTTGCTTTAGAAAACACCGTTATCGAAACGCTGTTCCAGTATCACTTTTGTTCCACGACTGCCATGCAACGCCGC
>JBJXEZ010000204.1:0-15808 GCA_046153695.1 Saprospiraceae bacterium
CCCACCACACAAGGCAGGCCGTAGTGTTCGCGGATGTTGCGAACGTGGCGCTCAATGTTGACGATCCCTTTTTCGAGCGCCTCCAGATTTTCCTTGTTTAATTCTTTGAGATCTACACCGCCGTGGTATTTCAGCGCCCGCAGTGTGGCCACGAGTACGACCGCGTCGGGACGCAAACCGGCCTTGCGGCATTTGATATCAATGAATTTTTCGGCGCCGAGGTCTGCGCCAAAACCCGCTTCGGTCACAACAAAATCGGCCAGTTTCAAGGCGCTCTGCGTGGCGGTCACGGAGTTGCAGCCGTGCGCAATGTTGGCAAACGGTCCGCCGTGGATGAAGGCCGGAGTGTGCTCCAGAGTCTGTACCAGATTGGGTTTTATAGCGTCCTTGAGTAGTACCGTCATGGCACCGTGGGCATTCAGGTCGCGGGCGTGAACGGGGCGGCGGTCGGCGGTGTAACCGACAACGATGTTGCCGAGACGCTCCTTCAGGTCGGAGAGTGAAGTGGCGAGACAAAAAATAGCCATCACCTCGGAAGCCACCACGATATCGAACCCGTCTTGGCGGGGATAGCCGTTAGCATGGCCGCCGAGGGAAACAACGACTTCACGCAGGGCACGGTCGTTCATATCCACCACACGTTTCCAGGTCACGCGGCGCACGTCAATGCCCAGCGCGTTTCCCTGATGGATGTGGTTGTCGAGCAGTGCAGCCAGCAGATTGTTGGCCAAAGCGATGGCGTTGAAGTCGCCCGTGAAGTGCAGGTTGATGTCCTCCATCGGGATTACCTGGGCGTAGCCGCCGCCAGCCGCGCCGCCTTTCATCCCGAACACCGGGCCAAGACTCGGCTCGCGCAGACAGATGATCGTTTTTTTGCCGATCCGGCTCAGCGCGTCGCCGAGGCCGACGGTGGTGGTCGTTTTGCCCTCACCCGCAGGCGTTGGGCTTACAGCGGTGACGAGAATGAGTTTGCTGCCGGGGCGTTTGGGCAGATTATCCAAATAATCGAGCGCGATTTTGGCTTTGTAATGCCCATACGGTTCAAGGGCCTCGTCTGGGATGCCGAGTATTTCAGCGGCGAGCGGAATGATACGTTTTGGGGTGGCTTGTTGGGCGATTTCGATGTCCGTGAGCATGGGTGATTATCCGATTGATTTGTTAGAATGGTAAGGGGCCGCGAAGGTACGGTGCAGGAAAAAAATGCGCGAAAAATACTCGGTATGATTTGAGACCGGTTGGTACGCTCCTCATCTCCCAGACCGAACATTCACCCGAATTCCGCCTTCCCCTGACCGGGCCAGCATGACCCGCCGGGTCGTCAGTGCCAAACGATCACGGTCGGTCAGGCAGGCAAACCGCGTAGCCAGAATCCGGTCCAGTTCAGTCAGAACCTTGTTCCTTGGCTGCCAGTACGTCCGGGAGTTGTCGAGGATGTCGGCCAAAATTTGGTCTTTCATGCGCATCAATTCGGGGCGAAACAGGCTGCCCAAATGCAAGGCAGAATCGATTTTTTCCAAAATTGCCACATGCAAGCCGGCGCCAAGGTTGCTGCAACTCGCCTCTATGCTCAGCGGAAAAACCCATGCAGGCAGGGCCGACTCAATACTATCGAGCGGAAACGCAGCGAGACCGACGGCGGCAAACTGATCGTCCTGCTGCCCGGCCGTGTGAGCGGCGGCCTGAGCCACGAGGCGAAAATCAAGGCTCAGCCTGTCCTGGATCCAAAAATAACGCATCGGCTCGCGAAGCCACGACAAGTCGGCAGGCATCTGTTCGGTCTCCCGGCTGACGGCGTGCGTTAGCGCCCGATCAAGCGTATCGCGCAGGTACAGGCCCGTGCGCAGGTGGCCGGCAAACGCGGTGTCTGTAGTCGGATGCGGGGAGGTTGCCCAATTCCACAGCCTGGCGGAGGCTGCCGCGCCAAACATTGCCTGTGTACGCTTTTTATGCAGCCAACGCTGCCGTGCCTCGGCATCCCGGAGCCTTGGCTCCACGGTGCCGGCAAACACCCAACCCGTTTGCCCGCTGGTCGTATGTACACGCAACCATGGCTCGCGGCTCAGGCTGTTTTCAAGAAAAACGGCGGCCAGGAAACGGCTCGTTTCACCGCGGTCGGTCAGCGCTGTGCCCACAGGTAGATGCGACAGCGTCCGGCTTTTTTCGTCCGGGTGCTCGCGCAACTCCGTTGGGTACCGAACGGCAAGCGGCGGCGAATCGGTGTTTTCGACTGTGTTCTGACAGGCGGTCAGAGTGCATACTGCCAGAAAAAATAAGGTGCGCATGGGCAGACGGGTGTTTTTCGGCAAACGCCATTCGAGCCGTCGCCGTACCTTGCCGGGACCAAAATTTTTCAAAACCGCCGCATGCGCCACCTGCTGTTCGTCTCACTCGCCGTTCTCGCCTTCGCTGCACAACCGCTCTCCGCCCAGATCGCGGACGATTTTTCCGACGGAAATTTTACCGCCAACCCGGCCTGGCAGGGCGATATGGCCAATTTTGTTGTGAACACAGCCGGAGAACTGCAACTGAATGCTCCCGCTGCAGGCAATTCTGTACTGGCCGTGGCCGGAATAATTCCCGACAGCGCGGTCTGGCTCCTGGATATGCGCCTGGCCTTCGCCCCGTCAGCGACCAATCTGCTGCGTGTGTATCTGATGGCCGACCAAGCCGACCTGTTGCAGGCCAATGGCTACTACCTCGAAATTGGCGAAAACGGTACCACCGATGCATTGCGGTTGTACCGACAAGACGGTTCCGCCTCCCGTACCCTGCTTGCGACCGGGTTGTCCGGTTTTGTAGCCGCCGACCCAGTGAATATCCGTTTGCGCGTGCGTCGCAGCACCGGAGCCAACTGGACGGTGGAAGCCCGCGCAGGCGGCAATGGCCCCTTCGAACCGCAAGGCAGCGCCACCGATGCTGCACATTCCCCCGGTGCGGGCCGTTTTTTGGGATTTTATTGCCTGTACACCGCTACCCGAACCGACAAGTTTTTCTTGGACAACATCTCCGTGTTGCCTGATTTGCCTGACACATCCCCGCCTATACTACTGTCGGCCTTGGCCAATGCCACTGGTACGGAAGTGCTTGCCCTGTTCGATGAGGATTTGGACTCGACCACGGCGCTGGATCCGGCACACTATGCCATCAGCGGGTTGGGTGGCCCGACCTCGGCTGCATTTGCCGGTGGCGGAAGGCAACAGGTGCGGCTCACACTGGCAGCGGCGCTCGGTACCGGAATGCACACCCTGCAAACCCAACAGGTAACCGACATCGCCGGAAATATCAGCGGGGCGCAAAGCGCAGTTTTTGAGTTCGTATTCATCGAGCCTGCTGCCGAATTCGATATTTTGGTTAATGAAATCATGGCTGATCCTACACCGTCGGTTGGTTTGCCGGAGGTGGAATGGTTGGAGCTGCACAACCGAAGCGACAAAATTATCAACCTGAACACCCTGCTGCTATCGGACGGCGGCACGCCCCGCGCCCTGCCGGGTTACCTGCTCCGGCCAGATTCGTTCGTGGTGTTGGCCGCGGCAGCCAACGCAGCGGCCCTTGCCTCGTTCACAGCGGCACTCGGCGTGGCAGGTTTTCCGGCGCTGAACAACAGCGGCGACACATTGGTGTTGAGCGACGCGTTCGGGCTGGTCGTGGACCGGGTGGAGTACGCGGCCAATTGGCACGACAATTCCGTGAAAAGCGAAGGCGGCTGGTCGCTGGAACGCATCAATCCTGACCTGCCCTGCCAGGAGCGGGAAAACTGGCGTTCCTGCCCGGTGTTGCCAGGCGGTACTCCCGGTAAAGCCAACGCCTCGCTGCAAAAAATGCCCGACCTGACCGCACCCCGATTGGTTGCAGCATTTCCAGAGGATGCGAATACGCTGGAACTGATATTTTCTGAGGGGTTGGATCGGTTTGCTGCCACGAATCCGGCGGCCTATCGGATTGACCCACCGCTGGCCCTTGGCTCGGCAGCGTTGACGGCAGAAAGCCGCCGGGTAGTCCGCCTCGAGCTGCAAGAACCGTTAGAGCCGGGTACCGTGTATGCCGTGACGGCTACGCCCGGCCTTCGCGATTGCAGCGGAAATGCGGCTGCCGTAACCGATACGGCGTGGGTCGGCCTGCCCGAAACACCCGCGCCGTTGGACGTGGTGGTGAATGAAGTGCTGTTCAACCCGGCCACGTTCGGTTCCGATTTTGTGGAAATCCACAACCGCAGTGCCAAGATTTTTGATTTGCAGCATTTTTTCCTTGCCAACTTTTCAGGCGGTTCCCCAATTGGCCAAAAACGACTCCTGCTGCCAGGGGATTACCTGGTTTTTTCGCCGAATCCGGCGGATGTTGCGCAACGGTTTTTGCGGGCGAAGCCCGAAAAAATCCTCGAAATGGACGTGCCTTCACTGCCCGACAATGCCGGAAACGCGACGCTGCTTTGGTCAAAAGGCCCTGATCGCGTACTTGTGGACTCGCTCACCTACTTCGATGACTGGCACAACGCCCTTCTCGCGACCGACGAGCGCTCGGGTGTTTCGCTGGAGCGTATCCGTCCCGACGGCCCCACAAACGACCCGGCCAACTGGACCTCCGCCGCCCGCAGGCCCGATGGAAATGGCACGCCCACTTTACCCAACTCCCAACAGCCTGGTAGCTCGATGCCCGACGGCAACGACCTCTTTCGGCTGGAACCGGCTCGCCTCTCGCCCGACGGAGACGGCTACGAGGACTATCTCGATATCCGATACGTCCTTCCCGGGGCCGGGTATGCCGCTACAGTGACCATCTTCGACTCCGAGGGTATACCCATCAAACGATTGGTGCGCCAACAACTTATTGGTACCGAGGGCAGCCTGCGCTGGGATGGCGACATGGACGACGGCACTGTCACACGACCGGGCATCTACATTTTTTTCGCTGAAATTTTTGATCCCGCTGGTGATGTGCGCCAGGAACGAAAGCCCCTGGCGCTCGTGCGGCGGTTTTGACGGCCTTTTACAATGCCGGGATAAAAATTTTGATTGCCCTCACAATCGCGTAGGTTTGTGGTAGGAAAAAATTACTGCTATGAAAAAGAAAAACACGCTCGCCCTTGCCATTGCCATCGCCCTTCTTTTTGCCGCAATCCGCCTCACGGCGCTCGACGTGGGAATTGCCCATACGCTGTACGCGACGCCGGAAAAAACGTACCTGGAAGTGAACATCGAGATCGCTGCAGGGTCGGTCACGTTTAAACAGGTGGACAGCATCCACTTACAAGCTGGCGTGGAAGCACTGATCCTCGTCCGGCAAGGCGACAAGGTGGTGGCCTATGAAAAATATGTATTACGCAGCCCATTGGTGGGCTCGCCCCAGGATTTGCTTGATGTAAAGCGCATGTTTTTGCCGACAGGCGACTACACGCTGGAGGTTTCACTGACAGACGTTTATGACCCGGAGAACAAAAAGGCAGTCGTCAAGCCGTTAAAGGTTGACCTCGGCACCGGTGTCTACCTGTCCGACCTGCTCTTGTTGCGCAATTACCGGCCGGACAACTCGGACAACCCTTTTGTGAAAAACGGTTACTTTCTTGAACCGCTACCCTTCGCTTATTATGACCGCAAGGCTACCATGCTTGCTTTTTACGCCGAGGTGTACCATTCGGACAAGAGCATTGCCAGTGGCCACTACCTGGTACGCTACGTTGTGGAGCAGGAAAAGGGCAACGGTATCACGGAACTCATTTCTGCCGGTTCACAGCGAAAAAAAGCCGCCACCATTGATGCCCTGCTTGTACCGATGAACATCAGCAAGTTGAAAAGCGGCAACTACGTGCTAACGGTGGAACTGCGCAACGAGGCCAACGATCTGATCACAGCGCGGAAAATCCAGTTTCAGCGGAGCAACCCGTTTCTTGACATGGACCTGGCCAAGGCTCAACTGACCGACGAATTAGTCGCCAAACAATTTGTGACCGACCTGAACGAGGAGAACTTGCGCTTTAGCCTGCGAGCCATTTCGCCACTCATGTTGGGCGATGATTCGGAAATGCTCAAAAACGTCCTCGCCGGCTCCGACCTGAAGGCTATGCGGTTTTTCCTGTTCCGGCACTTTGTGAACCTCAATCCCAACAACCCCGAAACGGCCTATGTCGAGTTTATGAAAGTAGCTGGTGCTGCCGACCAGCAGTTTCGCAGCGGCTTCCGATATGGTTTCGAGACCGACAGGGGCCGCGCCTATATCCGTTTTGGCAGGCCGGACGATCTGATCCGCGTCGAGGATGATCCCAGTGCTGCGCCGTATGAAATCTGGGTGTACTACAATTTTCCGCAGACCAACCAGCGCAACGTGAAGTTCCTGTTTTACAACCCGTCCCTGGCTGGCGAAGATTTTATTTTGTTGCACTCCACTGCCCGTGGCGAAATCAACAACCCGCGCTGGGAAGTAGCCTTGTACGGCCGCAACGCCGGCCAACAAACTGAGGGCAGCAACTACCACGATGCCGATACCATGCAGCGTGGGCTAGGGCGAAATGCGCGGACATTTTTCGAGTCTTTTTAAAAAAAATGTAGTGTCACATAGGTCCATAGCGTTTTTAGAAGGCGCACAGGGCTTTGTCTGACGTGGCACTTTTTTTCGAGGCACCATGCGCAACGTCATCAACTCAATCGCCATAGCCACCACCCCCGAACGAGCCATTCACGCCTTTCTCGATCCCGATTTGCTTCAGGGTTGGTGGGGTGTGGAGCGTTCCCTCGTCGAAGCGCAGTCGGGTGGGCCGTACACACTTGCCTGGGGTATAACTAATAACGGTATCCAATATATTTCTACCGGAATTGTGCAAGACTACCAGCCCGGACAGCGCCTGCTCGTGGGTTGTTACGTTTACCTAAACCCGGAGCGCCCGTTTTTAGGGGCGCAAGAATTGGAAGTGACAGCTGCCAAAATGCAGGAAGGCTGTCTGCTCACAGTGCGCCAAGGGCCATATCCTGAAAATGCAGGTGCTGAGTGGGACTGGTTTTACGAAGCCGTAGTGGATGCGTGGCCACAGGTGTTGCGCACGTTGCAGGAATTTTTGGAGAAATAAGAACCTAAACAAATACTGCCTTAACAAACGCTTGACTATGAAACAATACGCACTTATGTTGGCCCTGTTGACGCCCCTGGCGGTCGCTGCTCAAACCGAACCTGTGGCCCAGGTGAGGCAAATGCCTCAGGTGCACATTCCGCCGAACGCCGAGGTCACCACCCGGCTGAAGGAAATCAACCGCGATATTTGGTTGCCATTTTCGGAGGCGTATGCTGCCTACGATGCTGAGAAGTACCTAGGGTTGCACACACTCGATTTTATTCGTGCCAACGGTGGCAACATGCCCAGTGTGAAAGACCTGACGGGCTACCGCCAAAGTGTCACAAGCGGGTTCGAGCGGGGGAAGTCAAGTGGCAGAGGTGTTGCCATTGCTTTTTCGTTTTTCGAGCGAACCGCAGGTGACAATACGGCCTTTGAACGGGGCATTTACCGCTATACCGACATTGCCGCCGATGGCGCGCGGCAGCATTATTATGGAAAATTCCATGTGTTTCACCGAAAGGTAGAGGGTAAATGGAAAATTGCCGTGGACTACGACAGCAATGAAGACGGTACAATCGGCGCGGCCGATTTCGAGGCGGGGTTGTCGCCTGAACGGTTCGGGTGCATGGGCGATGCACTAGCGCTGGACGACTCGCTGGGGCGCGTGCGCAACCACGCGTGCAAGACTATTTCGCTGAGCCAAACCATCCGACAGTACGCCACAGCCATAGAAAAGATCGGTGTCGGATGCCCGGATGCCTTTGCTGCCGGTTTCAAAAAACACGCTGCTGCCTGGATAGCCCTGCTGCCAGTCACCGATCGGCACCCCGACCTGCGCGGCGAAATGCACCTGCTTTTCAAACAACTCGAATCGGGGCAGGGCGGCGAGGTGTTCAAGTCGCTCGTAAAAACGGTGTGGGATACCTGGGCCGAAATAGAGGCGGCAGCGGGTATGTAGCGCAGGTATTCCAACAAAATTTTTGCTCTTCAGACATTACGTCGAACTTTGGCCCGCTTTTTGAAAAAGTGTGCGCAAGTCGGTTGTTTTCCCGTAACCGACAGCGTTTTTAATCCTCGCTCGAACATGCCTGCCTTTCGGATGGCATCGTCAATCTGCAACCAATTGTTTTTTCATGTTTCAACGGTTACTCCCGCTCGCCGTGGGCCTCTGGCTCACCATGGCTTCCGATCTTCCCGCACAAGTTGGCTTTTCCTTGCCGGTGGTAAACCAGGCAATGCCCGGCGGCATCGTGGCCATGCCCGTGACCGTTTCCAATTTCGACAGCATTGTAGTTGTGCAGTTTGTGATCCAGTGGGACCCACAGGTAATCTCGTTTTTGAATGTCACGAGCCTCAACCTGCCCGGGCTGAAATTGGATGATTTCAATACAATGGACGCTCCTAACGGTATGTTGCGGTTTGTGTACGAGGCCCCGAACGTGCAAAGCGGCGTGACGCTCACCGACAACACCATCATCTTCAGGGTGCGCTTTCTTGTAGTTGGCCAACAAAACCAGGGGACACCGGTGATCTTTACCGAATCGCCACCGACAGACTTCGAGGTGGTGAAAGCTGGAACACCGCCCATCGGTTACGACATGGAGGACTGCGACCTGAATAACGGCTATGTTGCCGTTGGCTTCACCCTCAGCACCGACTGGCTCGACGACCCAAATACACTTCCTGTTTCCGTTTCGCCTAACCCTTTTCCCGTATCTACGACGGCTTTTTTAGATTTGGACAGCGCTTCCGATGTCAATATGATCTTGACCGATGCGTCGGGGCACCCGGTGTTGAGCCGGAAAATGTGGCTCGGCATTGGCAGGCATGGCATGGAAATTGCCCCTGATACACCGCTGGACAGCGGCATTTACTATTTGATACTCCGTACCGCTGCTGGCCGCTCTTGCGTTCGACCAGTGGTCAAACTTTGATAAAAATCTTCTTTTCATCATCATCCCTTCGCGTAAAGATGAGACCGATCCGCACACACTTTCTTCTCTTGGTTAGTCTGTTTCTCTGGAACCTTTCGGCTTTCGGGCAGAACCTGATCACAACCTTCACCCCGGCGACACCAAACGTCACCGTCGGCAGCACCCTGTCGCTCGAACTGAAGGTCACGAACTTCACCAGCATCACCTCGGTGCAATTTCCAATCACCTACAACTCCTCGGTGCTGCAATTTGTCAACATCACCGGGGCCACCCTGCCGGGTTTTGCAGCCTCCAACTACAACGCTACCAACGGCAAGGTGACCATATCGTGGTTTCCCGATCTGGCGCAGTACCCCACGGGCTACACAGCGCCTAGCAACACCACGATCTTCACGATGAACTTCACCGTGGCCGCCACGGGTAATGCCACCGTCAACATCGCCAACGTGTCGCCAGGCATCGAAGTGACGCGCAACGGCCAGAATATTCAGGTCACCTACGCAAACGGTGGCTCCAATATTACCGCTTCCAGCAACCCGGCCACCCAGTTCAAGGTGACGGCCAATACGATCCACATTCCCAAAGGTCAGGTGGGCTGTATGCCTGTTACGGTGACCAACTTCACTGATATGGTGTCGTTGTCGTACGTCATGCACTGGGACAGCTCCGTGCTCCAGTACCAGAACACCAAGAGCTGGAACCTCATTGATCTCGGCGCTTCCAATTTTAACTTGTTCCCCGCCGGTTCCAACAACCTCATTATGAGCTGGTTTGAGCAAGCACTCACGGGTATCACCAAACCCAACGGCACGGTCATCTACGAGGTTTGCTTTCTGGCCAAAGGCGCCGTGGGCAGTTCCTCGATGGTCACCATCAATGGCACGGGTTTCCCGCCCGGCGGCGGCCCGGCCGAGGCTATCACGAAAGCCAGCGTGGACGTGTGGGGGCCGACCTCCGGCGTTTCCGACACCATGTTCGTGATCGCCCCGCCACCAGATCCAAATGCCGTGACGTTCACCGCCGACAAGGACACCACCATCGTGGGCGGCATGACCTGCGTGGACGTGCGCGTAAAAAAATTCAAGGATATCCTTTCCGCGCAGTTCGGCATCACATACGACCAGACCAAGATTCAGTTCAAATCCCCGATCCAGTTCGGCTCCAACCCATTGGGCCTGACCGCTGCTAACTTCAATACCAATGTGCCTGGTGAAATCAAGTTTACCTGGTTTGACCAAAACGCGCTCGGCGTTGACTTGAACGACAGCACCGTCATTTTTTCAATCTGTTTCAATGCCATCGGCGCAGCAGGTACCACGGCACCATTCAATATTGTCTCCCTTCCCGGCCTGCCAATAGAAATAGTGAAGGAACCAGGCGGAGAAGTGACACCCAACATAAACAATGGCCACGTCCATATCCTGGCTTTTATTCCACCGGTGGTTGAGCTCGTGCCTACGTCGGCCAACTGCAACTCCTCCGCTACCGGTAAAATCACGGCAAAACTTATTCAGGGCGGGCCGGTGTTAAACTACACCTATACTGGACCACCAACCTTCAACAATGGCATGCCCCTCACCACCACCGACCCCGTGGTCGTCAACCTGATGCCCGGCACTTACACCGTCACTGTTTCGGTTGCTGGCGGTGCTACAGCCACCAGCGACACCATCGTGGTGGCTCCGCCAGCGATTGCCTCAGCGGTTTCCATCAACAACGTCACCTGCAACGGTGGTATGAACGGCGCCATCAACCAGGTACCTGCCGGAGGCACGCCTCCGTACACCTACAAATGGGCCGGCAACCCCGCTCTTCCCGGCGGCAACCCCACGACGCAAAACCTCAGCAACCTCAAACTGGGCATTTACACGCTTACCATCACGGACTCCAAGGGTTGTACGTTTGTCACTACTCCGTCCATCAACGTGACGCAGCCACAGATAATAAATGTTGATATGGCTCTGGCTACCGTCACAGATATCAATTGCTTTGGCGACAGCACCGGCGTTGTGAATTTGCCTAACCCGACAGGAGGTACCGGAGCACACACGTTCCAGTGGAGCGGGCCGAACTCGTATTCTTCTGTAACAAAAAATATCAACAAATTGAGGGTTGGCATGTACACCGTCACTGTCACGGATGCCAACTTATGTACGGTCACGAGGCAGGCCGAGGTAAAAGGCCCGAGCGCTCCGTTGTCCATATCAAAAACAGGTGCCACCACCCCTGTCTCCTGCTTCGGCTCCAACAACGGTACGGCGGCGGTTTCGGTAGCGGGCGGCACGTCAACCTACCTGATCTCGTGGCGCCTCAACAGCCCGACCGGGCAAGTGGTGGACACGGGTTTCACAGCAGATAAACTCTTCCCGGGTACGTATGTGCCCGTGGTTACGGACAACAAAGGCTGCACGGCAGTGCTCGGCTCGCCCATCACCATTATCGGCCCCACTGCACCGATCACCGCCTCCAGCAGTTCGCAAAACGTGAAGTGTTTCGGGGCAAACAACGGCTCCATCACCCTCACCCCAACGGGAGGAAACAGCGCACCGTTTGGCATCGCCTGGACGGGCGGCCTGACCGGTTCACCCATCAGCAACCTCGCGCCGGGCACCTACACGCCCACCGTGACGGATGCCGGCGGTTGTACGGCAACAATGGGGCCGGTTACGATCACCAGCCCGCAACCGCTGACCTTCCCGGACACCACCATCACCCCGCAGGACGGCATGACACTCGGCTCCATCACGATCGTCAACCCGATCAATGGCGGCACGGCGCCGTTCACCTTTAACTGGACCGGGCCGGGCAGCTACACGGCCGCCACTCAAAACATCACCAACCTGATTGCAGGCGTGTACACGGTGACTATCACCGATGCCAACAATTGCACGTTAGTGGGCACTGTAGAGGTGCCAAGCACCAATCTGCTTATCGGGGCTTCCGTCACCCCGGTGATGGCTTCGTGCAACGATGACGGCTGCATGACGATCAACATCCCGCCCGCTGCCGCCGAACCAATCTTGATCACCCTGAATTGTGCCAATTTGCCCAGCAGAACGTATTTCCCCGACAAGGACACCTTTCAGATTTGCAGCCTGCCTGCTTGTGTTTATCAAGTGACAATTTCTGATGCATCGGGGAATACCTTCACGGTCCCTTCGATCAACGTGTCTCAACTGCAACAGGCCATCGTAAGCGATTCGCGCACCGAACCATTTGACGATCTCAAAAACGGTCAGATCAAACTAAATCCGGTGTTTTCCAATCCCAACTTCACCTATGAGTGGAACTATAACGGACTAACTACCAGCACGATCTCGAACCTCGACTCGGGCACCTATGTCGTTACCGTGACCAATGTAACCTCCGGCTGTACGGCAGTGTATGTTTACAAACTGGAGCGTACCTATCAGCCGTTCCAGTGTAACGTCGTGCTGATCACGCCAACGACCTGCCAAGACGCGAACAACGGTGCTGTTTCCATTTCCGTGCAAGGTGCCGATGGTCCAACCTACACCTACGCCTGGAGTGGCCCGAATGGCTATACAGCAACAACAGAGGATATTACCAACCTCCTGCCTGGTACCTATACTTGTACGGTCAAGGATGAAAGTCAGGTGGCACGGGTATGCCCGATAGCCGTAGTCACCTCGCAATCGCAGATAGCAGTGACCAACGTGAACATCACGACCAACTACAACGGCTTCGATGTGAGCGGTGCCTCGGTGTGCAACGGCGGTGCTACTGTAGTCTTCAGCGGCCAGGTCGGTAACACGAGCGTGGCCTGGAGCAACGGCGGAACAGGGCAAAGCAACAGCACCCTTTGCGCCGGAGCGTACACCGTCACCGTCACTGATCAGTTGGGCTGTACAGCCACCTGGGGCGGCTCGCTCACGGCCCCGACCACGGTGGTCGGCAGCTACACCATCCTGAGCGACTACAATGGCTACGCCGTGAGCTGCAACGACGAGTGCGACGGCAGCGCCAGCGTATCGGCTGTAGGCGGGGTACCGCCATACCGCATCGCCTGGTCCACCGGGCAAACGGAAACGAACATCCCGCTCGGCGGTTTTTCACAAGGAAACAACCTCTGCGGCGGTGACTATACTGTTACCATTACTGACAAAAACAACGTGGTAACGGTGTTTACCATCACGATTGACGAACCGGATCCGCTGATTATTCAGTTTGCCTCCGTACCGCCCGAAAACTTCGGCCGCTGCGACGGCGAGGTGATTGCCAATGTGCCTGCGGGTGTCGGCAACCTCACCTTCACCTGGTCAACCAGCCTCGGCAAGAACGGTACCGGTGCCCGCGCCGACGATCTCTGTCCGGGTGAGCAGGTCATGTTCGTTGTGATTGATGCCAACGGCTGCACCGCCAACGGCACCATTCAAATGGCTTACCCCGACGATGGTTGTCTCCAGGTGCGCCCGGCAATCACGCCCGCTTCCGCCGACGGCAACAACGACTACGTACTTATCACCTGCATCGAAGATTTCCCGGACAATACCTTCGAAATTTACAACCGTTGGGGTCAACTCGTGGATGTCATCACCGGCTACAACAACGGCGACCGCCGCTGGGAAGGCCTTCGCAACGGCCTCCTCCTGCCTGAAGGCGCCTATTTCTTTGTACTAAAATTCCTGGACAAAGACGGCGTGGCTCAGCAGATCAAAGGCTCCGTCACACTCATCCGATAATCGTTCAACCAATATTCACCCTTCCCATCACATCGGTTATTATGAAAAATACACTCGTTACGCTGATATTCGGCCTGCTCGCGCTGGCCGCCACGGCTCAGGAACACGCCGTATATTCCCACTATCAGGTCATGCCTCAGCTGATCAACCCGGCTACAGCTGGTCAGAACAATGAACACCTGTTCATGGTGAACGGCCGCAATGCCTGGGCGGCATTCCCCGAAACGCCCACGACCTACACATTTATGTACACCGGCCCGGTGGGCGACAAACTCGGCCTTGGCGCCAGCGTGTTGTCCGAGCGACTCGGTGCACAGAGCATCAACCGCATTCAGGGCATCTACTCGTTCCGGTTCAAGTTACAAAACGCGGAGGTCGGTCTTGGTCTTACCACGGAATTTCTGCGCCGCACGGTCAACAGTGACGTGCTGAGCAACCCGATTATTGATCCGGGCGACAAGGTGCTGGAAGGTGCCGTGGGCGGGCAGCAGGTTTTTTCCTCGTCCTTCGGTGCGAGTGTGGTTTTCGACAAGTCGGTGTTTGCGAGCATCGTGTTGCCTTCGGCTATCCGCGCTCGTTTGGACGAAATCCCGGTGGATAACCCGGAAACCGAAAACGGTGCAGGTACGCAGTACTATATCCTGCAGTTGGGTGCTATCATTGATGTCCCCAGCCAGAGTTTCAAACTCGTACCGTCGCTGGCCATTCGGCAAATCCGTGACGTGCCATTCCAGGTTGACCTGAACCTGCAAGCCCGGTTTATGGATGAGAAGGTCATCGCTGGCCTCACCTACCGCCCCATGAACAAAGGCTCAATGGCCTTTTTGGCTGGCACCAAAGTTGGTAACCTGAACCTCTATTACAGTTACGACATCTCCTTCGGGCCGTTCCAGCAGTACAATATCGGCTCGCACGAGATCACTGCGGCGTATGCGCTGCCGCGCAAAAAACCCGCCGTGCCTATTCAGAATACGAACCTGCACCAACAAGGAGAATAACGGTTTCTGGTTGGAAGGTTGGAGGGTTTCTGGTTGAAGGAATATTGCGGAACCAGAAACCTTCCAACCCTCCAACTTTCCAACCGGATAAAATACAATTGGTTTTTGGGAATGGCCTCTCCGCGAAATGTCGCCGGAGGGGCTTCTTTTTACACTTGGCCCAGCATCCAGTCCAGCGTAGCCTGAAACACTTGTTCCTGCTCTGGTTCGTTGTGGATTTCGTGGTAAAGCCCCGGCCATTGCCGGAAAACGGCCTTATTGGAGAGCCGTTCAGCAAGCTCACGGGTAGCAGCGGCGGATGTAATGCGGTCGGAACTGCCGTGGTGGAGTAGCAGGGGCAAGGGCGTTTCGCCGGAGTAGGAATCAAGCCATATCGCACCATCAAGCAGTTGGATTCCGGCTGCCACGCTAAGCCGATTGTGTACTAACGGGTCGTTTTGATAAGCTTCTACCACAGCAGGGTCACGGGACAGGAAATGCACGGCGAGGTCATTGGGCAAGCAGAGGGATGGTGTCAGGCGGCTAAGCAAACGCCCGGCAAGTATCTTCAGCATTGGGGCTGGAAACGCCAGTCGTATCCAGGGTGCCGTTGCTACGATGCCTGTCAAGCCGGTCGGGCGGCGGCGCAGCAGGTAATTCAGAACCAGGTTTCCGCCCATGGAGTGGCCGTAGAGAAAGTGGTGGGCATTGGGGTAGCGCTCCTGGGTTTGGCCGACGGCCTGAACGATGTCGTCCAGCAGAACATTCAGCCCTTTGGCATGGCCGCGTTTGCCGCCGCTTTGGCCGTAGCCTTGATGATCATAGCCGAGCACCGCTACACCCCGGTCGTTGAACCAGCACCCGACATGGTCGTAGCGCCCGATGTGTTCTCCTTGGCCGTGTACCAGCGTGATAGCGGCCCACGGTTTTTTTTCAGGCCAATGGGCGGCGTGGATGGGTATGCCCTCGGGGTTGGTCCAGGTCAGTTTTTCCATGCGTCGTTGTTGGGTTAGTACCGATGAAAGAATAACCTCCCGATTTGGAGGAGGATAATTTGGTGGCAGGCAAGGCGCGAGGAAGGCGCATAGTAGGGCTACGCAACGGACGAGCAACGCAGAATGCCGCCCAATTAGCCCTTCCAAATCGGGAGGT